>CAZIIS010000005.1:50099-54616 GCA_964539295.1 uncultured Fimbriimonadaceae bacterium | reverse complement strand
CGCTGGTCGAGCTGATGTACTGCGACTTCATGGGCCGCGCCGGCGACGAGATCTTCAACCAACTCAGCAAGTGGCAGGCGATGTCCGGCGGCATGCTGAAGATGCCGGTCGTGCTTCGGGTCTCCGTCGGCAGCAAGTACGGCGCCCAGCACAGCCAGGACTGGTCCAGCATCTGCACCCACATCCCCGGCCTCAAGGTGGTCTTCCCCGCCACCCCCTACGACGCAAAGGGCATGCTCGCCTCGGCGCTCGTCGGCACGGACCCGGTGGTGTTCTTCGAGAGCCAGCGCATCTACGACCAACCCGAGCTGTTCCATCCCGGCGGCGTGCCGACCGGCTACTACGAGGTCGAACTCGGCAAGCCGGCTCTCCGCAAGGCGGGCTCCGACCTGACCATCCTTACGGTGGGCGCCACGCTCTACCGCGCGCTGAAGGCGGCCAAAACGCTCGAAGCCGAGTACGGCATGAGTTGCGAGGTGATCGACGCCCGGAGCCTGGCGCCGTTTGACTACGCGATGGTGCTGGAATCAGTTAAGAAAACGCGCCGAATCTTGCTCGTATCCGACGCCTGCGAACGAGGTTCCTTCCTGCACACGATGGCCTCCCACATCGCTCGGGCGGCCTTCGACGAGCTCGACGCGCCGCCGGCAGTGGTCGGTGCGCGCAACTGGATCACCCCGCCCGACGAACTCGAGGACGCCTTCTTCCCGTTCCCGGAGGACATCCTGGACGCCGTGCACACGCACATCAAACCACTGCGCGGTTACGCGCCCAAACGCGGTTGCGGCGACGAAGAGCTGCTGCGGCGCAGCGCCGAAGGCCTTTAGTCTGCTGGTTATATACAAGAAGGGGCCCCGAGCTTTTACACGCTCGGGGCCCCTTGGCCGTTATCTGGGTCTGGCCGGCGGCGGCTCCAGTCGTCCGCCGCTACCGGCCCGATCCGTGCCCGGAAGCGGCGGCCCCGGGGGAGGCCCGGCTGCCCGCTGCTCGCGCATCATCTCGATACCGGACTTGCCCTGGGTGTCCAGTTTCGGACCCTCCGGCTGCGCTAGGAACGCCTTGTAGGCGAAGAAGCCGATGACGCCGAGCACGACGACGAGCACGACGGTGACCACGGTTGCGGAGATCTTCTGCATTGCCGCTACCTCATCCTCAGTAGGACAGATCCCACCACTTGCCCCAGAACTTCAGGATCTCTTCGGCCGCGCCGTCGGGGACGTCGCCCGCACTGTAGCCGAAGCGGTGGAAGTGGTTCTCCTCGCACGCCCCGTAGCCGCCCTCGTCCTGCGAAGGCAACGTGTACCGGTCGACCGGCAAGGGTTTGGAGTGTCCGTCCCCCATCGCCGCGACGAGCTTCTTCGTGTGGTAGCGAACCGCTCCCTGGTACAGCCGGTTGTACTGCCATGCCCACCAAGGCTCCTTCGTCTCGAAGTTGGACTTGTCCGGGCAGGCTGAGCGCTGCGCGTCAAACCAGTGCATGCGCTGCCAGCCGCGCCACCAGTCGCCGATCGCAGTCGGGTCGCCCTGGATGGAGAACGCGATACGGTCCGTCATGTGCTCGATGCCGGTCTGCGTGTTGGTCGAACCCCAATAGGCGTTCGAGGCATACGTGCCGAAGTTGACGGCGATCGTCACGTTCCATCCCCATTCGCCGTCCGGGTCGATATTAACCCACGGCACTCTGCGCGCGGGGTCGAACATCAGCGACGAGTTCTTCACGTAGGGTTGGAACAGGATCGGCCACGGGATCCATGGATCGACCGCTTGCTCCCATATGACGATCGTGTCGTCATAGTCCGACGAGTACATGATCGACGCCAAGGAGACCTGCTTGACGTTCGATAGCGCCGCGGTGGTCTTTGCCGCGCTCTTGGCCTGGGCGAAGACCGGGAAGAGGATGGCAGCCAGGATCGCGATGATCGCGATGACGACGAGCAACTCAATCAGTGTAAAGGCCTTTTTTACCAATGCTTCCTCCAAGTCGCATCATCCGCATGGACGGATAAGGCAAATCCATTGTACATTGGTCCTACAATTGATGCATCTATGAACGCATGGCGATATCGCCGCCGACAGGTCTCGGCGTGCCCGCCAAGGCCCGTTCTCCCCGTCCGCAAGCTCCCCCAAGGGTAGATTGGGTCATGTTTGCGCGATATGTTCGGCGCATTCTCCTGGCTCGGGTGTACGACGTCGCCATCGAGAGCCCTTTGGAGCGCGCTCCTCTGCTCTCGGCAAGGCTCGACAACCACGTCTGGCTCAAACGCGAGGACCTGCAACCCACCTTCTCCTTCAAGGTGCGCGGCGCCTACAACAAGATGGCGAACCTGGCCCGCGAGGAGCTTGACCGGGGCGTGATCGCCGCCTCCGCCGGCAACCATGCCCAAGGCGTGGCCCTCGCCGCCCAAAAGCTGGGCTGCCAAGCCACCATCGTGATGCCCCAGACCACACCGGAGATCAAGGTGTCGGTCGTGCGCGCTCTGGGCGCCGAGGTGGTCTTGCACGGCGACGACTACCAGGCCGCCGCCGCCAAGGCGGAACGGCTGCGCGAGGAGCGCGGACTCACCTTCATCCACCCCTACGACGACCCCGACGTCATCGCCGGTCAGGGCACGATCGGCATGGAGATCCTCCGCCAGCACAATGGCAACCTGGACGCGGTGTTCGTCGCCGTCGGCGGCGGCGGTCTCATCTCGGGCATCGGCGTCTACGTCAAAAGCCTGCGCCCCGACGTCAGGGTGATCGGCGTGCAACCCGAGGGATCCAACGCAATGGCGCAATCGCTGGCCAAGGGCGAGCGCGTCTACTTGAGCCAGGTGGAGCGCTTCGCCGACGGCGTCGCCGTTCGGCAGGTCGGCGAAGAGACCTTCCGCCTGGCCAAGAAGGTGGTGGACGAGATCGTCACGGTCAGCACCGATGAGATGTGCGCGGCCATGAAGGACATCTACGAGGACCGCCGCTGCGTGCTGGAACCGGCCGGCGCCCTGGCCTACGCGGGCCTCCGCAAGTGGGTCGAGCGCGAGAACTCCGTGGGCCGCGACCTGGTCGCGGTGGCGTGCGGGGCCAACATCAACTTCGACACGCTGCGCTACGTCTCCGAACGGGCCGAGATCGGCGAGCGCCGCGAGGCCGTTTTCGCGGTGACCATCCCCGAGCGGCCGGGCAGTTTCCGCCAGTTCTGCGCCCTGCTCGGGACGCGCACCATCACGGAGTTCAACTACCGGTACGCCGACGCGAACCAGGCGCACATCTTCGTGGGCATCAAAACCTCCGGCGACCGCCAGAACCAAACCCTGCTCAAGCTGATGCGCGACGAGGGATACGAGGCGATCGACCTCACCGACAACGAGATCGCCAAACTGCACCTGCGGTACATGGTCGGGGGCCACAGCAGCCTGGTCGAAAACGAGCGCGTCATCTCCTTCTACTTCCCCGAGCGCGCCGGGGCCCTCGGCGGGTTCTTGCAGGCGCTGCACCCCACCTGGAACATCTCGCTCTTCCACTACCGCAACCACGGCTCCGATTACGGCCGGGTGCTGGCCGGCATCCAGGTTCCACCCGAGGACAACGACCAGTTCGCCGAGTTCCTCGAAGGGCTCGGCTACGAATACAGCGAGGTCACGGACGACCCCGCCATCCGGATCTTCGTGGGCTAGGCGACCTCGGGGCGGCCCGTGAACCGGGCTGCCCCGGCGGTCATACTTCACCCTAGAAATGAGTGGAAAGCGATTCGCCGTCGTGGGCTCCGGCATGCAGGGCTCAGCGGCCGTATATGACATTGCGCGCTATGCCGAGGGGTCGAGCATCGTCGTGGCCGACCTCAGCGCCGAGCGCGCCCAGGCCGCAGCCGACCGAGCAAACCGGCTGACCGGACGGGACGCGTGCCGGGGCGTAAGCGTAGACGCCTCGAACGAAGACGCGGTGACCGAGTTCCTCCAACAGGGGTTCGACGTGGTGCTCAGCGCCGTGCCGTACCACCTGCACGCCACCGTTGAGAACGCGGCCTTCCGCGCCGGCGTGAACGCCGTCGACCTGGGCAACGACACCGACGTCACCATTGAGCTGCTCAAGCGCGACGACGAGGCAAAGGCCAAGGGGATCACCGTCGTACCGGACGCGGGCCTCGCCCCCGGCTTGGTGAACAGCCTGGCGCTCGTCTTCATGGAGCGCCTGGACGAGGTGACGGACGTCCGCCTTTACTGCGGCGGCCTTCCCCAGAAACCAAAACCTCCGTTCAACTACGCCCTGGTCTTCAGCATGGAGGGGCTCGTGGGCGAGTACATCGACGAGGCGATCTCGATCCGCAACGGCGAACCGGTCCGCCTGCAGACGCTTGAGGACTACGAACTGGTCGACGTGCCGGGTCTCGGGCGCATGGAGGCGTTCAACACCTCCAGCGGCACCAGCACGGCGCCGTACACCTTCCGCGGCCGGATCCGCAACTACGACTACAAGACGCTCCGCTACCCCGGCCATTGCGAGCTGATGCGCCTTTTCCGCGACTGCGGCTTCTGGAGCGA
>CAZIIS010000005.1:31412-49999 GCA_964539295.1 uncultured Fimbriimonadaceae bacterium | reverse complement strand
GTGCGCAAGGGCTGCGTGCCCTACGAGTGCGCCCTGAGCGGCAGCGCCTTCGTCGCCGAGCTGGAACGGCGCGGCATCAAGGTCACCTTCACCGAATCGTAGGAAACGCCACACGAAAGGGATCCGCTGGTAACCTTCGGGTCGTCATGATCCCTTTCCCGCCCCCTCCTCCGCCCCCCAACTGGGACGACGTGGTCGCCAACTGGCCGATCGTACAACCCGGCGTCGAGAGCCGCTACTTCAGCAGCCACGACCGGACGGGCGGAAACGACGACGGTTTCACCGGCGCCCATTCCGAGTTGTACGTGGACGCCCGCGGCGAGCACGTCATCTTCGACGCGGAGGGGCCGGGCCGGCTCCGCACCCTTTGGTTCACGAGCGAATCCGGCGGCTACGATCCGCTCACCATCGGCAAGGTGCGCTTCTACTTCGACGGCGAACCAAAGCCGAGCATCGAGGTGGAGGCCAACCAACTCTACTCCGGCAAGGTGGCGCCGTTCCTCAGGCCGCTCGTGGCGGGCAACCACATCAGCACCGGCGGCTTTCCGTCCTGGGTTCCCCTTTCCTACGCCAAGCGCCTGCGCATCACCACCGAGCGCCGAGCCTTCTTCTACATCGCGCAGTACGACCGCCTTTCGCCCGACGCGGAGGTGACAACGTGGCAGAAGGGTGGGGTTGCCGAGCGGCTGACCCGGCTTTTCTCTGGGGCCGACAAGCCGTTCGCCGGGTTGGAGCCGCTCCCGCAAGACGGCCGCCTTTCCGGGAGCGGCGTCATCGATGCGCTGCGCTTCGAGCCGGCATCGAAGCCGGACGCAGCTGCCTTGCAGGCCGCCCGCATCCGCATCTGGTGGAACGGCGACAAGGCGCCGGCGATCGACTGCCCGCTGGGCATGTTCTTCGGCAGCGGCCTGGGTCCGGCGCACGTGCGGGCCTTGGGATTCGCGATGTTCGAGGGCGCCTATGAGAACCGGTTTCCCATGCCCTACTGGAAGGGCGCGCGGGTCCAGGTGGACGGTATCGAGGGCCGGCTTTCGGCCAAGCTCAGCCCGCAGCGCTACGACCCCAAGACCGCCGGGACGCTGCGCGCCGTTCACAACGCGGAGCATCCGACGACCCTCGGCGAGGACTACACCATGTTGCGCATCGGCGGCGCCGGGAAGCTGGTCGGAACGGTCCTGCTGGTCGAACCCGGCTCGCCCGACAACAAGCAGTGGTGGGAGGGCGACCTGCGCTGCACCGTGAACGGAAGCCGCACCCCGAGCCTCCACGGCACGGGCCACGAGGACGACCACCTGGGAGGCTGGAGCAACGAGTTCCTCGACACCGCCTTCTCCCTTCCCATGCATGGCGAACCCGCCGTCGAGATGCTGAGCCACGAAGGCCAATACAACGGCAACTGCTCGCTGTACCGTCTGTGGCCCGGCATCAACTTCGTCGGGGGCATCTGGCACAGCGTCGAGCACGGGACCGAGAACGTGCGGAACTACGGCTATTCCAGTGTGACGTTCTACTACGGCCTCGACGGCCTTTCCCTTGTCGAATCGGATCGGCTGCAGCCGGCCTCCGCCGAGTCCCGAAAGGAGCACGCCTTCGAATGCGCCGACCTGGGCCCGTCGCAGGAGTTGACGAGTTGCTTTGAGGGCCGCGAGTACAAGAAACCGCTCCAGTTCGCCCACACGGCCCACTCGGTTGCGGCGCGCTTCACCCTGCGCCTGGCGCCCGGCACCTGTGGGGTGTGGCTCCGCAAGGTGTACGACCAGGCCAAAGGACGCCAGCGCGCGGTGGTCAAGGTCGACGGGCGGACGGTCGGGCCGTGGCTGCTGGTCGAGCAGAACCCCTGGTCGCGTTGGGCTGAGCGCGACTTCTACATCCCGGAAGCTCACGTCAAGGGCAAGCGGGCGGTCACCGTCGAACTCGTGCCGTCCGAAGACGGCCCCGCTTGGGACGCCGCCGAGTACCGCGCGCTCTGCGTGGTTTTCGCCAAACCCTGACGCTCCCCGAAAGCGCGTGTGGCGCCCCGGTAACCGGGGCGCCACACGCTTCACCCTTGGAAGAACCCGCCGCTACTCGCACCTGCGGATGCCAAGCTCGGCCCACTGCTGCGGGTCGATGGTGCTTGGGGCGTCCATCATCGGGTCGTATCCGTTCCCCATCTTCGGGAAGGCGATCACCTCGCGGATGTTCTGCTCGTCGGTCAAGAACATGATCAGCCGGTCGATTCCCGGGGCGATGCCGCCGTGCGGCGGGGCGCCGAACTGGAACGCCTCGATCATGTGGCCGAACCGCTCCTGCTGGTCCTTCTCGCTGATGCCGATCAGCTTGAAGATGCGCTGCTGCACCTCGGGTTGGTGGATGCGGATGGAGCCGGAGGCCCACTCCGTGCCGTTGCACACGATGTCGTAGCAGTCGGCGTGCACCTTGCCCGGGGCCGTCTCCAACAGGTGGATCTCGTCGACCTTGGGCGCGGTGAACGGGTGGTGCGACGGATCCCAACGGTTGTCCGTGGGGTTCCACGTCACCAACGGGAAGTCGAGCACCCATGCGAACGCCAGCTTGCGCGGGTCGCGCAGGCCGCACGAGTCGCCGATCAGGTTGCGCAGGCGGCTCAGGGTTTCGCACGTCACGTCCCAGCTAGAGGCCACGAAGCAGAGCAGGTCGCCCGGCTCGGCCTTCGACTCGGCCAGGATCGCGTCGATCTCCTCCGGCTTGAAGAACTTCAGGATCGACGAGCGAACGCTCATGCCGCTCGCCGTTTTGTGGGAGGCCTCGGTCTCCTCGCCCGGCATGTCCACGGCGATCGAGGCCATGCCCTTGGCGCCGTACTCCTTGCAGAACTCCTCGAGCTTGCCGATCTCCTTGCGCGAGAGCCGTCCTCCGCCGGGGTAGCGCACGCCCCGCACAGAGCCACCGCCCTCCACGCACGACCGGAACACGCCAAAGCCGGAGTCCGCTACCACCGAGGTCACGTCGAACAACTGCAGGCCGAAGCGAAGGTCGGGTTTGTCGTTGCCGTAGAGCCGCATCGATTCGTCGTAGCTGATGCGCGCGAACTCGCCGATGTGGTCCTTCTCAAGCCCGAACTCGTCGATCAACTCGTTTAGCACCGAGGTGGTCATCCCCTCCATCAACTGGAGGATGTCCTCCTGGGTGACGAACGACATCTCGAGGTCGAGCTGCGTGAACTCCGGCTGCCGGTCGGCGCGCTGGGCCTCGTCGCGGAAGCACTTGGCGATCTGGTAGTACCGCTCCACCCCCGCCACCATCAGAAGCTGCTTGTACTGCTGCGGGCTCTGCGGGAGCGCGTAGAACTTGCCCGGCTCCAAGCGGTACGGCACCAGGTAGTCGCGCGCGCCCTCCGGCGTCGACTTGGTGATCACCGGCGTCTCCACGTCAAGGAAGTCCCGGGCGTCCAGGTACCGCCGGATCTTGGAGATCGCCGCCGCGCGCAGCGCCAGGCGGTAGGTCATCGACGGCCGTCGCAGGTCCAGGTAGCGATACTTGACCCGCAGTTCCTCGTTCACCTTGCGCATCTCGTCCTCGTCGCTGACCGGGAACGGCAGCGGCTTGGCCGCGTTCAGCACCTCATAGCTCTCGACCACCACGTCGATGTCGCCGGTGGGCATCTTCGGATTGCGGTTGTCCTCGTCCCGCATCTCGATCCGCCCGCTCACGCTGATGCACGACTCATTGCGGACCTCGTTCTGGTGGAACGCTTCGGGGTCGAGCACGAGTTGCACGATGCCCGACCGGTCCCTCATGTCGATAAACACGAGGCCACCCAGGTCGCGGACGCGGTGTGCCCATCCGTTCAAAACAACGCTCTGGCCGACGTGCTCCGCGCGGAGCTCGCCGCAGCTATGTGTGCGCTTGGTGAAGCTCATCTGAGTTGACCCCAGAATACCAGCGCGGCATGTTTCGCGATGGGATCGCACCACCGGGCGACAGTGCTCCGCTCCGCACGCCGGCAGGACGCTCGCGCGGCCACTGCGTTTTGATCATCTTCAAGGCCTTAAGCTGGCGTCGTTAACGCCGCCCGGACGTCGGGCGCTCGGGCCGGCGCCCATTTCCGCGCCCGCGGCGTCGCGCCGGCGCTTTGGGCGGTCGGAAGGTGAGGTTTGGGCAGCTTTTCAACCGTTTTCCACACCTATGTGCAAGGTTCGCCCACGGTGAACCTGATCACTGAACCTGATGCCGCGGAGTTTTGCACCGGAGTGTGGAAAACCCGCTTGGGTAGCTTCGCCACAGCGCCTGGCGGTAACCTGACCCCATGGATCCGCGGCGCGTCGCCGTCGTCATGGCCGGAGGCTCCGGCGAACGCTTCTGGCCCGTCTCAACTCCGGAACGGCCCAAGCAGTTTCTCCGACTGGCCTCGCCGGAGAGGACGCTGCTCCAGCAGTCCGTCGAGCGGCTGGCGCCGGTCGTCGGGCTGGAGAACGTGATGATCGCCACCGGCGAGCCACTGGCGGCGGCCACGCGCGAGGCCTGCCCCGAGCTCCCCTCGCAGAACGTGCTCGCCGAGCCCGCACGCCGCAACACCGCCGGCTGCCTGGTTTGGGTGGCCGCCAACCTGATGGCCACGCACCCCGAGGGCTGGGGCGAGATCACCATGGCCGTCGCCACCGCCGACCACCGCATCGCCCCGCAGGACGCCTTTGAGCGCACGCTGAACACGGCGCTGCTCGGCGCCGAGGAGAACCAGGGGCTCGTCACCATCGGCATCCGCCCGACCCGACCTGACACCGCTTTTGGTTATGTAGAGGTTGGGCCATCGGTAGATGGTGTTTTCAAGGCTCTGCGCTTCCGGGAGAAGCCCGATGTCGGTACGGCGCGCCGCTTCCTCGCCGAGGGCAACTTCCTCTGGAACTCCGGCATGTTCTTCTGGCGCCTGGAGACGTTCATGGAGCAGCTTGTGCTCGCCGCGCCCGAGATGGCCAAGACGGCGCAGGAGATCGCCTACCGACTGCAACACGGGGACGAGACCGGCGCGAAAGGCGCCTTCGAGGAGTTGCGCAGCACCCCCATCGACGTCGCGCTACTCGAACGCTCGTCGAACGTGTACGTGGTTGAAGCCGAGTTCGAATGGGACGACCTGGGCTCTTGGGACGCCATGGCCCGCTCCTACGAGCCGGACGCCGGCGGCAACGTCTCCCTGGGCCCGACCCGGATGCTCTACACCCGGGACTCGATCGTGTACAACGACTCGTCCCGACAGCAGGTGTCCATCCTGGGAATGGATGAGGTCGTGGTCGTCGTCACCGACGACCACGTGCTCGTCTGCCCGAAGAACCGCGCTCAGGACGTACGGAAGCTCGCGCACTAGTCGCGGGCCTTGTACTCCTCGTAGGTGCGCCTAAGCCCCTCTTCCAGGCTGATCTTCGGCCGCCAGCCCATGCCAAACAGCTTGCTGACGTCCATCGTCTTCTCGGGGAAACCGTCGGGCATCGACGTGTCCCACTCGATCGCGCCCTTGTGGCCGACCGTCTTCTGGACGGCCTCGGCGAGTTCCCGAATCGACACCGATTTGCCCGTGCCCACGTTGATGTGCCCGACCGGACGCTCCTGCTCCATCAGGAAGACGATCGCGTCCGCCGCGTCGTCCGAGTGCAGGAACTCGCGCCTGGGCGCGCCGGTTCCCCAGCACTTCACCGGCGTGTCGGGCAGTGCCTCGTGGAACCGCCGAACCAGCGCCGGCAGCACGTGCGAGGTCTTCAGGTCGTAGTTGTCGTTCGGTCCGTACAAGTTCGGCGGCATCACCGTGAAGTAATTGCGCCCGTACTGCTTGCTGAGCGCATTGCACAGGTATAGGCCAGCAATCTTGGCTATAGCGTACGGCGCGTTGGTCGGCTCGGGCGGAGCGGTGAGCAGCGCGCTCTCCGGGATCGGCTGCGGCGTCTCGCGCGGGTAGATGCAACTGCTGCCAAGGAAGACCAGGTTTGGCACATCCGTCAGGTGGCTACCCCAGATCAGGTTCATCTCGATCCCAAGGTTCAGCCCGATGAAGTCGGCCGGGTAGGTCATGTTCGCGTTGATGCCGCCCACCTTGGCGGCGGCCACGATCACCACCTCCGGCCGCTCCTCGCGAAGGAACGCATAGGTCGGCCCCTGCTGCGAGAGGTCCAACTCCCCGTGGGTGCGGACCACGACATTTGTATAGCCTGCGCGGCCCAAACCTCTTACGATCGCCGAGCCGACCAGGCCACGGTGCCCCGCGACGAAGATCTTAGCGTCCTTCTTCAGCGCTGGCATATACCTTGTAGCCCTCCTTCCTCACGAGCGCCTCCTGCTTGGCTTCCTCGTAATCCGACCGTACCATCTCCTTCACGAGTTGCTCGAACGTCACCTTGGGCGTCCATCCCAGCTTCTCTTTCGCTTTCGACGGGTCGCCCAGCAGCGTCTCCACCTCGGTCGGACGGAAGTAGCGCGGGTCCACCTCGACGAGCGTCTTGCCCGTCTCTTTGCAGATCCCCTTCTCGTCGACGCCCTCGCCCTGCCACTCGAGTTCCATCCCGAGTTCGGAAAAGGCCCGCGATACCAACTCCCGCACGGAGTGCTGCTCGCCGGTCGCGACGACGAAGTCGTCCGGCGCGTCCTGCTGAAGCATCAAGTACATCGCCTCGATGTAGTCGCGGGCGTGGCCCCAGTCGCGCAGCGAGTTCATGTTGCCCAGGTGCAGCTTTTGCTGCAGGCCCACCTTGATGCGGGCCGCAGCGCGCGTCACCTTGCGCGTCACGAAGGTCTCGCCCCGCAAGGGCGACTCGTGGTTGAAAAGGATGCCGTTGCAGGCGTACATGCCATACGCCTCGCGGTAGTTCACCGTGATCCAGTAGGCGTAAAGCTTCGCCGCGGCGTACGGGCTGCGCGGGTAGAAGGGGGTCGTCTCCCGCTGCGGAGTCTCCTGCACCAGACCGAAGAGCTCGCTCGTCGAGGCCTGGTAATAGCGGACCTTCTCCGCCATCCCCAGGATGCGGATCGCCTCCAGCAGTCGCAACGTTCCCACCGCGTCGGTCTCGGCGGTGTACTCGGGCGCCTCAAAGCTGACCTTGACGTGCGATTGCGCCCCGAGGTTGTAGACCTCGTCCGGCTCAACCTGCTGGATGATGCGGATCAGCGACGTGGCGTCGGTCAGGTCGCCGTAATGCAGCTTGAACGGCTGCCCGGACTCGTGCGCGTCGTGGTAGATGTGGTCGATGCGCTTCGTGTTAAACAGCGACGATCGCCGCTTGATGCCGTGGACTTCGTAGCCCCGCTCCAACAGGAACTGCGCCAAGTAAGCCCCATCCTGCCCGGTGATGCCGGTCAAAAGAGCACGCTTCATATCCCAAAAACCCTCGATGCGAGCCAGACCACTCGCAACCTCGCCGAGTGTACCGCGGTAGAAACATAACGCTGCACGATGAACTTTGACCCAATAATGCAACATGGCTCGCCCATATGCTGCGACTGGCTGGCTGGGCTACCCGGCTGTTTTTTTCAACGAGAGGGCGCAAACGGCTTCCTGCCGCATCGACGACGTTCTGGACCTTGCCTCGTTTGACTGGGACCCCGACGGCCTCAAGACGTTCCTTGAGTTCGGCTATTGCGCGTTTGGACGAACGCCCGTGAAACACGTCCGCTTCCTGCTTCCCGGGGCGCAGCTTGAACGTTCGTCCGACGGCGCCTTATCCGTCGTTCCCGGCGAGCGCGAGCCCGACATGGTTCAGCCCAGGCGCACGACGCCCGAGGAGGTCGTGGAGCTCTACCACCGCAAGAGCAACGAATGGGCCGCTTCCTTCGAGGGCGCCGTGTGCGTGCCGCTCAGCGGCGGGCTGGACTCCCGGTTCCTCATATCGCTGATCGACGACAAGGAGCGGGTCCAGGCGTTCACCTACGGCCTGTGCCGCAGACCGGACTCCTCCTTCGAGGCCGTGTACGCCAAGGAGGTCGCCAGACGGCTCGGCGTGCCGTGGCAGCGAGTGCCACTAGACCATTTCCACGACTACACCGACGATTGGCTGGGCATGTTCGGCTTCTCCGCCCACGCGCACGGCATGTACCAAATGGAGTTCTACGACCGGATACGCTCGACCGCCCCGGGGGCGGCGGTTCTATCCGGCATCGTCGGCGACGCCTACGCCGGCAGCATCCCCAAGAGGGAGATCCGCAACGCTGCCGACGCCAAGCACCTGGCCCACACCCATGGCGCGAACGCGGACCCCTCCGCGCTGCTGCTCAAAACCGACGGGGACCTGGCCGACGGATGGTACGAACGGGAAAAGGACAAGCTCAACTCCTGGAGCTACCAGATCGTCACCCTCGTCCGCACCAAGATGATGCTGCTGCGGTACCTGCTGCAGGCGCCGGAACGTTTTGGCTTCCGGCCGTGGTCGCCCTTCCTCGACGCCGATTGCGTCGCGGCCACCCTGGGCCTGCCCGCGGAGGTCCGGGCCAACCGAGCGTGGCAACGCGACTATTTCCGGCAGAAGAGCCTCGATGTCGAGTCTGCGTTCGGACGTCTCGACCGCACCAACGTGCTGAACACGACCCAGATTCGCACCCACCCATTGCCGCCCCTCGACCCGAAGCTGTTGGGGGAGATCGTGCGGCCAGACTACGTCGAGAGCGTCAACCGCGACCTATGGCGCCCCAATACGCTCATCAACCTGACCACGCTCGGCTACGCGACGCCCTACGTCGGAGGGGCGCTCAAGCGCCTGAAGGTGAAGGACCGGGGCTTCTCCGCCTACTACGCCTACCTCACGCTTTTGCCGCTGCAGCGGCTGATTCAGATGCGTGGTCCCTAGGCGCGCTCGCCCGTGAGCACCTCGAGCGCCCGCTGGACACACCAGCGGTGGCTCTCGATCCGCAGGTCGTGGAGCAGCAGCGCCTCGACGTCGGCCGGCTGCGGGGCCCGGCCGAGCGCCCACGCCTTCAGCGACCGCAGCAGCTCCCGGAACCGCGACGGCGCCAGCCCCTTGGTGTAGTAGCGCTTGTAGCGCTCCGCCCACAACTGCACCGCCAGGGCGTTCCAATCCCGCTCGTACCCGTCAGATGCGAGCATCGCGTCCCGCCGGGTCAACTCCTCGGCGGCGGACGGATCCGTCGCGAGGTCGGTCACCCCGTCGGATTGCCGAGTCGGGATCCGCTCCCAGCGCTTCCCTCCCCCCGGTTCCACCGTCAACGACACCGCGTACCCGAACCGCTGGTCGTCGTTGTCGCACGCCCGGAAGCAGAAGTTGCCCAAGCTGTAGTAGATCGGCCTTTCGCCCACCCATTCGCACCCCTGGGCCACATGCGGATGGTGGCCGACGACCGCGTCGGCGCCCGCCGCCAGGAAGGAGCGGTAGAGGCTCCGCAACTCCGGCAACGGCAGGTGCACGTTCTCCACACCCGCGTGCGCAAGGACCACCAGGACGTCCACCTCGCCGCGAAGCGTCGCGATGTGCTCCATCACCTCTGGGGCGCCCATCCACGCGTAGCCTCCGCGACCGGCCATCCCGGGCATCAGCGCCCCGGACTGCCCTTCGCAGACGGCGACGAGCCCCAGCTTGAACCCTCCGGCATCGAGCACCAGCGGCCGGTACGCCTCCTCGCGCGCCGCCCCCGCGCCGACCGTCGGCACGCCGTCGAGCACCCTCAGGGTGCGGCGGAGGGCCGCCTCGCCGTAGTCCAGGATGTGGTTGTTGGCCAGAGCGATCCCGTTGAATACCGTCTTGACGTCGTTCACGGCTTGCGCCCCGTGGCCGAGGAGCGTGCCAGCCTTTCGCGATGGAAGGTCGCCCGCCGCAGCCACCGGCGCCTCCAGGTTGCACACCCGGATCTCGTGCGCCATCAGGCGCCCGCGAAGCGCCTCTCCAACGAAGAACGGAGATGCGTCATCGCCCAGGAATACATCCCCGACGAATGCGCAATCCATGCAACATATGGTATCAGCGGCCTAACGGCCTGGATGCGGAAGGAACGGCAGCAGCTTCGCCAGCCGTTCATCGATGTTTCGCGGGAGTGCCGCAAGTCCTACCGCCCGGCTTACCAGCACGAAGACGGCGATGTACAGCGGCGCCGCCAGCAGCAGCAGGAACGGGCTCACCTGCGCCTTCAGCGCCCACCCGCAAAGCGAAAAGGCCGCGACGGCCCACGCCAGGCCGAAGAGCATGAACAGCGACACCTTCCCCAAGAACAACGGCCAGCGCCCGTCCCTCAACGTCGAGCGACCGACGTACCACGTGAGCGGAACGAACACCAGCAACTGGATGCCGATGTTGAGCGCCACAAGCCCGGCAAAGCCGAACGCCCTTGCCATCGGCAACGTGAGCAGCACCGTAAGCAGGCTATTGCACCCGTAGAACGGAATGCCGCGCTCTGGCCGCCCCGACGCCATGAACGCGGTCGAGATCGTCATGTAGTAGCAGTCGAAGGTGCGGTACACGCCGAAACCGAAGGTCAGCATCGCGCTGCCGATGAAGTCTTTGTCGCCAAGCCACGCTCGCATGAACGGCCCGCCGAAGGCGCACGGCAGCAGGATCAGCACGATCGCCGCGTAGAAGATGGAGGTGCTCGATCTGTAGAAGGTTTCTCGAAAATCCTCCATACTGCGGTCCTTGGCCTGGATCATCTCCAGCCGGGCCGCGTCGCTGAGCGAGTTCACGATCAGGCTTGCGTTGGTCGGAACGCTCGTTCCCGCGGCATAGTCGGCCAAGAACGATCGGATGCCGATGCTGCCCAGGAGAAGGCGATCGCTGTAGGAGCCCACGCCATCGAGAATGCGCTGGAGGTGCCCCCGAACGCCGAACAACAGGAACTCTCCCGCCATCCTGGGGCGAGGGCGCACCGGCACGCCGCGCAACGGTTTCGGGAGGCACGCAAACGCCACGATGAGCACGACCGCAAAGTTGCACACTTGGCCGATCACCAGGGAGGAGGGGTCATGCGTGCGGTACGCCAGCGCCAGAGTCGTGACCGTCCCGCAAAGCGTTCCGAGGATGTTGAACTGCGATGCCCGCTCAAACCGCAAGAACGCCGCGGTCGCCTGGACGCACACCGAGCTCAGCTTCATCAGCCACCAGGCGAGCGCCGCCCAGCACACCAGGTCGTGCCGTCCCTGCAGGTAATCGGGGAAGAGCGCGTCGATCCTTACGCCGACGCCCCACATGAGCAGCCAAAAGGCGGCGCCCAGCACCGAATAGGACGCCAATCCGGTCCAGAGCACCTGGCGGGCCCAATCCCACCGCTTTTGACCGACTGACTGCGCCATCTGCCGGTCGGTGCCCAGGCTGATCCCCACGTCGATCAGGCCGGACATCCACGTGAGGCTGAACGCCACCAGGTAGAGGCTGTACTGGTCCTTCCCCATCCAGCGCCAGCAGAGCGGAACCGTGACGAGTTGCGCGACGGCCGCGATGCCCTTGGCGGACATCAGCCATATGCCGCTACGGGTTCTCCTGCCTGCCTTCGCGCTCAACGGCGCATACCCCTTGCCTTCGCTGCCGCCACCGACCTCATTTCAGGGCAAGCACCCGAACCTTTGGCCGGACTTCATCCTCCGTCGGGGCCAGCATGCCGGCGATCAACATCGCGATGGGTACCACAGAATAGGCGATGAACGAGATGGTGCCGGTGGAGTGCAGCGCCAGGGCCGCGACCGCCACGATCGCCGCCAGGGCAAGCCCCTTGCGAGGGCTGTCGTTCGGCAACGTCGCGTACAGCCGCCAACTCAGCACGAAGCTCCCCAAATAGCCAAGGACAAGCATCGCCAAGCCCGGTATACCAAACATCGCCAAGAACGCCAGGTAGCTGCTCTCCATCAGACGGCCGCTCCACTTATCTACCTGCATTCCCATCGAGAAGAGCGACTCGTCCGGTCCGATTCCCGTCAGCGGGAAGTTCCGGTAGATCTCCGCCGCGTGCTCCCATCGCACGAGACGCCCAGCGCCAGAACCGCCCGGGCGGAACCAGTTGGCCTGGAACAGGTATCCGAACCGGTCGGCCATGAGCACGAAGACGGCCACCGCGAAGACGATCAACATCGACATCGAGACGAAGAACGCCCGTCGATCCGACTTGTAGGCCATCCGGAGACCCACGATGACGGCGAACGCCACCGCGGGCAAGATGGAGCGGGCTTGAGCCATCACGGCGCTCACCGCGAGCAGCGAGAAGGCCGCATAGTCCAGCGGGCGCATCTTTCGGTACAGCCATTTGCTGCAGAGCAACCCCATCGCCACCGTCATCGTGTAGGCGTTGGTGATGGCGTGGGTGGTCAAACCCACCGGCCGGACGCTAAGGATGTTGCTCCAGTTTTCGACGCCCTGCACCTGCCAGAACCGCGACAACTGCACGAACGGGCCGATCTTGGCGAACTGGAACAGGCTGAACACGGCCGAAACCAAACAGAACCCGAGAAACTGGTTTGCCAAGTACCGACGCGCCTGCGGCACGACCACGCAGACCCCGTAGACCAGGAAGAAGGTGACCGCGATCTGCACGCTGAAATACACGTGCTGACCGAACATCTGCGGCCGTCCGTAGAGGGTGGCCGCCGTCACCTGCGTCGCCACGCTCCACACCTGCACGATGAGGAGCACCACGATCGGGAAGCAAAGGCGGAACGTCTTCCGGGTGGCGATGAAGGCAAAAACCGCCCAGGCGAAGGCGTTGAACCAGTTCAGAAACCGAGCGTAGTAGATGACCGAGTCGGGGCTGAAGAAGAGCGTGATCTGGAACAGCACGGACAACATGCCCCAGGCCGCCAACGCCGGCCGCCCGGTGGCCACAAGTTCGTCGCGCGATGGCCACAGCTTCCCCCGGATCCCCCACCCTCGTTCGATGGGCGGCACAAAGGTCTTCGGGGATGCTGCCTCAGCTTTCGCCATGTTCTCGTCCTACGATCATCTCACTGAACGTGACCGACCGGGGTCATCCGTCGCGAACGCCCCGGTCGATCGTTTTTCCTCGCCCTGCCCCGCTACGACGATGTCCGCGCGAGCAGAGCCCGGTTCGCCACGGAGAACGGCTCGCCGCCCTCGGTGGAGTTGGTCATCACCAGGTTGATCTGGCGGCAACCGGCGTTCTGAAGCAGTTGCGCCACCGCCGGGATCATCGAGAGCGACGCCTTCTTGGCCGAGAAGACCAGAAGCGTTTCGTCCACGTACCGCGCCAGGCGGGAGGCCTCGGCGAGAACGTCAGCCGGCGGAACGTCGATGACGACCAGGTCCGCCCTGCTGCGCAACGCGCTCAGCACGGCGTCCAACCGCTCCACGGGGTAGTCGGTGAGGCGCTTTCCTTCGATGGTTCCGAACGGTACCAGCGTGAGGTTCGCATGAGGCGTCTCGACCACGGTCGTCGATTCCGCCGCCGCGAGCGACTCCTGGCTCAGCACGTTGATCAGGCCGGAGGCCCGCTCTTGGCCGAAGAGCCGGGAAAGCGATGCCCGCGAATCGGCGTCGACGAGCGCGACGCGAAGGCCGGCCTGGCTCATCGCCACCGCGTAGTTCAGCGCGCTCAACGAGCAGCCCACGCCTCGGCCGATGCCGGTCACCATCACGATCTGATGCTCACCCTGCTTCTGCGGCAAGGTGGCCGAGGCCATGTACCGGAAGCTCTCGGCGGCCTCGCCCTCGGCGCCGGCGAGCGACTTCATCAGGCGCCCCTCGGCGCCCCGCAACATCGGCAACGCCGCGGAGACCGTGAGGCCGGTCGCCTGGCTGACCTGCGAGCCGCTGTAGATGCGCGGGTTGATCGACTCCGCGGCAAAGCAGTAGAGCAGTCCGAGGCAGACGCCGCCCAGAAGCCCGAGCAGAGCATTCCGCGGGAAGTTCGGCTCCACCGGGTCCTTCTCGGTTCGGACGCCCATCACCTTGGCGGTGACAAGGTTGCCGGCCGCGGCGCGGTTGCCCAGCTCCTCGAGAGTGGCCAAAAGCTGCCGGATCTTGACGTCCAGCACGTCGCGCTCGCGCGCCTTCTCGGCCAGACCGGCCTCCGTCGCCGGCAGCTTGGCGAGCTTGGCCGACTGCGCGGAGTACTGCGCGTCGATCTCGCGAAGCTGGGCCTTCAAACTGTCCCGCCGAACGACGTTGAACTCGTACGCCTGCTCCATGGCGCGGCGCACGTCGTTCTGCGCCGTTGCGCGCTGCTGGCCCTTGTAGGCGGCCTTCTCGCGCGCCATCTCGGCCTCGACCTGCTTGATGCTGATGTCGATCGCCTTAACCGGCTTGGAATCCTCGAGGTAGGTGGCCACGAGCGTGGCTCGCTGGGCGCGCAGGTCGCTCAGACGGACCTCCAGCTGCTGCACCACCGGGTTGCGGACCTCGGTGGCCGACACGCTCACCTGCTTGGGCAGGCGCGCCAGCGCCGTCTTCTGGCGCCGCACCTCGGTCTCGGCGCCCGCCAGGTCGGAGGTGACCTGGTTGCGACGGCCTTCGAGGTCGCGCATCAAGGCCAGGCCCTGCTGCGTGTCCAACGGGAGGTCGGTCACCTGGTTGGCCTGCTTATACTGCTCGTAGGCCGCGGTCTTAACCGCGAGGTCCTTCTGAGCCTGGGATAGCTGCTCGCGCACGCGGTTCGTGGCGAGGTCGATGCCCTCCTGCTCGGCCGACTGCCGCTTCTCGTTACACGCCTCGGCGATCTTCTCGGCCACCTTCTGGGCCATGTCCGCGGTGCGCATGCGCACCTGCACGTTCGCCACGTTGGACTGCTGGTTCGGGTTGTCCGCAACCTGCGAGACCACGCTGTACATGCGGTACATGCCCTGGAAGTCACGGTCCCGGTTCTCGACGTTGGCCAGCTCCAAGGCGCGATAGAAGACGTCGGGCGACCTCAAGAGGTCCAATTCGGTCGGCGCGTTGCCGGTGGACCATCGTTCCACCGTCCGCGCAGCGTCGGGGCTCAAAGTCGGGTCGGCGATCGGACCTCGGTACGGGTCACCAACTAGGAGCAATGCTCGACCTTCATAAAGAGGAGGCCAGAACAAGCTCACGACCAGACCCACGATGAGGCCGATGATGCCAAACGCGACCACGCGGCGTACGAAGACCTTTACCATGGCTACTCCTTATTATGACGTTGTACCAATCAGATTTGAACCCCGCCAAACGATTATCCCGCCAGGCAAGTGCCGTGCCAACCCCGAACCCGCCTCACAAGCCCCGCAAAAGCCGCTGGGGGAACGGCGGCAAGCCGTTCCCCCAGCCGTCCATGGCCACCCAAGTCAAAGGCTCGCGTACCACCCCGTCATGGGCAAGACCTGCAACATTCCGTAGGAGCGCAAGACCGCGATATGGTCCACGATCGTCCGGAAGTCGCTAGGGGTCACATCGCCGGGGGCCGACGAAATGCCGTGGAACACCAGGAACAAGCATCCCCCGTTCGACGCCACCCGGTCGATTTTGGACATCCACGCGCTCGGGCCGCCCGACACCGTGTAAGCCGGCAACAGGTAGCGTTCGTCCAACACGTTCGCCTGAAGGCGGCCGTAGGCGAGACGCCCCGTGAGCATCCCCAGGTCGGCCATGGCCCGTAGGGTCCCATCGCTGTACATGCCCCACGGATACGCCACGTGGAGGTGGCAGTTGTTGCGCGTCCAACCTTTGGATGCGAGGTAGCTGGACATCGACCCGTAATCCGCCACCGCCGTGTCATAGTCCGGGTTCTTCAGCGGCGTGGCGTGCGTATAGCTGTGGTTGCACACGTCCCAACCGGCGTTGTACATCTCGGCGATCTGCGGTTCGGTCAGGCCGCCGACCCGCACCTGTCCGTGCGTCAGGTAGAGCGTCCCCGGAAAGCCGTAGCTCTGCAGGTACGGGAACGCCTCGGTGTAGTGGCTTGGGTAGCCGTCGTCGAAGGCGAGGATCACCGTAGCCAGGTGAAACGCCGAGTAACCCAGCTCGTCGAAGTGGCACACCGTCGAGCGGTCCTTGACGGCGAACAGCTTCAGACGCACGCGCACCACGCGATCCAGCCAGGTGGCGCCGCCAAAACTCACGAAGTCGCACTTCGGGATGACGATCCGGTTCCAGCCCGGGTGCATGCTCCAGGAGGCGATCAGCCGCTTCGCTTGGGGCACGTTCGACCAGAGTTCGATCGACCCGTCCGTCCAGGGCAGGTCCGGTACCGCCTGGTACACCCAGAAGGAGACGGACAACGCCTTCGAGAGGTCCACGCTGATCGCCTTATCCGCCCGCACCTCAGCGCCCAGATCCGACGTCAGGCGAAGGGTCAGCGGCATCAGGCGCGCGCGGGAGCTCTCGTTGACCGCCGTTCCTCCGGTGACCGTCCACTCGGCGGCGTTCTGGAAGGTCTCAAACGTGGTTCCCACGTACTCGGGGGTGGGCAGCGTTGGCGCGCCCAGAGCAGGCGCCGCGACTGCCAGTAACGACAAACATGCCACGATCGTGGCCGCTAGTTTGTTCCTCTCAAACCAACTCACAACTAGCCTCCCTATCCGCTACATTATGGCTTCAGGGAGTTACCTCCGCATATCGGTTTTTGTGGCCACCGTCTCCTACGCAGGAAAAAAACGGTCGACCATCGATTCGGCCCCCGTTGCCGTTGGCCGCCTGGGACGGCTCTCCGCCCCTCATCCCCGTTGAGCGCCGCTCCAAATGCGCCGTTTCTTGGTTCGTGGCATAATCCTTGCAACACGAACGAACCGTCGGTCAGGTTCGGCCGTTCCCGACGCTGGGAGCAAAAACGCGCCGAACCAGGTTGGAAGGAGAACAAGTGACACAGCAAAAGAGCCCAACCGAGGTCGCCGAGAAGAACGAGGCCGGCCCGCCGAAGGAGAGCGTGGCCGAGAGCCTGGGCAAGATCGTCGAACGCCTGAAGGCAATTACCGCTCACCCGACGTTCCGCGCCTACTGGCTGCCGGTGGCCGTCGTCCTCGCCGCGATCGGTTTCGCCTATTGGCCCCTCGTGGGAAGTCTGCCCGGTTTCTGGATGCAGGCCGACGGCTACTACTCGCACGGCTTCCTGATCCCGTTCATCAGCGCCTACATCGTCTACACCAGTTGGGACGCCATCAAGGGGCGCCCCGTCAAACCCGCCTGGCTCGCCGGACTGCTGTTCGTGCCGGTCATGCTCGCCGGGTGGGCGGCGAACACCGCCCGCGTCGACACCTTCTGGGCGTTGTCGTTCATTGGCGCGTTGCTGGTGGCCGTGTGGTTCGTTGCCGGGTTCCGGTGGCTGAGGGCGCTGTTCTTCCCCGTGGCCTACCTCGGCTTCGCCATGCCGATCGGCCAGGGCTTCATCGACCAATACACCAACCCGCTTCAGATCCTATCCACCAAGGTCGCCTACCACCTGGTGCAGCTCTACGGCTTCAACGCCTTCGCCGAGGCGCCCACGGTGGTGCAGATGGACCACTTCACCCTCGACGTGGCGGTGCCGTGCAGCGGGCTCAAGCTCGTCTTCGCCGTCACGGCCTTCAGCGTGTTCTTTGTCCTCATCGCCAAGCTGCGGTGGTGGGCGAACCTGGTCATGCTCGGCATGATCCTGCCCCTCTGCGTGCTCATCAACGGACTGCGCATCAGCCTAATCGGCGTCGTCGGCGAGACCTGCGGGAAGGACGCCGGCCTCGCGTTCCACGACTACAGCGGGTACATCACCCTTATCGTCTGCTTCTTCCTACTCTTCAAGTTGGCTAGGTTGCTAGGATGGAAAGACTGAAGCTATCCTTATACGCCACCGCCGCCGTAATGGTCGCGTTCGGCGTCTACGTGCGGTTTGTCGTAAACCCCAAGGTCCATGCGAAAACCGAACAAGAGTTGTGCGCCCTGGCCCCGGCCAAGGTCGGCGATTATGCGTTCGTCGAGAACCCTCAAACGCCCGGCCAAACCTACAAGATGGACCAGCGCACGTACGACACCTTGCAGCCGTTTGGCATCGTGTCGCGCGTTTACCAATCGCCGCGCGACTCCTATGACGTTGTCTTGATCGTTAGCGAGAACAAGCAAAGCTTCCATGACCCACGGTGGTGCTTTGACGCCCAGGGTTGGCAGATACTACAGGACAACATCACGACGATCCGGACCAAAACCTGCGGCGAAGTCCCCGTCGCGGTCGTCATGCTTGGCCAGGACAAAACCCGTCGCGCGGCCGCTTTCTTCTACAAGGGCCCGGGCGGTTACTTCGCAAGCATGCGGTCCATGCAGTTCGCCATCATGAAGGCGGCGATCACCGGACATCCCAACCTGACCGGCACGTTCTACCGCTTTATGCCGACGAACGAGTCCACATCTGTGGACCAGTTGTTAGCCTTCACGGCCGAGTATCTCGACGCCGCCAAGGCCTCTAGCGGCGGCTACTACTAAGCCTGCATAGCGGCCAAGCTTCCAGTCTGGACGAAAGCTTGGCCGCTGTGCCTTTGGGCCTACCGGTCGAGGGCGAGCCGCTCCGGTTCAAGCAGGTTCGCCAGGCACTAACCGCTTTGCGCAGTTCCGGACAAGCTCCCGCCATCTACCCGAGCCGAAGGGGCGCAACAGCCGCCTTTTCGAGTATCTTGATTCCCGTATCCAAGCATTATTGCTGGCTTTTTCCAGCAGTAATGCTAGAGTTCGTCTGCCTGCCGCTCCGTGTGGCATGGCGGAACTACGCTGGGCGTCAGTCCTGGCATTCTTCGC
>CAZIIS010000005.1:7861-31402 GCA_964539295.1 uncultured Fimbriimonadaceae bacterium | reverse complement strand
AACAGTGTGGCCTGGGAACTGAGGAAGACATACCGTGTGAGTCGGCCCCGTCAGAGGGCCGTACCGCCGGAGCTTCAGCATGAACATGACGAAGAGTTTCGTACTTTTTTCCCTCTCCCTAGCCAGCGCAGTTTCCCTGGCGGATACGGTGCTCTACGTGGCCCCCAACGGCAACGACGCGTGGAGTGGCAACCTTCAGGCCCCCAACCGGTCCGGTTCAGACGGCCCCAAATCGACGCTCGAAGGCGCCCGCGACGAGATCCGCTTGCGCCGCATCAAGGGCATCCTGCGCGACCCGCGGTTCCCCAGCCGGGGCGATGCCGGGGCCATCACCGTCTACGTCCAGCCGGGCTCGTATCCCCGCACCCAGGCTTTCACCCTCGACGATCGCGACCAGGGCGCCGCGGCCGGACCGGTCGTGTATAAGGGCACGGACCGCGACACGGTCATCCTCGACGGCTCGGTTGCCGTCAGCGGTTGGCGCAAGACCTCGGACCTGCGGATCCCGGCGCGCATCCGCAACAGCGTGTACGAGTTGAAACTGCAGGCCCTGGGCATCACCAACTACGGCGACCTCGTCCGCCGCGGGCCGTGGCTTGCCGCCACCCCCAGCCCGATGAGCTTGTTCAGCGGCGGCAAGCAGTGCCAACTCGCCCGATGGCCCAACTCGGGTTGGGAGACGATCACCGCGTCCGACAGAGCCGGGTTCAAGACTGCCAACCTGGCCACCCGACGATGGCGCGTGTCGTCGTCGATCATGGCGCACGGCTTCTTCCAGAACAACTACACCGACTTCACGGAGCCGACCGCCGGATTCGACTTCGTGAACGGCTATGCCCGAACGACGTCGTACCTGCCCGACGGGAGCGCTTACCGGGTCGGTCAGCGCGTGTGCTTCGTCAACGTCCCGGAGGAACTGGACTCGGCCGGCGAGTTCTACATCGACCGGGGTCTTGGCAAGATCTTCTTCTACCCGGCAAACCAGGCCGCGCTTTCCGATACGCGCGTGAACGTGCTCGACCAGAACATGATCACCACGTATATGGCCAACTACGTGAAGTTCGAAACGATGACGCTGACCCGCGGCCGGGCATCCGCCATCGAAACCCGCAATGGCGATCATATGGCGTTCAACGGCCTGCGGATTGCGGACTTCGGCAACCACGCCTTAACCCTTAACTCCGCGACCAACAACCAGATCGTCAGCAACGATATCTTCAATATCGGCCAGGCGGGAATCCGCATCGGCGGAGGCGACCGGCGCACCCTGACCCCTTCGGGCACCGTCATCCAGAACAACCTGATCAGCAACTTCGGGCAGGAGGTCGAAACCGCCAACCCAGGCATCGAACTGCGCGGCGTCGGTATCGTCGTCCGGAACAACAGCATCACCAATGGTCCGCACACCGGCATCTCCATCTCGGGCAACGACCACGTGGTCGAGTACAACAAGCTCGACAACCTTTGCCTGGACACCGGCGATGCGGGCGCCATCTACATGCAGAAGGACTTCTCCGAGCAGGGGAACATCATCCGCTACAACATGATCAGCAACGTGTGGGCCAGCCTGCCCGACACCTACGTATGGTCGAAGGTGATGGGCGTCTACCTGGACGCTTGCGAGAGCGGCACGTCGATCTACGGCAACGTGTTCAACAGGACCGACATCGGCGTGTTCATCAACGGCGGCCGCGACAACATCCTGCACGACAACGTGTTCGTTAACGCCCACACCCCGATCTTCATCTCGCAGTGCGGCCTCGATCGCTTCGCCAGCCAGATCGCGCCGGGCGGTTCGTGGCAGATGATCGAGAAGCTGAAGGCGGTTAACTACCAGAGCGCGCCGTACAGCATCCGGTACCCGAACCTGCCGAACATCCTCAACGACGACTACGGCTCACCGAAGCGGAACTACGTGCAGCGGAACATCTGCGTCGGCACCACCCAGTGGCTTTTCGAGCCGAAGGTTCCGATGAACCAGATCGCCCGCAACTACGTCGGTTGGAACCCGGGCTTCACGGACCTGTCCAGTTGGAACCTGACCCCGCTGAACGGCAGCAACTCTGCGTCGATCGGCTACCAGGCGCCCAACATGGGTCGCATGGGGCTCCAACCGGACACGTTCCGCCCGATCAGCTCCCTGCAGGGCGGAAGCAACCCCTAGCAGAAGACACGACGAGCCCCGGCCTTCGAGCCGGGGCTTTTTCGCGCCAAACTCGATCCGCCTAAGCGGGTAGAATCGGTCACCCTCCCCCCACGAAGCACGCCATGCAGCCCAAAGAGACCCACGAGCAGCTAAACGAGATGCAGCGCCTGCATCACGACGCCGCGGCCGACGTCGCCCAACGCGCCGCCGCGCTCGATAAGGAGGAGCGGACCATCGATCGGTGGTGCCACAAGCGCGTGTTGTCGACGCTCGACCCGCTGCTCCAGGCTTACCCGGGCGCCACATGGCTGACCGTCGGCGACGGCAAGTTCGGCGCGGACGCCCACTACCTCAAGACCAAGGGCGCGACCGCAACCGCCTCGGACATCGCAGACGCGTGCCTGATCGAGGCCAAGAAGGTGGGCTATGTCGACGACTTCGCGCGGGAGAACGCCGAGGCGATGTCCTTCGACAACCGCAGCTTCGACTTCGTGATGTGCAAAGAGGCTTACCACCACTTCCCTCGCCCACCGTTGGCGCTTTACGAGATGCTCCGGGTGGCGCGGGTCGGCGTGGCGCTCATCGAGCCGAACGACCCCGTGGTCACCTACGGCCCCGCCGAAAGCCTGCTCCTGCCCTTGCGATGGGTTCTGCGAGCCTTATTGCGTAAGCCGCTCAACACCTTCGAGGAGAGCGGCAACTACGTCTTCTCGATTTCGCGGCGCGAGATGGAGAAGGTCGCGCTCGGGCTCGGCCTGCCGGCCGTGGCCTTCATCGGCGTTAACGACGAGCACAACCCCGCGCTTCGCGACGACGAAGCCACGCCGGACTCGCCCAAACTCGCCAAGGTACGCCGCAAGATCGCGTTGAAGAACCTGCTCTCCTCGATCGGCCTGAGGCAGCACATGTCGCTCGCCGCGTTCCTCTTCAAGGAGGCGCCGACGCCCGAGGCCGTTGCCGCGTTGCAGCGCGCGGGCGTGCGGGTCGTCGAGCTCCCGAAGAACCCCTACCTGCCGGCGAGTTCTTCGTAGAGCGCGAGGTGTCGCTTGGCGTAGGTCGCCAGGTCCAGGTTCTCTTCGGCCCATGCGCGGGCCGATTCGCCGATCGCCTGCCGGGCGGCGTCGCTACCGCCGATAGCCCAGGCGATTCCTGCGGCCAGGTCGGCGTCGTCGAACGGCTCCGCCAGATAGCCGGTCGCTTTGTGCTCCACCATCTCCGGCAAACCCGAAACCCGGAACGCCACCACCGGCGTGCCGCAGGCCAGCGCCTCCGCCGCGGTGTTCGGGTAGTTGTCCTGCGTCGACGGCACGACCATCGCGTCCGCCGCCGCATACAGCAGCGCCAGGCTCACCTGGTCATGCAGTTCGCCCACGTAATGGCACGGCATCCCCAAGTCGGGCGCGTTCAGCGGCCGGAAGGCGCCAAACACCACCAGTTCCGTCGAGCGGCCCAACTCCGTGCCCGCCAGGCGCCTTGCCGCGGCCTCAAGATGCACGTAGCCCTTGCGCGGGTCGCTCGTGCTGAGCATCGCGCCAAACAGGACCAGCCGGCGCTCCTGCGGCAGCCCCAGTAGGTCGCGCGCCACGCGCTTGGCATGAGGGCGGAACGTTCCGAGGTCCAGTCCGTTGGGGATCACCTCGATGCGCCAATCGCCGAGCAGCGCGCTCTGACGCGCGCACTCGGCCATCCAGCGGCTGGGGGTCACCACCACCGGGTTGAGCCCCGTCCAGGCCAACCGTTTGCGATGCCACACGGTACGCGAAAGGTCGTTCTCCTTTGTGGAGCCCAGCACCGGGCACGCGCCACAACGCTCGCGGTAGCGCGTGCAGTCGCCGGCGTAGTGGCAGCCGCCCGTGAACGCCCACATGTCGTGCAGCGTCCAGACGAGCGGGCGCGGAAGGTCGCGAAGCGTCTTTACCCGCATCGTGCCGCGCTGGACCCAGTGAACATGCACCACGTCGGGGCGCTCCGCGGCGACCCGCTTGGCCAGGTCCTCGCGCACCACCGCGGGCGAGAACAGCGTCTTGTTCCTCTTCGGGTATCGGCGCAGCGAACGGTAGTCGAACTGCGTGCGCAACACGGCCAGGCCCTGTTGGAGCTTCGTCTGCGGGGCGATCACGCTCGGGTCACGCGTATCCGGTACGGCCACCAACATGCGCGCGTCGGCGCCCTCCGCCCGGAGGCCGTCCTTCAGCCGATAGGCGGCGCGCGCCGCGCCCCCGTCGACGTCCGAATGGCTTACGAGCAGCACCTTCATCCGCGCCTCTTGCCGTCCACCAACCGCATCGCCATCAGCATCCGCTTCATCCGGTGCTTGAACGCCGGGCGCCTCAGCCGCCGCAGCGAAGCCATCACCCGTTCGTCGATCCGCACCTCGTCCGGGAACGTCCACGACGCCTTGGCGAGCGAAAGGTCGTTATCATAAACGTTCGCATCGCGCGAATGGGTTCCCGTACCGTCGAACCCGATGTTGGCGATGTGCGAAAAGACCGGACAGACGGCGTACGCGTTGTGCCGGTACTGCGAGTACGTCCACCGAATCGACCACGAGTCGATGAGGCCGTTCATCTGGTCGTCCAGCATCCACGGCAAGTCGCCCCCGCCCCGGGCGAAGGCCCGACGGTCCGCGCGGCTCTTGCGGAACGCCTCGTAATCCGAGACCGCCCAATCGGCCTTGGTCCACCGGTCCAACCAGGTGCCCCAGCCGGTCGAGAAGTTCCGGTAGCTGAAGTAGACGTCCAAGTCGTAGTCCGGCGGCATCGGGAAGACCGCCGGCGGGTGGCTGCAGCCGCACACGGTGAAGACCTGGGGCCGGTTCTCGTAGAACGCCAATCCCTCGTTCATGAACCGAAGGTAGTACGGCGAGGTCATCAGATCGTCCTCGAGCACGATCACCCGCCCGTGCTTGCAGAGCAGGTCCGTCACGCCGCCGATGATCGACTTCGCCAGCCCCCAGTTCGTCTCGCGCTCGATTACCGTGACCGACCGGAAACCCTCGACCGAGCGCACCAGCTCCCGAACGCCCCGCACGCCCTCTTCAGCCGACGGCTTTTTGGCCGCGTCCGAGAAGATGAACAACTCCGACTCGGCCGCCAACTCGTTGCGAGCCAGCGCCTCGATGGTCTGCCGCGTGTGGTCGGGGCGGTTGTACGCGAAGAGCGCGACCGGCGCCGTCCTCATCGATTGGCCTCGACGCCACGCAACTCGATCACGTGCGCGCCGGCTCTCTCGGACGCAGGGTGAACAGCACCTTGTTGGAGAACAGCTCCTCTTCCGGTATGTGGGCAAGCTCCCGCGCGACCTCGGGCGTGTAGAACGCTCGTCCCTGATCCGGGTCCAGCACCCGCTCTTCCACTATCTCGAACCATTCCGAGAACAACGCCCGATAATCCTTGAGCCATAACTTGTTTAGGTAAGTGTTGGCTTCGACCCGCCGTCTGCGTAGGTGCTCCCAGGGCTCCGTACGCCTACGCCGCTCGGTCGTCACCGGCGCATACCACTCCACGATGTGCCCTCCGCTGATGCCAGTGTAGACCTCAACGCGAAGCAATATCACCCCGTCGGGCGCCAACATTCGCCGAAGTATCGGCAGGAAAGCCTGCAAGGTCTCCTTGGGAACGTGCTCGAACACGTCTTCGGAAAAGACCAGGTCGTATTGCCCAACCCCCAGCCGCTCCTGCACGTCCGTCGCCCCCACGTCCCCTATCACCAAGCGAGTGGGATCGATGCGCAACTTGGTATACCCTCGCTCGGCAAGGGCGGACGCCAACCGCGCCCGTTCGAACGGGTCGTATAGCCACGAGCGGATCCAGGATTTGAGCGCCCTCTCGGCGCCGTTCCTTCGCCAAGCCCGCCAAACCTCCGCCAACGAGCCCCGCAGCACCGGCACGTCCATGTCTACGCCCCAGGCGTCCACGCCCATGCTGTGCAGCGCCCACATCTTGAGGGGTCGAGCCCCGAAGCCCACCTCCAACGCCTTGGCTTCCGGGAGCGGCTTGCCCCCGTTGGCGACCATGATGTTGGAGTAGAGTTCGAGCTCCCGCACAACCTGTCGTAACGGGCTGCGGTCCGTTCCTGGGCCGATTCGGATCGGCGCGAGGTCGTGCCATTCCCGCAACTTGGCGATCAGCGACAAACCCCGATTGGCCGAGTACGTGCGCCTTCTGCTCGCGATACTCATCTTCCTTCCCCAATGACTGCGGCGCGCGCGCATCATCCGTGCGCGACCTGTAACACTCGGGAATACTCTACACCAGCTTGGGCCCAGCAACAACACTGGGCGGCGTATGAGATGGGAATCGCTTTTGCCGCGAACCTACGCCGGCTTAAAAGCCATGCGCACGATGCGCCAGATCCAGATGAGGGGAGTGTAGATGAGGAACGAGGCGATCGCCACCGGGAGCGGTTGATGCTTGCGCCGGATGCCCCAGATGACGCGCCAACTGTCCTTGGTTACCGTGCTGCCGAACAGGTAGCCGACCTTCTTTAGCTGCTCCAGACCCGACATGCCGGAGGTGGACATCGGCCGCGTGTTGATGGCGCCCGCGCGGGGCGTCAGGATGATCGGCACGCCTCGCTGGCGCACCGAGAGCCACATGTCCATGTCGCCCCGGTTGTGGGGAAACCGCTTGGGGTCCACCGTGAGCCACACGAACACCGAACGCGGGATGAGCACGCCCTGCCCGCCGGTCATCTCGACCGGATACGGCTCCGTGGGCGCGTCCTCGGGCCCGTTCCAGTCCTTGGCCGTGTAGTTGTGCAGCAGGAACGGCACCATCACCTCACGCGAACAGAAGAGCGTGAGCGAGCCGTCCTCCTGCAGGTCGTAGATCGGGCTGCAGATGACCGCGCCCGGCTGCCGCTCGGCCTCCGTCAGGAGCAGGTCGACCGTGCCCGGCAGGAACTCGTTATCGGAGTTCGCGAGCATCGCCCAGTCAAAGCCGTTCTGGCGAGCGTAGAACAGCCCGACGCCGATGCATGCCGTCCAAAAATGGTCGGAGGAGACCTGTAGTTCAACCACCGTTGCGGCCAAGTCCTCGGGCAAGGGGTCGCCGGCGTTCACCACGACGGGGATGACCTCCGCCAGCTTCGTATCCTTCACCGAGGCCACGCACTTGCGCAGGAACTCGGATTCGTTGTAGGTCGGGATGACGAGCGCCAACCGCGGCAGGCCGGTACTCTCGCTCAACGGTCGCCACCCCTGCGACGCCCGAATAACCGCCCACCGATATCCTTCAAAAACAACGGGATCAAGTACAACGGCTCCACCAGGTAGCGGTACCACAGCCTTTTCGGTTCGGACAGCAGGCGATAGAGCCACTCAAGGCCAAGCCGCCCCAGGAACCGGGGAGGCGTCGGGACGATCCCAGCGAAGTAGTCCATCATCGCGCCGATGCACCAAACCACCTTCGCCCGCACCTGCGGCAGGTTCTCCACCACCCACTGCTCTTGCCGCGGCATCCCCATGCCGACGAACAACAGGTCTGGCTGGAAGGCCTCGATCTGGCGAAGCACCTCCTGGTTCTCGGCGTGATCCGGTTGAATCTTGAAGTAGCCGTTGTGCCAGCCGATCTCGAGGCCGGGGTGCTTCTCGCGAAAGAGCCCGCACGCCTTCACGCAAGACTCCTCCGTACCGCCCAGGAAGAAGATGCGCCAACGTCCTTCGGCTGCGCGCGCAAGAAGGCGGTCCAGGAAGTCGATGCTGGTCACCCGATGCTTGGATCGCACGCGATAGCCCGCGGCCCGAGCCGCCCACACCAAGGGCATCCCGTCGATGTACACGACATCGGCCAACTCGGTCGCCTTCCGAAGGTACTCGTTCCGGTGGTACACGTACACGCCGTGGAGGTTCATGTACGCGAAAAGCGAGGCACACTCCGTGTCCCCCTGCGCCACGCCGGCGGCGCAAAGGTCCAGCAATTCCCCTTCTTGTACGGCGTGCAGCGGCACGCCGAGCGCCCGACATTCGGGGCGATAACGACTCATAGACGCCTGCTCATTATGGCCATACCGAAGCCGGCCGGCCCAGGTTCCCGGAGGACGATCGTTGCGAACTTAATATGCGCCGCGTCCTTTGAGCACGGCAAACGGCGTAATGAGCAGGATCTTGACGTCGGTCCACAGGGACATCTCGCGGATGTACTTGTGGTCAAGGTCCATCCACTGGCCGAACGATAGCTCGCTCCGACCCATGATCTGCCAGAAGCAGGTCAGGCCGGGGCGGACGGAAAGCCGTTCCATTTCGTACTCGTCGTACTGCTCGACCTCTTTCGTGAGCGGAGGCCGCGGCCCGACGAGGCTCATGTCGCCCAGCAGGACGTTGATCAACTGAGGAAGCTCGTCGACGCTGTACTTGCGCATGAAGTGCCCGAACGGCGTCACGCGCGGGTCGTTCTTGATCTTGAAGATCGGCCCGTCCTTCTCGTTCTGCGCCTGAAGCTGTGCCAGCCGCTGCTCCGCGTCTACGTACATCGAGCGGAACTTGTAGAACGGGAACACGCGACCACACAAGCCCACCCGAGTGGACACGTAGAACACCGGTCCCTTGCTCGTGAGCTTGATGACAAGCGCCACGACCAGGAACAGCGGAAAGAGCGCAAGCAGCAGCATGCCTGCACCCACCACATCCAGGATGCGCTTCCGACGCCGGTAGTGGATCGCATGGGGCTCAAGATCCACGAGCCTCGGATTGCGGATGGGCGTCGTCTTTGCCACCAGGGTTGGTCTGATCATCCTCCGTACTGTCATCGCCGAGCCCTCATTTGGGGTCGGAACCATCTTTAGGGCGCCTCTCCTGCGCTGATTACAGTCTATCACAGGCATCCTGGGTGTCACGCCCAGGAGCGCCGCATCACGCGTGCCACATACAGGCTCCCCGGAAAGTCCCACATATCTGCGGGCAGGGGAATCCGCCGCCTTCCGCGGCCCATGGCGCGGTTCCCTATTCGACCGTTACCGATTTGGCAAGGTTCCGGGGTTGGTCGATCTCGCACCCCCGTTCGCGCGCCGTGTGGTAGGCCAGCAACTGCATCGGGATGATCGAAAGCAGCGCGTTCAGGTACGGGCTGGAGGTCGTCGGCAGCTTCAGAACCTCGTCCGCCACGTCGTCCAGAAGCGTATCGTCATCCGTGGTCAGCGCGAGGGTGAAGCCCGCGCGAGCCTGCACCTCCCGGATGTTGCTCGCCAGTTTCTCGCGGACTTCGGCGTCCGTGGCGCCAAAGACGCTCAACACGCCCTGCTCGACCAACGCGAGCGGCCCGTGCTTCATCTCCCCGGCCGGGCACTCCTGCGTCGGCACGTAGGCCACCTCCTTCAGCTTCAGCGCTCCCTCCAGCGCCACGTACGCGTCGGCGTTGCGGCCGAGGAAGAAGGCCAGCTTGGCGTCCTTGAAACGCTTGGCCACCGACTTCACCTGCTCCTCCAGGTCCAGGGCGCGCTGGGCCAGGTCGCCCAGCGTCCGCAACTCCTGCACGATCTCGTGCAGGCGCACGCCCGGCATCTCCTGAACCTGCGCGATGTAGAGCGCCAGCAGCATCAGCACCAGCACCTGAGCCGAGTACGCCTTTGTGCTGGCGACCGAGATCTCCGGCCCGGCCTGGATGAACAGCGTCCGGTCGCACTCCCGAGCGATGCTCGAACCGACGACGTTCACGATACCAAGCGTGCGGATCCGACGGCTCTTGCAGAGCCGCAGCGCGGCCAGCGAGTCGGCGGTCTCTCCGGACTGGCTGATGAAGATGGCCAGCGACCGCGGCGAGAGCAACGGGTCGCCGTACCGGAACTCGCTCGAGTAGAACACGTCGGTCGGGAGTCGAAGCATCTTCTCGAAGACGTACTTCCCCATCAACCCCGCGTGGTAGGCCGTGCCGCACGCGATGATGTTCACCCGGTCGATCTCCTGCCAAACGTGGTCGCTGAAGACGTGCTCCAGCCGGATGCGGCCGCTCTCGTCGAGCCGGCCCGCCAGACATTGGCGGATCACCTCTGGCTGCTCGCAGATCTCCTTGAGCATGAAGTGCTCGAAGCCGCCCTTCTCCGCCGCCTCGATGTCCCACTGCACCTCGAACGGCTTCGGAGTCGCCTCGCGACCGTCCAGGTCCATCACCCTCACGGCGTCCCGGGTTACCACCGCAATGCGGTCGTTCTCCAGCACCATCACGTTGCGGGTGTAGGGCAGCAGCGCGGGAATGTCGCTGGCCACCATGTTCTCCCCCTCGCCCAGGCCGATCACCAGTGGGCTGGCGTTGCGCGCCGCCACGAACTTCGTGGGCTCCCGCTTCGAGAGCACCACGAAGGCGTAGGCGCCCCGCAGGCGCTTCACGGCCCGGCGGACCGCCTCCTCCAACGGTACGCCCTGCTGGTACTCGCAGCCGATGACGTGCGCGGCCACCTCGGTGTCCGTCTCCGACTGGAAAACGTGACCCTCCCGGGCCAACTGCTGCTTGAGGTCGAGGTAGTTCTCGATGATGCCGTTGTGGATCAGCGCGATCTCGGAGAACTGGTCGTAGTGGGGGTGGGCGTTGATGTCCGTCGGACCGCCGTGCGTGGCCCAGCGCGAGTGGCCGATCGCCAGGTGGGCCTCCTTCGGTTCGGGGCCGATCAGCTTGCTGAGCTCGGAGAGCTTGCCGGCGCACTTGACGACCTCGATCTTGTCGCCCTGCAACGAGGCGATGCCGGCGCTGTCGTACCCGCGATACTCCAGCCGCTTGAGCTGGTCAAAAACAACCTCGATCGCATTCCTGGAGCCGACGTAACCGGCGATGCCGCACATAGGGCAGGAGGGTACCAAGCCCCCAGGCGTAACCTGGGGGCCTACCCGTCGATTCGCCCTAGCTCTTGACGACGTTGGGCGCCGGCTCGCGGAAGCGGCCGCGGGTGTCGACCACCAGTTGGGCGTTCGCCTTGATCATCTCGTAGTCGAACGCGTCGTGGTCGGTGGCGATCAGCACCAGGTCGTACTCCTTGATGCTCTCGGGGGTCAACTCGATGCTGTTCATGTCCAGCGCGTAGCGCCGCATCTTCGGAATTCGCGGGAAGTGGGGGTCGCAGTACTCGACGTCGGCGCCCAGCTTCTCCAGGCCGGTGATCAGCTCCATCGACGGCGACTCGCGGATGTCGTCGATGTTCTTCTTGTACGCGACGCCCAGCACCAGCACCTTCGAGCCCTTAACGGACTTGCCGTGGTCGTTCAGCGCCAACGCCACCTTGCTCAACACGAACTCGGGCATCTTCCGGTTCACCTCGCCGGCCAATTCGATGAACCTCGTGTGCAGGCCGAACTCCTTCGCCTTCCACGACAGGTAGAACGGGTCGATCGGGATGCAGTGCCCGCCGAGCCCCGGCCCGGGGTAGAACGGCGTGAAGCCGAACGGCTTCGTCGAGGCGGCGTCGATCACCTCCCAGATGTCGATCCCCATCCGATCGCACACCGTCTTGAGTTCATTGACCAGCCCGATGTTCACGCACCGGTAGGTGTTCTCAAGCAGCTTCGTCATCTCCGCCACGCGGCACGAGGAGACGCCCACCACCTTGTCGATCACCTGCGAGTAGAGCGCAACGCCCACCTCGCGGCAGGCCGGCGTCGCGCCGCCCACCACCTTCGGGATCGTCTGCGTGTTGAAGTTCGGGTTGCCCGGGTCCTCGCGCTCCGGTGAAAAGAGCACAAACGCGTCCTTGCCCACGGCGAGCCCCATCGACTCCACCCGAGGAACGATCAACTCCTCGGTCGTCCCGGGATAGGTGGTTGACTCCAGTGAGATCACGTGCCCTTTGCGCAGGTACGGCTTCACCGATTCGATGGACCCGATCACGAAGCTCATATCGGGGTCCTGGTGCACGCTGAGCGGCGTCGGCACGCACAGGATCAGCGTGTCCGCCTCGGCTGCACGACTGAAATCGTTCGTGGCGACCAACCGCCCCGTCGCGGCGGCATCCGCCACGCGTTCCGCGCCGATGTGCGCGATGTATGTCTTCCCCTCGTTCAACAACTTGACCTTTTCAGGGTCAATATCGAACGCCAGGACGCGAAAACCTGATTCCACAAAGCGGAGCGCCAGCGGCAACCCCACGTACCCCAATCCGATGATCCCAACGTTCAAACTGCGCTGCTTGATCGCAGCCAAAACCTTGTCTTTCATAACATCCCTGCGCTCAAGAAGGCTAAGCGACACCGCGCAACTCGCGCGCAGACGCCGCAAGGAAGCGTACCCGACGCCCTTTTCCAGCCTCTCCAGCTAGAGCTTCTTCGGATCATAATTGGTTCATGCGTGCGGTGGTAACAGGTGGTGCGGGCTTTCTCGGCTCGCATCTGGTAGATCGCCTAGTGGAACGAGGTTGGTCGGTTGTCGTAATGGACAATCTGATCACCGGCTCCACGGATAATCTCGTTCAGCACCTTGGCAACGAAAGGGTGCGTTTCATCAAGCAGGACGTGACCGAGTACCTCTTCGTGGACGGCCCCGTCGACTTCGTGTTCCACTTCGCGAGCCCGGCCAGCCCGGTCGACTTCAAGCGGTTTCCGATCCAAGTGGTCAAGGTGGGCGCGCTCGGCACCCACAAGGCGCTCGGCCTGGCGAAGGCAAAGGGCGCCAAGTTCATGCTGGCCTCCACCAGCGAGGTCTACGGCGACCCGGCCATCAGCCCGCAGCCCGAGACCTATTGGGGCAACGTCAACCCGATCGGCGAACGCGCCGTGTACGACGAATCGAAGCGGTACGCCGAGGCGATGACGATGGCCTACCGGAACTTTCACGGCGTCGACACCCGCATCGTCCGCTTCTTCAACACGTACGGTCCGCGCATGCGCCTTGACGACGGCCGAGTGGTGCCCAACTTCATCGCCCAGGCCCTGAAGGACGAACCGCTCACCGTATACGGCGACGGACAGCAGACCCGCTCCTTCGGCTACTGCTGGGACACCGTCGACGGCGTGCTCCGTTTGGCCGACAGCGATTACCACGAGCCCGTCAACATCGGCAGCCAGTTCGAGTACACGGTGTACGACTTCGCCAAGCTGATCATCGAGCTCACCGGCTCCAAGAGCACGATCGAGCACCTGCCCGCCCTGCCCGACGACCCCAGACAGCGAAAGCCGGACCTGACCCGGGCGAACACCGTGCTGGGATGGCGCCCCACCACCCCGCTCGAAGAGGGTCTGAGCAAGACGATCGAGTACTTCCGAGCCCGCATTCAGGGCTAGGCCCAAGCCAAACGCAGCGCAACCAGGCTCCGCTCTGGTCATAATGACCGAGGTCGTGAACCTGGTTGCCTACCTGCGGTTGGTGCGCCCCAAGCAGTGGACGAAGAACCTTCTGGTCTTCGCCGCGCTGATCTTCACCAAGCGATTCCTGGACCCCGACTCCGTCCTCCTCACGCTGTGGGCGTTCGTGGCGCTGTCCCTGGTCAGCTCCGCCGTGTACGTGCTGAACGACCTGCTCGACGCCGAGAGCGACCGCGAGCACCCCGTCAAGCGCTTCCGTCCGATCGCCTCGGGCCAGGTGGCGCGGTGGCAGGCGTGGGTCCTCGGCGCCGTCTGCTTCTTGGCCGGCTTGGCGGTTTCGGCCGCCATCAGCGTCTGGTTCCTCTCGGGAATCGGTTGGTACCTGCTGCTCCAACTGCTGTACAACCTGCTCTTCAAGCACCACCCGGTGGTGGACGTGGCGGCCATCAGCCTCGGCTTCGTGATTCGCGCCGCCGTCGGCGCGATCGCCCTCGAGACCGACATCTCGGGCTGGCTGCTTCTGTGCACCGGGGCGCTGGCGCTGCTCCTGGCCTCGGCCAAACGCCGCCACGAGTTCATCCTGCAGGGCGACAACCGCGGCAACTCGCGCAAGGTGCTGGTGCATTACACGCAACCCTCGCTCGACGCGATGGTCATGTTCTCCGCCGCCGTGGCGGCGCTGACCTTCGGCGTCTATGCCATCGAGAGCCCCACGGCCCGGCACTACCCCGGCCTCGTCGTCACCGTGCCTTTCGTCGTCTTCGGCATCCTCCGCTACCTCTTCCTCGTCTTTGCCAAAGAGCGGGGAGGCGAACCGGAAAACCTGGTGTTCGAACCGCAGATGCTGCTCACCATCGTGGGCTTCCTCGTGGCGGCCCTCTGGGCGATGACCGGGCAGCGCCTTCCCCACATCAACTGATACGGAGTCCGATGAAACCAAAACTTGAACGAGCCATCGTGGTCGGCGCATCCTCCGGCATGGGCATGGCGATCGCGGAGCGCCTGGCGGCGCAGGGCTGCCGCGTGGCCGCGCTCGCCCGGCGCAAGGACCGGCTCGACAAACTGGCGCTCAAGTACCCCGACCTGGTGCTCACCTTCGAGCACGACGTCACCGACACCGACTCCGTGCCCGGCGTCTTCCAGCAGGTCACCGGGGCGCTGGGTGGCGTCGACCTGGTGGTCTACGCCGCCGGCGTCATGCCGGAGATCGGCCCCCAGGAGTTCAACTTCGAAAAGGACCGCGCCATCGTGCAGGTCAACCTGCTGGGCGCGATCGCCTGGCTCAACCAGGCGGCCATCCGCTTCGACAGCACCAAGCACGGCGTCATCCTCGGAATCGGCAGCGTCGCGGGCGACCGCGGGCGCAGCGGGCAGCCGGTCTACAACACCTCGAAGGCAGCCCTCGCCACGTACCTGGAGGCGCTCCGCAACCGGCTCGCAAAGAAGGGCGTGGTCGTCTCCACCGTCAAGCCGGGACCGGTCGCCACGGAGATGACGCTCGCCCTCGGCCTCCGGCCCCGCATGACCGCGGACCGGGCCGCCGAGATCATCCTTTCGCGGTGCCTTACCACCGGCGAGCACTACCTCTCCTTCGGCCACCGCCTGGCCTTCGCCATCGTCAAGCGCATTCCCTCCCCGCTCTTCCGGAGACTCGGGCTGTGACGAGCCCGCTGCTGGAGCCGGAGCGCCTCGAACGAGTCGACGGGTTCGGCATGGCGGCGCATGCGGACGCCTACGTGTTCCGTCCCACCAACCTGGACGGCGTGCGCGCCGCCTTCGACGTCGCCAAGCGGAGCGGGCGTCAGGTCGTGCTGCGCGGCACGGGCCTGAGCTACGGCGACGCCGCCATCGCGCCGGAGGCGGTCGTCGTGGACTGCACCCGGATGAGCCGCATCCTCAACTGGGACCCGGCGTCCGGCCTTATCGAGTGCGAACCGGGCGTCTCGCTGGGCTCCATCTGGCAGCGCGGCATCGAGGACGGCTGGTTTCCCGCGGTCACCAGCGGCACCATGAACCCCACCATCGGCGGCGCGGTGGGCATGAACATCCACGGCAAAAACGCCTTCAAGGCCGGCCCGATCGGCGAGTTCGTGCAGGAGTTCGACCTGCTCACCACCAAGGGCGACCTGATGACGATCCGGCGGGGAGACCGCCTGTTCCACGAGGTGATCGGCAGCGCCGGCCTGCTCGGCTTCGTCGCCCGCGTCGTCTTGCAGATGAAGCGCGTCCACTCCGGCAACCTGCGCGTCTACGCCCTAAGCCGGGACAACTGGAGGGAGCACCAGGAGACGTTCGAGGAGTACGAGGGTACGGCCGACTACATGGTCAACTGGGTGGACTGCTTCGCCCGGGGACGCCACTCCGGCCGCGGGCTCTTTCACGCCGCCTGGTACATGGACGACGGCGCCCCCTGCCCCCCGTCCCTCAAACTGCAGAACCAGGGCCTGCCCGACACGATCATGGGCCTCGTGCCCAAGTCGATCGTGTGGCGGTTCCTCAAGCCGCTCAACAACCGCTCCGGCATGCGTTTTGTGAACGCCGTCAAGCACCACGCGAGCACCATCGTGGGCAATAACGCGACCCACATTCAGAGCCTGGTGGCTTTCCAGTACCTGCTCGACTACGTGCCCAACTGGCGCAACGCCTACCTCCCCCACGGGTTCATCCAGTACCAGAGCTTCGTCCCCAAAGAGAGGGCGATGGATGTTTTCGCCGCTCAGGTGGCGCTGCAACAGGAGCACAAACTCGAATCGTTCCTCGGCGTCATGAAGCGCCACAAGCCCGACGGCTTCCTGCTTTCGCACGCGGTTGACGGCTACTCCTTGGCGCTCGACTTCAAGGTCACCGGCGCCAACCGCGAACGCCTCATTAAGCTCTGCCACCAGATGAACGACCTGGTGTTGGCGGCGGGCGGGCGCTTCTACTTCGCCAAGGACTACACCCTCCGCCCCGAGGACGCCGCCGCCTACCTCGGCCCGGCGTTGGGCCGCTTGCGCGAGCTCAAGGGCGAACTGGACCCGGGCGGCCTCCTGACCAGCGGCCTCGCCAGGCGGCTGAAGCTGTTCGCCTGAGTCGCCCGCACTGCCGGATCTCGCATACCTGGAAAACGCTTGCGCTATAGCCAATAATGCCGGTAACAATGCGAGGAAACCATGTCTGGCATTAGCTTGCTGTTGCGCCGAACTCTGCTCCTTCTGGCCAGCGCCATCGTGGCGCTTTCCTTGGCCGCGGGGTGCGGCGGGGGTGGTGGCACATCCTCCGGCGACATCCAACCGACGACCCGTAGCGTGACCGTCAGTCTCGACTGGCCCGCGCGTAACCGCGACGTGCCCACCTATGCCCAGAGCATCAAGCTCACGCTCGGAACGCTCGGCGCCCGGGTCGTGAACCGCCCAGCCGGCGACGCTGCCTCGCAAGCCAGCGTGGTGTTCGACTCGACGCCGGTTGGCGCGTACACGCTCGAAGTCCAGGCCTACACCCAGGCCGACGCACAGGGCGTGGTAGCGGCAACCGCCACCATCAACGTCGTGGTGGACGGCGCCTCCGCCAACGACCCGGTCATTAACGTTTCCTCGGCCCTCCAATCGGTTGTTTCCGCCGTGGTGATCGACGGGATGCCGCTCGCCGCGTCGGTCGGGACCAACAAACAGCTCACCGGCCACGCGATCGACCGGTCGAACAACGTGCTGCTGCTCCCGGGGGACGCGCTCTCGTGGTCCTTGGTCTCCGGCACGGCGGGCACGGTCGATTCGGGCGGCCTCTTCACCCCCACGCAAGAGGGGACCGCGCGGGTCAAGCTGACGGAGAGCGCCTCGGGCCGCGCCGCCGAGGCCGACGTGGCCGTCACCCAACCGGGCGAAGTGACCGTCACGCTCACGGCCGACAAGGCCAGCGTCGCCTCCGGCGAAGCCGTGGTGCTCACCTGGACCAGTACCAACGCCACCAGCCTGAGCTCCTCGTTCGGCCAGACCGCGCTGAACGGCCAACTCACCGTTCACCCCACGGCCACCACGACCTTCACCGTCACCGCCCAGGGCCTGAACGGCCCCAAAACGGCCAGCGTCACCGTGACGGTCACCGGAAAGGCGTGGTTCGTTTACTGCGCAACCGAAGCCGGCGTGCCCCGGATCTACAAGTTGAACATCGACGGGACCGGCCGCTCGTTACTGGCCACCCCGGGGATGGCCGAGTGCCCGGCCGTTAGCGCCGACGGCGGAAAGGTCGCCTACGCCCAGGCGGACGCCGGCATCTACCAGGTGCAGATCATGAACCTGGACGGCTCGGGCAACGTTGCCATCACGCCGGCCACCCACGACTGCACCCACCCGAGCTTCTCGCTGGACGGCGCCAAGGTCCTCTACACATCCTATGAGACGGGCCTGCCGCAGATCGTGGTCGCCAACGTCGACGGCACGGGCGCGACCCAACTGACGCACGAAACCGATGGCGCCTCGAACGGGCGCTTCAGCCCCGACGGTACCAAGGTCGTCTACACGGCCGGGGGGATGAACGAGGACGTCTGCGTCATCAACGTCGACGGTTCCGGCCGCACCAAGCTGACCACCGACACGGCCAACGACAACAGCCCGGCCTTCAGCCCGGACGGCAATACCATCGTGTTCATCCGGGAGTTCGCCAGCGGCGCCCTTAACGTGGGCCAGGTCATGACGATGCCCGCCTCCGGAGGTACGGCCACGCGCGTCAGCAACTCGCTGTTGGCCGAGCACAACCCCTGCTTCAACGGCGACGGCACGGCCATCCTCTTTGCGCGCGAGGACGCTCTGGGCACGACCTGCAGCATCTTCCGCGTCGCGACGTCCGGTGGCACGGCCGTGGCGATCACCTCGGACGCCCTGTTCAACGACTGGCCGCGCACGCCAGGCCGCTGAGGACCAACGAAATGCGTGCTCGCCGGTTCAGTGGCGCCCGGCCGGCGAGCCTTTCTCATGGGTACGCTGATGCGACGGTTGCATCTGCCCTCGGCGCCGCTGAACTCAGGATTGGGAGCCTAACGTGAAAGTAGCGATTATTGGAACGGGGTACGTCGGCCTGGTTACCGGCGTCGTTCTTGCCGACCTCGGCAACGACGTGATCTGCGTCGACAACAACCAGGAGAAGCTCCAGATGCTTCGGCAGGGCGTTCCGCCGATCTTCGAACCCGGCCTCAAGGAGATGCTCGCCCGAACGCTGTCGGACGGCTTTTTCCACGTCAGCGACTCGGTCGTGGACGCCACCCGCAAGTCGGAGATCGTCTTCATCGCAGTCGGCACCCCGCCCGGCGAGGACGGCACCCCCGACCTGACCGCCGTGCGCGAGGTGGCGCACGAGATCGCCCAGGGCATCGACAAGCACACCATCGTCGTCAACAAGTCGACCGTGCCGGTCGGCAGCGGCGACATGGTCGAGCACATCATCGCCGACCACGGCGTCGACGCCTCGCTCTTCGACGTGGTGAGCAACCCCGAGTTCCTGCGCGAGGGCTCGGCCATCCAGGACACCCTCCATCCAGACCGCATCGTCATCGGCAGCAAGAAGCACGAGGCCGCCGTTAAGCTCGTCGAGCTCTACGCCTCCCTCGAACGGCCGATGATCATCACCGACCTGAACAGCGCCGAGCTCATCAAGTACGCGAGCAACAGCTTCCTGGCGATGAAGATCAGCTTCATCAACGCCGTCAGCCGCCTTTGCGAGCTGTGCGGCGCCGACGTGGCCGCCGTCGCCAAGGGCATGGGCAGCGACCAGCGCATCGGTCCCCAGTTCCTTCAGGCCGGCCTTGGATGGGGCGGTAGTTGCTTCCCCAAGGACGTGCTCGGCCTGACCCGAGTCGCCGAGAAGTACGGCTACTCGTTCGACCTGCTCCAGGCCGCAATGTCGGTGAACGCCGACCAGACGCAACACTTCGTGCGCCGGGTCTCCGAACGGCTGGGCGGCCTCGAGGGCAAAACCATCGCGCTGCTTGGTTTGGCGTTCAAGCCCAACACCGACGATATCCGCGACGCGAAGTCCCGCGAGATCATCGAGACCGTGCTGGCGCACGGGGGGCGCATCCAGGCCTACGACCCGGTCGCGATGCCCGCCATCCAGAAGCTCTATCCTGAGATCGCCTGCGTCGAGCACGTGTACGACGTCTCGATGTCCGCCGACGCCCTGCTCCTGGTCACCGAGTGGAACGAGTTCCGCCATCTCGACCTCGAGCGCGTCGGCGCCAAGATGAAGAGCCGGATCCTTTACGACGGCCGCCGCATCTACACCAAGCAGGCCGCCGAGCGGGCCGGCTTCGAGTACTACACCATCGGCGTATGAGCAGACAGGTTCTCGTAACTGGAGGAGCCGGCTTCATCGGAAGCCACTTGGTCGAAGCGTTGGTCGGCCGGGGCCTCGGGGTTCGCGTGCTCGACGACCTCTCGTCCGGCACGACCGACAACCTCGCCTCCGTGCGGTCGCAGGTCGAACTGGTCGTCGGCTCGGTCGCCGACGCCAACACCGTGATGGCCGCCGCCTATGGGTGCGACGCCGTGTTCCACCTGGCCGCCATCGCCAGCGTGGTCGAGGCGCAGCGCGAACCGCGGCACGCCCACGACGTCAACGCCACGGGCACGCTCAACGTGATCGAGGCGGCCCGGGCCGTCGGCGCCCGCGTGGTCTACAGTTCCTCGGCGGCCGTCTATGGCAACGACCCGACCCTCCCCAAGACCGAGGCCCTGCCCACCTACCCGATCAGCCACTATGGCGCTCAGAAGCTGCTGGGGGAGGGCTACCTGCGCAGCGCTCACCTCGCTTTTGGGCTTCAGGGCGTCGCCCTACGCTACTTCAACGTCTTTGGCCCGCGCCAAAACCCGTCCAGCCCCTACTCCGGCGTGATCAGCATCTTCGTGGACCGCGCCGCCAAAGGGATGCCGCTCACCATCTATGGCGACGGCTCCCAGACCCGCGACTTCGTGTACGTTTCCGACGTGGTTGCGGCCAACCTGGCCGCCTACGACGCCCCCGCTCCGGGCTTCATGCTCTGCAACGTCGGCGGCGGCCACGAGACCTCCGTGAGCGTCCTCGCCAAATCCGTCGTCGATCTCCTCGAAAGCCGAAGTGAGACCGTCTACGCGCCGGCACGTCCCAGCGACATCCTGCGCTCGGTCTCCGACCCTTCCAGGGCCGAACGAGCCCTTGGCTGGAAAACCAAGGTCGCTTTCAAAGACGGGCTGGCCAAAACGTTGGCCGCCACCAAGCGCCCCGCGCCCTCCCGACGCCTCGCGCCAAAAACCCAAGCCGTGGTGCGCATCAGCGACGCGGACCCCGAATAGCGCGGGCGGGCCCGGCCCGGAACCGCTGCCGCCATGCCCGCCAACCGCAGGTCGCGTTGGTTGGGACGACGCCCGTCGCGCTGCGCGTAGAGTAATCTGGACCAGCTTGAACTCGCCATCCCCCGCCACCGACGTCCGCGCCCTATTGCCCGCCCTGCTCGACGAGTTGGGGCAGGCTCAAGACGTTCTAATCGGCACGCACGTCGGACCCGACGGCGACGCGCTGGGCTCCGCCGTCGCGCTCTCCTTCTTCCTCGACGCCCGCGGCATCCCGAACGAGGTGCTCTGCGCCAGCGTGCCGCCCGAGTACCTGCTCTTCATGCCCGGTTGCGACCGCGTCAAGCAGGAACCCGAGCGAACCGGCCACGACCTTGCCGTCCTGGTCGACCTGGACGCGCTGAACCGGCTGTCCACGGTCCGCCCGTTCTTCGAATCCTGCAAGCGCACCGTGCTCATCGACCACCACGTGCCGCACGAATCGCCCGGCGACCTGCGCATCGTCGATTCGCACAGCCCGGCGACGGCCTCCATCCTGACCAACCTTTTGCTGGAGGTGGAGGGCGCCGTCACCCGTGAGGTGGCCACCTGCCTGCTCGTCGGCATCCTCACGGACACCGGCGGCTTCCGGTACCGCAACACCACCCCCGAGGCGCTCAAACAGGCGGCCGTGCTCGTCGAGAAGGGCGCCAACATCGTCGAGGTGGCCGAGGAGGTCTACCAGACCAAGGAGCTTGCCGCGGTCAAATTGCAGGCCGCCGCCATCGACCGCATGCAGCTTGCCGAGAACGGCCGCCTGGCCTGGAGCACCCTCCCGCTCGAGGTTTTCGCCGAGACCGGCGCGCTCGAGGAACACAACGAAGGCATCGTCAACGACATCCTGAGCGTTCGAACCGTGCGCGTCGCCGCCCTCATCCGAGAGGCCAAACCCGGCAAGGTCCGCGCCAGCCTGCGCTCCCGGGCCGGTTTCGACGTCGCCGCCGTTGCCCGCCAGTTCGGCGGGGGAGGACACAAGAACGCGGCCGGCGCCTCCTTCAGCGGTACCATCGACGAGGCCGAAGCCCAACTGGTCGAAGCCCTTCGCAAATGCTTGGCATCCTCCTAATCGACAAACCCAAAGGCCCCACCTCGCACGACGCGGTCTACGCCGTGCGCCGTCGCCTTTCCATCAAGCGGGTCGGCCACGCCGGCACGCTGGACCCAAACGCCAGCGGCCTGCTGGTCGTGGCCGTCGGGCCCGCCACGAGGTTCCTCCAATACCTCCCGCTTGAGCCCAAAGAATACATCGGAACGTTTAGGTTTGGGCAAGAAACCGTAACACAAGACGTGGAAGGCGAGGTGTGCGCCGAAGCCCCGCTCCCCGACGATCTTCGCGCGGCTATCGAGGCTGCCCTTCCCGCCTTCCTCGGCCCCATCGAGCAGATCCCGCCGATGTACAGCGCCATCAAGAAGGCCGGCCAACCGCTCTACACCTACGCCCGCAAAGGCGAGGAGGTCGAGCGCGAGCCGCGAGCCGTCACCATCGAGCGCTTCGAACTGCGCTCCTGCGAGCCGCCGCTCGCCGAGTTCCGCGTGATCTGTTCGGGTGGCACCTACGTGCGCACCCTTGCCCACGACCTGGGCCGAGCGATCGGTTGCGGGGCTCACCTGGCGGAGCTGACCCGCACCCACGTCGGGCCGTTTTCGCTGGAGCAGGCGGCGCCTTTGGACCAGTTCTCACCGGACGACCTCGTGCCGCTCGCCGACGCCCTGTCGCCGATGCCGGTTGCGCGCCTGAGCCAGGAGGACGTGGCGATCGTCCGCAACGGCGGCGCCGTGCCCGCCCCGGAGGCGCCCGGTCCGTTCCTCGCGCTGGCGGAGCCCGAGGGCGAGGTGTTCGCCATCGCGCGGCTGGAGGGCAACCTCGCGCAACCCGAATGCGTCATCCCCTATGAGGCGATGCATGGTGCGATTTGAGCCGAACTGGCCACGGCGTCTGCTCATGGGCCAACTGGTCTGGTTCCTTTGTTGGCTGACGGCCACGGCGCTGTGCGCGCTGCTCGTACCGAACCCCGCCGGCCACGGCACCCACCAAGACCTCGGCCTGCCGCCCTGCGCATGCGCCTTCTTCTACCACCGGCTCTGCCCGGGTTGCGGGCTCACCACTGCCTTCGCCGCCACCGTCCACGGCGACATCGGGGCGGCGGTCCACGCCCACCCGTTCGGACCGTTCCTCTACCTGGCGTGGACCGCCTCGGCGCTCGCCTGCGCCTACGGCTACTGGCGGCACATGCGCTTCAACACGGACAGCCGGGGCATGAGCGTCGCCTTGGCCCTGCTCATCGTCGCCTTCCTCGGCTTCGGCATGTACCGCTTCGCCGCGCAGCCCCTGACCGACGCCCAGTGGCAGGCCCTCATCCCGCGCCCGGAGAACCGCCCACTGCTTTCCAGGCTGCTTCCAGTTCCCGCCGGGCAGCCTCGCTGAACTCGGTCAGGTCGACACCAGGAAGGTCGTCCTCTCCAGCCTCGTACGCCCGAAGCGCCCGTTCGGCGACCTCCGCGAACGCTCCTCCCAGCGCCCAACGGCCGCCCTCGGCTTTGGAAAGCACCAGGCCCTCTCGCACCGCGGCCAGCGTGCGGCAGGCGTTCAGCACCGCCGAAGCCGGGTGCGCGCACCCCTGCCAGACCCCGTACTTCGGGTCGAGCACGTCCGAGATGACCGAATCGAGATAGTCCGCCCAGGGCGGCTCGGCCAGCGCCTCGCGCGCGGGCGGCCCAAGCAGCGCCACCCCGCGCCGAATCGCCACCGTGAAGTGCCCCGCCAGGTCCCCGTCGACCAGATCCCCGCTGGTCCATCCATCCCACCCCTCGTCCTCCAACAAGGCCGCGTACCGCTCCCGCCA
>CAZIIS010000005.1:0-7761 GCA_964539295.1 uncultured Fimbriimonadaceae bacterium | reverse complement strand
CCGCCTACTCCCGGCAGAAGAGCGTCGGCACGCCGCCGGTGTGCCAGAACAGCACGCGCCCGCCCAGTTCCCGAGTCTCCACCAGGTCCAGCAACCCCGAGAACGTCTTCCCGGAGTAGACCGGGTCCAGCAGGATCCCCTCGCTCCGCGCCAGGCGCTCAATCGCCCGGTTCCCCTTGGTGCTGGGCACGCCGTAGCCGGGCCCAACCCAATCCATCTTCAGTTCAAAGTCCGCGGGCTTCATCCCCTTCCCCAACCCGGTCAGCTCGTCCACGCCCGCCGCCAGCCGCGCCAACTCCTCCACCAGTTCCGGCTCCGGGTCGCAGGCGATCCCCACGACGCGCGTCGCCGTACCCTGGTGGTAGTACGCCACCCCGGCATGGGTGCTTCCGCTGCTCGTGGGGACCACCACCGCGTCGAACGCCCCGGCTTGCCCGTCGGCCTCAGCGGCGGCCTCCCAGAAAGCGTATGCCCCAAGCGGGCTGCTTCCTCCGATCGGGATCTCGTACACGCGCAAGCCTTGCGACCTGTACTTTTCGGCCAGGGCGTGCGTCGCTTCGAACAGCTCGTCCCACGTCCCGTCCGGCAGCACCTCAAGCTCCACGCCCAGCAGGGCGTCCAGCGTGAGGTTCCCTCCCCGCCCCAGCGGCGGAACCTCCGGCTTGCCCGCCGGCGGCTCGTAGGGCAGCGGCATCACCACGGCCGCGCAGCGAATCCCCACCATGGCGCACGCCGCGCCAAGCTGGCGCACGAAGTTGCTCTGCGCGGCGCCGCAGGTCACCACCACCTGCGCCTCGGCGGCCACCGCCTCGGCGATCAGATACTCCAGCTTCCGACCCTTGTTCCCGCCCAGGGCCAAGCCGGTCAGGTCGTCGCGCTTGATCCATAGGTCGACGCCAAGCTCGTCCGAAAGCCGCGGCAATCGGTGCAGCGGCGTCGGCATGCAGATCAACGAAATGCGCGGGGGCTCTCGCATATCCCCAAGTTTACAGGGCTCAGTCACAGGGGCCGGCCCAAATCTGGGCGCATAATCGGCCATGAAGCTGCAAAGTGGACGCGCGTGCCGCTCATGCTTGGTCGGGTGCTTGGTGGTGATCGCCCTTTTGGTGGCCGGCTACTTCCTCGCCGGGCCCAGCACGGTGTTGGCGCTCTTCAAGACCGCCGTGTACGCCAAGAAGGAGGGCTTCCTCGACCCCGAGCAGCAGCGACAGTGGGAGGGGACGAGCAAGCAGAACCTCCAGGCGCTTCAGACCGCGATCCTCAAGTACGCCGACAGCGAGGGCCAGTTCCCCAAGGCCGACTCCTGGATGGACGCCATCCAGCCGTATATCAAGACGGCGGACCTGAGCGAGGAAGAGGCCAAGAAGAAGTTCGTGAACCCGCTGCTCCAGCCCGCCAAGGCCGGGGTCTATGGCTACGCCATGAACGACGCCCTGAGCGAGAAGCTGGTCGAGGACGTGAAGGACCCCCAGCGCGTCGTCCTGCTCTTCGACTCCGCCAAGGCCGGCTGGAACGCCCACGGCGACCCGAAGAAGGACGCGGCCTCGCCCGAACGCCCCGGCGGCAACAAGGCGATCCCGGTCAAGGGCGACGTCGCGGCTCTCAAGGCACTTACCGCGTCGCCCTAGGGCCGGGAAGCTACTCCCACCACTTCATCGAGGAGACCAGGTCAGACCGGTTGGTCAAACGCGCCGAGGTGTCCTGGTACACCACGATGTTCTTGCCCCCGGCGGCTCCCTCGTAGATCCCGTCGAGGGTCGTCTCGGCAGTCCAGCCGAGAAGCCCGTCCCAGGGCGGGCACGCCAAAGGCCGTCCGGGGTAATGGTGTTGCGACAGGTAGTCACGGGTCTGCGCAAAGAATACCTTCGACGACGGGTCGGCGAAGCTGGACAGGCTGCGGACCTCGCTCTTGCCCGGCGATTCCACCGTCCCCAGCCGGTCGACGATCACGTCGGAAATGCCCCAAGACACCATCGTCGCGTAACCTTCCCATTCCGTGCCTCCCTGCTTCGTCCTCGGTTCGTTCGGGTCAAAGAAGATGTCGGGAAGGTCCTCGCAGTTCCACCAGCCATAGGTCGGGTTCGAGGGCTTGTGGTGGAACCCGATATACGGGAAGAGGAGCACCATCCACATGTTGGGGCCGTCCTCGAGGACGATTGGCAGGTCGGGCGTATAGGCGCATCTGCCGCAGTACGGCGGCGGCTTATCGTCGTTCTCGCCGGCGTACATCGTGGTGGCCATGCCGATCTGCCGCGCGTTGCTTAGGGCCGTGGTCTTCTTGCCCGACCGCCGTGCTTTGGCGAACACCGGAAACAGCAACCCCGCCAAGATCGCAAGGATGGCGATCACCACCAACAGCTCTATGAGCGTGAACGCGGAACCTCTATGTCTTGCCAACGCGAGACCTCCAGAACAGCAATCCTCCGGCTCCCGCAACCGCAAGCCCCGTAAGCACCGCCGTAAGCACGACGCTATTCCGCTCCATTCGCGCTTGCCTAGCTACCAACTCGTTCTGTTCTTTGCCTTTCTGCCTTTGTTCATCGAATGACCCAGAGCCTTTCGTATATCCAAAGCATACAGCGTTGTCCTTCCGAAAATCCATCACGATTGAAGAAGAGCCCAGCAGGTCCTCGAACGACGGAACTGGAGGGCAATCGTTCTTTGTCGCCACCTTGGCCAACTTCCACTCGTAATCGAATGGCCCGCCTCCGTCAACGTAGCGTTCAACCGACGTTCGCGGTACAACGTAACCAGATACCTTAGCCAAACCGGTCTGTACGACCGATGCGGTAACGCCTTTGTACTCGGCTTCTACGCGATAGCCAGAAGACGTCCTTCGCTCGGAGCGTATTGGCATGCTAAACATGCCGTCCAATTTCCTCCCCCCGCCCTCCCTCGTAACCATCGTGAGTTCCCGTGGACGCCCGTCCGAACGACCGAAGAAGGCCAGAGGGAAGTAAGGGACGTGGTCCAGCCCCACGAACAACGGGTCTCGCAATACGGCGAACTGCCCGGTGTTCCTGGGGGAACGGGACACAAACAGCGCACGCGTGCCGTCCGACAAGAACTCCGAAGAACTCCCATCCCAACGGCTAGCAACGTACAGAACATCCCCCTTGTGGATGATCTCGCATACCACTTGCGACTTTTCGTTCCCCCGCACATAGCGGCCGGCGTATTGCAAAAACACGTCTTCCGAACCCAGCGCCCAAGCGCTGGCAACCAATGCCAAGATGGCGATAGCGGATCTCATCGTTTCCTTGCCTTACGTCTGTCCCAGCGCGGGGTTTTTTTCCGCGCCAACGGTTGAGCGTCCTAATTCGTTGGCGTCAAGTTGCACGGACCGGCGTCCCATGCGGCGTTGTAGGTCAGCTGCAACTTCTGGGCAGACAGCGCGCATGGGTTGGGCCCGTCGCACGAATTGGCCACCCTCGGATAGTAGCGGTCAAAGTCGTACGTCACGATGCCCTCCGCGCAGATGCGGGTGTTGTTCGAACCGTAGCAATCACCTTGCTGAGAGATGTAAGGGTCAGAACACACCGCGTTGTTTTCGTTCATGGAGCACGTGCCGCCGGGCACGTACCTCGCGATCTGAATCCATCTGCATGGAGTTGCAGCGACTACGATGGCCGCCGTCAGCAAGATGACGGCGACAACGGTTAAGCGTTTGCTTTTCATCTTCTAGTCCCTTCCAAGCCTGAGCTTGGAAAACTGGTTGATCGCATCGCGAACGTTCCTGCCCGTCCTAAGCCTATACATATGGCCGTCACGATATCCGAAGAGCGCCGGTACTGTTCGCGGGCTGAATCGATCGCAGAACGCCATTTGCTCGTGCAAGAAAGCCGGCTCAAACAGTTTGGGCGAAACCTTTGGTTCTTTGGATTCCAATGCATGCGCTATTGCCGTGACCGCCTCAGCAGACTCAGAGGGGGAGGACAAGACTGGGTTGAAGACCACTAGCAGTTCAACGTCCTTTTTGAGAGGCATAGAGTTCAACTCGCTCAGCAAGCCGGCCGAAAACCGGCATCTGGGGTCTACGACCGCAACAAGGGTTCTAGTAGGTGGGACAGAACTTGGAACATTCAACGTTCCAATGCCCTCTATACTTGCCACCTCGGAGGTTGTCACCGGTTCAACCACCAACGCAGCCGGTTGGTATTCCGCCTCGGCCAACGAAAGCCTGAATGCAAACGCACCAGCAAGCGAACAGATGGCAAGACCCAATAACCGCTGCTCCCCGGTTCTTGCGCTCCTGTATTGCCTGGAAAACCAGTCCGCCACCGCTGGCGTGACCGCCGCCGCGACCAACGCCGCGCCCACGCACAGATATAGCATAGCAACCGGGCTGACGGAGAACACGGGCCCGAAGCAGCTACAGGGATTGGTTCTGCCAGCGTTGACACGGACCACATGGAACGCAGCGCACAGGAGGTAGAACGTACTCAGCGCCAGCGCACTCCACCCCTGTCGGGCCCGGTTGCCGGAGAACAACCCCAACGGGGCCACCAACTCAAAAGCCGGCACGCAGCACGCCAACCACATGCCGCCCCATCCGACCTCCTTGTTGACAAATGTCAGCCAGTAATCGAAGCCAACCAGCTTCGCGATGGCCGCGAACCACGTCAACGCACATATGCCGAGCAGAGGGATGTATCTCAACATTGCGCCACACCGCACAACGCTATAATGGCTTCTTACCACCCCCCGGAAGACAGTGTCAACCCCTGCTTGCTCTTTCGACAACTTTTTTTGATCTGCCGTTTACGCCCATGTCGGGGGCAGTCGCCCCCCGGCGCGCCCCGCCCGAAAACCGAGTTCGAACCCGCCGACGTGCCACAATCGGATCCATATGCCAGTAGCTGCAACGATCCCGGGCGTCGTCGTCCGGCCGCTCGCGCGACATGAGGACGCCCGCGGGTGGCTCACCGAGCTGTTCCGAGACGACGAACTCCCCGACGGGTTCGAACCCGCGATGGCCTACCTGAGCGTCACCCACCCCGGCATCGCCCGCGGGCCCCACGAGCACCTGGACCAGACCGACGGCTTCGCCTTCGTCTCCGGGGCTTACGAGGTGTTCCTCTGGGAGAACCGCCCCGGCCGACCCGAGGCCGCCATGCGCTTCCCGGCCGGCGAGGCCAACCCGGTGCTCGTGCTCGTCCCGCCGGGAGTGGTGCACGCCTACCGCAACGCCGGCGACGCCGACGCGTTCGTGCTCAACTTCCCCGACCGGCTCTACGCCGGCGAGGGCAAGAAGCAACCGGTCGACGAAGTGCGCCACGAAAGCGACCCGAACTCGAGGTTCCAACTCTCATGAAGCTGCTCGTGACTGGCGGCGCCGGGTTTATCGGCTCCAACTTCGTCCGCCTGGCGCTGGGCCGGTGGCCCGAGGCGCGCGTCTGCGTGCTCGACGCGCTCACCTACGCCGGCAACCTGCAGACCTTCCGGGGTCTGGAGGGCGACCCGCGCTTCCGCTTCTACCCGGGCCGCATCCAGGACCCCGCCGTGGTCGAGGGGGTTCTGAAGGCCGAGGGGATCACGCATATCGTCAACTTCGCGGCCGAAAGCCACAACGATCGGTCGATCCTGGACGCCGGCGGCTTCATCCAGACCGACGTCTTCGGCGTGCATGTGCTGCTGGAGGCCTGCCGCACACACGGCATTGAGCGGTTCCTGCACGTGAGCACCGACGAGGTGTACGGCTCCACCCGCGAGGGCTGCTTCACCGAGCAAAGCCCAATTCAGCCGAACACCCCCTACAGCGCCAGCAAGGCCGGCGGCGACCTGCAGGTGCGCGCCCACGTGATCACCTACGGCACGCCCGCGCTGGTCACCCGAGGCGGCAACACCTACGGGCCCTACCAGTACCCCGAGAAGCTGATTCCGTTCTTCGTCACGCGGCTCATCGACGGCAAAAAGGTTCCGCTCTACGGCGAGGGCGACCAGGTCCGCGAGTGGATCCACGCCATGGACCACGCCTCGGGCATCGCCACCGTCCTCGAGAAGGGCACGCCCGGCGAGGTGTACAACGTCGGCGACGTGAACGAACGGCGCAACATCGGCATCGTGCGCATCCTTCTGGAGGAGACGGGCCGCGACGAGTCGCTGGTCAAGCGCATCCCGGACCCGCGCAAGGGGGCGCACGACTTCCGCTACTCGATGAGCGCCGACAAGACGCGCGCGCTCGGTTGGCGCCCGGAGCACCCGTTCGAAACCGCGCTTCGCGAGACCGTGCGGTGGTACCGTGACAACGAGTGGTGGTGGCGCCCGATCACCCAGTCGAGCGACTTCATCGACTTCGTGGCCCGATTCTACGGGCCGAGCTTGGGAACCGACCTATGAAAGCGCTCATCCTCGCCGGCGGCAAAGGCACCCGGCTTCGCCCGATCACCTTCGCGATGGCCAAGCAGCTGGTGCCCGTGGCCAACAAGCCGGTGGTCGAATACGGCATCGAGTCGATCGCCGAGGCGGGGGTGAAGCAGTTCGGCATCATCGTCGGCGACACCGGCGACGAGGTGATGCGCGCCGTCGGCGACGGCTCCCGGTGGGGGGTGGAGATCACCTACATCCCGCAGCCTCAGCCGCTCGGCCTGGCCCACGCCGTGATGACCGCCCAGGCGTTCCTGGGCGACGACGATTTCATCATGTATCTTGGCGACAACCTGATCAAGTCGAGCATCACCGGCCTGATTCAGGAGTTCCAGGCGAACCGCCCCGCCGCCACGATCCTCCTCACGCCCGTCCCGAACCCCTCCGACTTCGGGGTGGCCGAGATGCAGGGCTCGCGCGTGGTGCGCCTGGAGGAGAAACCCGCCCAGCCGCGCTCCGACCTGGCGCTCGTCGGCGTCTACCTGTTCGACCGAAGGATCCATGATTCCATCGCCAAACTTGAACCGAGCGGCCGCGGCGAGTACGAGATCACGGACGCGATCCAGGGCCTGATCGACGCCGGTCTGGAGGTGCGCAGCCACATCGTCGAGGGGTGGTGGAAAGACACCGGCACGGTCGAGGCGATGCTCGAGGCCAACCGGCTGATTCTTGAGGACCTGGAGCCCGGCATCGAGGGCGAGGTCGCCGCCAACTGCCTGCTCGAAGGGCGCGTGCGCATCGGCAAAGGCTCCGTCGTGCGCGGCAGCACCCTCCGCGGCCCGGTCATCGTCGGCGAAGGGTGCGTGATCGAGGACAGCTTCGTCGGCCCGTTCACCGCCATCGACTCGCATTCCACGCTGCGCCGCACCGAGATCGAGTACTCCATCGTCATGCGCGACTGCGCGCTGGACAACCTTCCCAACCGGGTGGAGGGCTCGCTCATCGGTCGGGGCGCCGAGGTCCGCCGCGTCGAGCGCTCCCCCCGCTCCATCAGCCTCGTGCTGGGGGACAAGAGCTCGGTCTCCATTCCGTAGGCGCTGCGCCACCCCGCGCCGGCCTCCCCAGGGAATGGTAGGGGCGGGTCTGTGACCCGCCCGCGCGTTGCCGCGGCCCTGGCATCCAGTCTTCTGCCCCTGGGTGTTGGGTGGCCGGGGTGATGTCTTTTGCACCCCGGTCCGAAGGACAACGTTCGCCTCGGCGCACCGCTTCGCCCTTGGTGCGCTCGCCGACAAACCTGGCCAGGCCGCAGCCGCGCATTTCCCCCTCCGTAGCCGTAGGCGTACGGAGGGGGTGCAGGGGGAGGCCGGTATTCGCTCGCTGACGCTTTCGGCAAAGGGAAGCCCGCGCCCCGAGGGGCTTCGGCATTACCTCTATCCCCCTGGCCCCCTTTCCCCT
>CAZIIS010000004.1:12002-55549 GCA_964539295.1 uncultured Fimbriimonadaceae bacterium | reverse complement strand
CCCGACCACTTCTTGAGGATCGCAGTGCCTTCCGCGGTGGCCGCCGGCGCCGGCGTGTTGACGGGCGGCGCCCCTTGCTGTGCGCGCTTGGCGACGTTGGTGACCGAGCGGCTCAGGTCCACGGCGATCACCACGTCCGCGCCGATCATGTCGAGCTCCTCGGCGTAGACGTGGTAGCGCGAGCGAACCACGATCGGCACGTGCGGCGCCATCGTCTTGCACTGGCTGATGATGATCCGGCCGGCGATGTGGTCTGGCACCGCCACGACCACCCGCCCGGCGAACGGGACGCGGGCTCTTTCGAGGATCGGCGCCTGAGTGCCGTCGCCGAGCACGCCCCGCCAGCCGTTCTGCTCGGCCAACTCGACCAACCGCGGGTTGATCTCGACCACGACGATCGGCAGGCGCGCGTCCTCCAGTTCCTCGCAGGCGGCCTGCCCGGCGGCGCCGTAGCCGATCACCACCAAGTGCCCCTTGAGCCCCTCGGCGTGGTGGGCGCGCCGTTCGGAGAGTGCCAGCTTGCGGGCGCCGAACAGGCGCTTGGCGATCTTCCGGGACGTGCGGTAGGAGCGTCGGGCGAGCAGCGGGGTGACGAGCAGCGTCAGGAACGTGACGGCCACCACCATTTGGAACACATCCGAGTACTGCGGGCGGCCCGCCAACGCAACCGACACGATGACGAACGAGAACTCGCCCACCTGGCTGATGGTGAACGCCGCCGCGAGCGACTCCACGATGCCGATGGCGAACGGTCGGATGCATACGTAGGTGACCAGCGCCTTCACCACGAGCACCGCGGCGGCGACGCCCAGCACGATCCAAAAGTGACTCGCGAGCCATCGCACGTCGACCAATAGGCCGATGGACGCGAAGAAGATGGTGATGAACAGCGTCTTGAGCGAGAACACGTCGGCGCGGATCTGGTCCGAGAAGCGGCAGTCCGCCAGAAGCAATCCCGCCAGGAACGCGCCCATCGCCGGCGACAGCCCAAGCGCGTGCGCCCCCCACGTCGCGCCGATGCAGGTGGTGATCGCCAGGATGATCGGCAACTCGCGGTTGTGCGCCACCAGGCGTTCGTTCAACACCTTGGGCACGACCACGGTGGTCAGCACCACGAGCACGGCGATCAGCACGATGCCCATGGCCAGCGCATGCACGATCTTCGGGGCGACGGCGCCGCTTTCGCTGCGCAGGAACGTGACGACGAGCGTGATCGGAACCAGCGCCAAGTCCTGCAGCAGAAGGATGCCCAGCGTCGCCCGCCCATGCAGGCTGTCCAGCTGGTTGTAGCGCTTGAGCACGGGGAGCACGACCGCGGTGCTGCCCATCGCCAGGGCGCACCCGATCGCCACGGCCACCGGCAGGCTATAGCCGATCGCCCGCATCAACCCCGTTCCGATGGCGATCAACCCGAGGGTCGCCGATAGCCCGCCGAACCACGCGGCCGGGCCGAACCGCACCAAACGCCTCCAAGAGAACTCGAGCCCGATGGTGAAGAGCAGCAGCGCCACGCCGATCTCGGCCATCGACTGCACCGCGTTGGAGCGGCTCACCAAGGCCAGGCCTCCCGGCCCGACGATGGCGCCGGAGGCGAGGTAGCCGATGATCGCCCCGAGGCCGATGCGCTCGCAGACCAATCCCAGCACTAGGGCCGAGCCAAGCGCGATGAGGATGTCGAGGATCAGGTTCCAGCCGAGGTCCACGGGAGCTAGGGAAGATGATACAACGGCGGGGCCTATTCCTGCCGCCAGACGGCCGCCCCGACCACCGGCAGGCGCTCCTCGCCCACCTTCTTGCCGTTCACCGTCACGTCCAGGCGGTACTGGCCCGGGGCCTCGAACACCACGCCCGGGACGTGGGCAACCAACAACGCGCGACTGACGCCCGGTCCGCGCCCCGCCGGCGCCACGTCGTACCTGGAGGTCTCGTACGCCGTCCGCCCGTCCTCGTCGATCAGGATCGCCTCCAGGCGGTACGGAGCGCCCCACTCGGGCGTTTCGAACTCCAACTCGACCACGATATCGAACGGAGGATGCAGCACGGGGAAGCTCGGCGCGACGACGTTCGTGAAGAGGCCGTTGAGCGTCATCCTGCCGCTTGGGGTCTGCCCGACCCCCTCGCACATCTTGGCCATCACCAGGCGCATCGCCATTATTCTGGACGACCTGGGCGGCGTCTAGCCGACAACGGCCCGGTAGTAGATGGACTGGAGGCGCTCCACCATGTGCTCGTTGGTGAAGCGCGACTGAACCAGCAGGCGAGCATTGCGGCCCATGCGCTCGCGTTCGGCTTTGTTGCCGAGCATGTAGCACATGCCCTCGGCCAGGTCCTCGGGCGTTTGGTCGACGAGCAGTCCGGTCTCCCGGTGTTGCACGAGCTCGGAGAGCCCGCCCACGCGCGAAGCGACCAGGGTCTTGCCTCGCGCCATCGATTCGAGCGCGGCCAAGGGACAGGCCTCCATCACGCTCGGCAAGATGGAGAACTCCATCGCATCGAGCATCCGGGCCACGTCCTGCCGGTTTCCGGTGAAGGTGACGTGGTCCATGAGGCCGAGGTCTTCGGTGCGGTGGCGCAGCAGGTCGCAGAACTCGCCCTCCGTGCGTCCGACGAACATCAGGTGCGTGCGCGGCTGGACCTCCAGCACGCGGGGCAGCGCCTCAACGGCGACCATGTGCCCCTTCTCCCGCGCAACGCGGCCGACGAGGCCGACCAGCACGCGGTCCGACGGGATGGAGAACTCGCGGCGCACGCCCAGGGTCTCCTCGTACTCGACCTCGGCGAAGTTGGTGCCGTTGTACACCACGTCGATGTAGTCGTTCGGAACTCCGTGGCCGTGCAGTACGCCCCGCACGAAGTTGCTCACCGCGACGATCCGGTTGGTCTTGCGGGCGAAGAACCGGTAGAGCGGCTCGCGCGTCTCGACATGAACGGTCGAAACGACCGGCATGCGCCTGAGGGAGCCCGCGACAAAGCCGAGGTAGGTGGCGCGGCTCAGGTGGCAGTGGATGACGTCGAAACTGCCTCGTCGCACCAGCCGGAGCATTTTGGCATGGGCTTCGAGCCCCATGCGCCGCTTCATGTCGAAGGTGTGGACCTCGAGACCGGCGTCGACGAGCTCTGGGATCATCCAGCCGCCGTCGGGGCAGACAACCTCCACGTGGTGGCCGGCGCTGCCCAGGAGGATGGCTAGGGTAACGGCGTGTCGCTCAGCACCGGACGTAGCTGAACTAGAAAGGACTTGGAGGATCCTAAGAGGCCGTCGAATCACGAGTAACCCTGCGCCGCAATGCCGCTCAGTATACCAATCACACCCGTTGGTTGACCGCCGGGATAGGGGACCAGGGCGAGGCAAGCAGGCATCCCCCGGCGCAAGAAGCGCCGGGGGATGCGTCAGGCAACGACCAGAAGCCGCGCGACGGTCTGGCCCTTGGCGCGCGATTCCACCGCCTTGCGGACGGTGAGCGTCGCGCCGTTCCACGTGAGCGGATCGTTTACCGCGGTCGGGTCGTCGTGGGGCGTGGCCACCAGCCAGGCGGGCAAGGGAAGCGCCGTCCACTGGGCCTCGGTGAACAGGTCCAGCGCCCGTTCGCGCGAGAGCGGGGCGAAGACGCCCTTGCGCTCCGAAGCGCCCACCGTGAACGGATCGCCGAAGCGCTCGATGACCGCCTTGGCGCGCCGCTGCTCGGGCGTCACGCCGGCCCCTCCACCGGCTGGAGCGGCGGAGCGCCCATCACCCCGGCCGACCCGACCAGGTCGGCGCCGGAGCGCAGGTACGGCGCCAACCTCCGCGCGCCCTGCGCCTTGAGCCCAAACGGGTCCTCCACCGGCAACCACGCCGGCCGGATCTCGAGCGGCCCCAGGCGAAGCGTTTCCGACGCGCCGGGCGCGCGGGCCAACTGGGCGAGGAACTCCCCGGCGATCAACTCGGCCGCACCCAGGTTGAGCGTGGCCTGCAGTTCGGCGTTCGGCGTACTCGCCAGGCAATCCGTCCGCAAGGCGAACTCGATTGCGGGTAACAGGTCGGCGATCAGGTCTGCGATCGCCGAATCGTAGCTCGCGTCGGCAAGGCTGCACTTCTGCTTCACCTTGGCGACGGCAACGGAAAGCGCCATGCGCTACCTCCTATCCGAGAAGTCGACCTGGAGCCGCTCGGCCACGCGGCGGAGTATCTGCGAGTTCTCGCGAAGCCCGCAGTTCAGCGCCGAAAGCGCCTCGCGGAAGCCGTCCACCGTCTCGTCCTGACGGCGGAGGCTCTCCTCCAGGAATCCCACGAACCGGTCGGTGACCGCCCGTTGCTGGGCGAGGGCCAGCCGCACCAGCGCGAACGCCGAAGCGACAAACCCTCCCAGCAACACGAGCGTCTCCCGCCACTCGACCGGCGTCACCGCCGGAAGAGCGACTTGAGCAGGCCGAGCGCCGACCGCGCCTCGCCCTCCACGGCCTTCATGTCGTCCATGACCTTGGCGAGGTCCGCGTGCGCGGGGTCCTTGGCGATCGACTCCAGGTCGGCGCGGAGGAGGGCCAAGCGGTCGCCCAGCCGCTTGCCGCACGCGGCAAGCGCGAACAGCGTTCCGAGCGCGCCGCCGATGCCGAGGGCGCCCAGCACCTCAAGCAAGGTTGCCTCCGAACGCCGTCTGCCACAGGCCGTAGCCCACGTTGTAGCGGGCGCGCACGCCGTAGTGGTAGCGGTCGCGCATCCAGGCCGAGTCGGAACCGGCGCCGGACTCCAGGGCAGTGAACTCCACCGGCACGTCGGAACGCTGCTGCAGGATCATCGAGCGGATCGGCCGCTTGGTGTCCAGCAGGAACCAGGCGTCCTTCTTGGCGCCGCGGATGAACGGACTCACCACCACCTTCAGGCGGCCGCGGAAGGCGTTCAGGTACGGCGTGGGCGAGGTGCCGGCCGCGGCCGTGGCCTTGTAGACCACCACCGGGCTCTCCACAAGCTCCGTGGCGTTCCACATCTGGCTCGGCCCGACCAGCAGCGTGTCCGGGGCGATGCCGAGCGGCGTGCCGGAATCGTCCGGTACGTTCATCATGGCGGTGATCGCCGCGGCGAGCGACGCCGCGCTCAGCGGGTCCACCGTCGAGTTCGAGTGGGTGGCCGAGCCGATCGGGTGTACGTCGTCGAAGAACTTCGCGCCGTCGTAGCAGGTCGCCGACGGGCCGTTCACCAGCCCCTCCACGACGATCTGGTGCCGATGGGCGCTGACTCGGAACGCCAGGTCCTTCACGCGAAGCCGGATCAGGTCCAGTTGGTCGTCCTCGATGGCGCGCCGGTCCACCGCGATGCTCGACTCGAACACCTTGTCCGAGATGGTGATGGCGTTCGAGGCCAGCCCCGCAGGGCGCCTTTCGTCCACGAACTCGCGCATCGGCGGCGGCGCGCCCAGCCACGCGTAGCTTTGCGTCGGCAGGGTGGTGCTGATCACCGTGGCGATCTGGTTGGCGATGCTGTTATCGACCTCGGCCTTGTAGGCCAGTTCGAACTCCGTCTTCAGCCCGGGCAACAGCAGCTCGGGCACGTCGGATCGGGTTAGTGCCATGGGTTATTGGGTTTGTCTCCTTCCTTGTTCGGTGGGCGTCACACGTTGTGGTTGTCGATGCGCACTCGCACGCCGGCCTCGCCGGTCGAGGTGGTCTCGGTGCTCACCACCGTGCCGAGCTTGTACGAGTTGGTGAGCCCGGTGGTCGCGACCTGCACCTCCCAGTCGGTGAGGGCGTAGACCTCCTTGCCGAGGTCGGCGACGGCCGGCGTGAAGCCCGAGGCCTTGAGGACGAACGAGCCGCTCTTGGTCACGTTGACCGTCTTGTCGCCGGCCGCGCCCGCGCTGTTATCCACCGATTCGTTCGCCACGCCGACGAACTTCAGGCCGGCCACGGCGTGGCTCATCGGCACGACGTAGCCGGACGAGTTGAGGCCGAGCGCCGCGCCCTTGAACGCCTTCACGTTGCTCAGCTTGTAGGCGACCACCAGCCCGGGTCGCTCGTAGGTTTCGAATGCTTTGGTCAGGGATGCCATGTTCTTGTTCCAGTGCTTCGCCTAGCGTCGCTTGGCGATCTCCTCCAGGCTCAGGTCGCCGAAGTGCCTGCGGTAGAACGCCGCCTCGTCCGGGGCGAGTTCGGCCGCCTCGGGCGCGGGGCCGGACGCGGGCGCGACCTCGGAGTAGAGGGCGTGGGGCGCGGAGCGTTCGATGAGCGCCGCGGCAAGGTCGCACACTCGGCGCGTGTCGCCGTCGAACTCCACCGCGTCGTCGCGCATCAGCAGCGCGCGGGCAAAGGGCAGTTGCGCGGGCACGAGCCGCCCCTGGCTCACGTAGCCCGCCAGAGCGCGCTCCGCGTCCTCCTGCCTGCGCCGTTCGGTCAGCGCCTCCAACTCGAACCTCAGCCGCGCCTCCTCGTCGAGCGGGAACTCCGAGCGGAACTCCAGCGCGTCGGTCGCGAAGAGCCGCGCGCCCTCCACGCGGGGTTTGCGGACGAGCGAGACCTCGCGGATCTCGGTGAGGTCGCGCGATAGGCCAAGCGAAAGGGAGTGCGCGCCCGAGCGGTTGATCAGGTCGTTGGCTTCGCGGGTGAGCGCCACGTCGCCAAAGAGCTCGTTCCCCTCGGCCTCGACGCGCGTCAAGTAGCCGATCTCCAGCGGGGAGCCGGCGTGCTCGATCAGCACGGGTACCGGCAGGTCGAAGGCGCCGGCGAGCGCGGCCAGGTGGCCAGGCGTCACCGTGACGCCCTTGTCCGGGTAGTCCCCGGCCTCAAACAGCTTGGCTCGGCGGTCGATCCATTCGGCCGGGCGGAGCAGGTAGGGCGGGGCCTCGACGCCGCACGAGTCGAGCGTCTGGGCCAGATCGGCGCGTTGCTCGGCGCTCAACGCCTCGCGTCGGCCCAGGTGGCCGGGTCCGGCGGACGCCGCCAGCCGCAGGTACGGCGCAAGGTCGGCGGTTTCGGGTGGTTGTCGGGTCTGCAAGTACGTCTCCACGGGTTTTCCGCAACCATAAAGGTAGACATGTGTGCAGTTTGTCAACCGTGGAGGGACCGCAGCCCCAGGGCAGAGCGCAGCGACGCCCTGGGTTGGCCGGACGCATGTGCCAAGCCCTGAAGGGGCGGCCCAACGCCGAGCGCCGGCCCGCGCCCGAAAACCGTGTGACGAGCAGGCAAACGAAAAGGCGCCGGACCTCGGTCAGGGGTCCGGCGCCGCGAAAACGCTAACGATGTGTCGCTTACGCCTGGTAGGCGTTCTTCTCGAGCCAAGCCTTCGGGATCGGCTTCAGGCCGCAGAGCACCTTGGCGAATTCGGGGCTCTTCAGCACGGAGGTCGCGACCAACAGGCGAACCTTGCCGCCCGGAGCGTTGACGGTCACGCGCTGCAGGTTCACGCCCTGCAATCGGTTCTTCTTCGGAGCCCGGAACTTCCACGCCCCGGAGTGCCGGTGCCGAATGTGCAGCGCACTGTTGGCCTTCTTGCCGCTAACCTGACAGACCTTCGCCATAGTAAAACCCCTGCGCCTGAACGCAGACGCAACTCGACATGATACACGCCGCGTCCGGGCCAATGCAACCAAAGCCTCGGGAGCCCTAGTCCTTCGCCCGCCGTCTTGCGGGACGACTGGGCGGAGCTATAATGCCCGGTAGACCTTCGGCATCATGCCGCAAGGAGAGCTTACTATGCGGTTGACTTGGCTTCTGGGTTTTTTGGGCGCCGCGGCCTCCTCGCTCGCCGTCCCCGTCGTTCGGGGGATGTCTTACTGCTCGTGGACCAAGGAGGCGCTCTCCTCGCCCGGGTCCGACCGGTCGCTGGCGGCCATGCCCTCGGCGGGCGTCAACTGGGTGTCGTTGAACGTGTGGTCGTTCCAAGACGACGAGCACGCCACGGCGATCGCGGACGATTTCACCCGCTTCAGTTCGAGCCGCAGTTCGGTCCGGCACGCCATCCGGCGCATCCATGCGTTGGGCATGAAGGTGCTCCTCAAGCCGAACGTCGACCTGCGGAACGGCGCCTGGCGCGCCGGCATCGAGCCGACCGAGGCCTGGTTCGCGTCGTACCGCACCTTTCTCAACGGTTGGGCCGACCTTGCGCGAGAGGAGCGCGTGGAGGCGCTGTCGGTGGGGTGTGAGTTCAACCGAGCGCAGCGATGGGAGGCCGCCTGGCGGAAGGTCGTGGCGGGCGTGCGCGCACGCTTCAAGGGCAAGCTCACCTACGCGGCCAGTTGGGACGCCTTCAAGGACGTGGCGTGGTGGGACGCGGTGGACGAGGTGGGCATCGACGCCTACTTCCCGCTCACGAAGAAGGCCGATCCGACCCTTGCGGAGCTAAAGGAGGCTTGGCGGCTTCGCGCGGACGACATCGGCAAGTGGATCGCCGCGACAGGGCTGAAGAAGCCGGTGGTCTTCACCGAAGTGGGCTACCGTTCGGCCGACGGGACGAACCGGGAGCCTTGGGCCTGGGCGGATCGGCCGGCCGTCGACTTGCAGGAGCAGGCGGACTGCTACGAGGCGCTGCTGAGCACGTTGTGGGGGCGGCCCTGGTGGGGCGGCGCCTTCATCTGGGAATGGGAGACGAACCCCAAGGCGGGGGGCGGCGCCGACGCCGGGTTTACTCCGCAGGGCAAGCCGGCGCTTGCCACGTTGTCGCGCTACTACGGTTCGCTTCTGCGGTAGGCGCGCCATCCGTCTTGCCGCATCGCCCACAACGCGGGCGGTACAGCCGGGTGAATCCTATGTTGCTTCGGTGACGCCTGCCACAATGAAACCGATGCGATACCGCGTGCGCTCGAACGTGCTCCGGATGCAGCCATATTCGCCTGGCAAACCTATCGACGAAGTCAAGCGTGAACTTGGCCTCACCGAGGTCATCAAGCTTGCCAGCAACGAGAACCCGCTCGGTCCGTCTCCCAAGGCGGTGGAGGCCGTACGGCAGGCTGCGGAGCAGATGAACATCTACCCCGACGCCGCCGCCTTTACCGTCAAGCAGAAGCTGGCGACGACCTTCGGGTTGCCCGCCGAGAAGATCCTGCTGGGCAACGGCAGCGACGAACTCATCCACCTGCTCGGACTCGTCTTTCTTGGCGACTCCGGCGACGAGATGATGGTCGGCGTTCCGTCCTTCGTTCGATACGACGCCGCGGCCCAGATCGCCGACGCCAAGCTGGTGAGGGTGCCGCTCGACGCGCAGTGGCGCAACGACCTGACGGCCATGGCCAAGGCCGCCACGGACCGGACCAAGCTCATCTTCTTGGCCAATCCGAACAACCCGACCGGCACGATCGTCCGCAAGCCGGACTTCGACGCGTTCCTTCGGGACCTTCCTGACGGCGTCGTGGTGGTGCTGGACGAGGCGTACCTCGACTACGCGGTTGAGGCCAAGGACACCCCGAACTCGCTGGACTACGTGAAGGAAGGGAAGCCGGTCATCGGCTTGCGCACCTTCAGCAAAGCCTACGGTTTGGCCGGCATCCGCGTGGGGTTCGGCTTCGCCGACGCCGCCGTGGTGGATGGCGTGGACCGCGCCCGGGAGCCGTTCGACGTCAACAGCTTGGCGCAGGTCGCCGCGATGGCCGCGCTCGACGACGCCGAGCACATGGAGCGCACTCTGGCGCTCAATGCCGCCGGCCTCAAGCGGGTCGCCGAGGCGATGGACCGCCTGGGGCTCAGCGTGCTTGAGAGCCACGCGAACTTCATCTGCGTGGACGTCAAGCGGCCCGCCGAACCGGTCTTCAACGAGCTGCTGAAGCGCGGCGTCATCGTTCGCTCCGGAGTGCCCCTCGGCATGCCGACGTTCCTTCGGGTGACCATTGGAAACGAAGTGGAAGTGGACAAGTTCCTCGCAGCGGCGGAGGAAGTCCTGAAGTGATCATCATCATGCAGCCGGGCTGCACGCCGGCGTCCGTGAAGGCGGTCTCCAACCGGCTTGCGCAACTCGGTTACACGGTGAAGCCGATCATCGGCGTCGAAAAGACGATCGTGTGCGCGGTGGGGGGCGACGAACACAAGAACGTCGACGCCCTTGAGCAACTCCGGGGGTACGACGAGGTCGAGGACGTACTCCTCATCACCAAGCCGTACAAGATCGTGGCGAAGGAGTACGCTGGCGGGCACAGCGTCGTCGACGTTGAGGGTGTGCCGATCGGGGGCGAGGAGATCGTCGTCATGGCCGGGCCCTGCACGATCGAATCGGAGGAGCAGGTGATGGTCACGGCGGAGGCCGTCGCCCGTGCGGGCGCCACGATCTTCCGGGGCGGCGCCTATAAGCCGTCCACGTCGCCCTACAGCTACCAGGGCATGGGCAAGCACGGCCTGGAGATGATGCGCGACGCCGGAAACCGCTTTGGCCTTCGCATCATCACCGAGGTGATGGACGTTCGCAAGATCGAGCTCGTGTCGGAGTACGCCGACATGCTTCAGGTCGGCTGCCGCAACATGCAGAACTACGACCTTCTGAAGGAGATCGGCCTGACCCGTAAGCCGGTGATGCTCAAGCGCGGCATGAGCGCCAAGTACGAGGAGCTTCTACTCGCGGCGGAATACATCGCCAGCAACGGCAACGACCGGATCGTGCTTTGCGAGCGCGGCATCCGCACCTTTGAGACCTACACTCGCAACACGCTGGACATCGGCGCGGTCGCCGTGCTTCGCGACCTCTCGCACCTGCCGGTGATCGTCGACCCCTCGCACGGTACCGGACGACGCGAACTGGTGGCGCCGCTCTCGCGGGCGGCGATCGCCGCAGGCGCGGACGGGCTGATGATCGAGGTCCACCCGAACCCCGACAAGGCCATCAAGGACGGCCCGCAGAGCATCACGCTTCCGCAGTTCCAGAAGATGATGCCGAGCCTGGCCCGCGTGGCCGATGCGGTCGAGCGGCGCTTGAGTTTGCCCGTGGGTGCGTAGCCCTACCTCAAGGGTATCATCCCGCCCGGTCGCTCTGGCGCTCTGCGCCGGGGCGACCGGGGTCGAGATGACATTCCGTTTTGCATCTGTCGGCGCCGTCGGCGCGCTTTCCCTTCTTGCCGGCTCGGCCTGGGCGTTCGGCCCGGGTGACGAGAACCGCCTTCTCCCGTTCCCACGCGACCTGCGGTGGGGTTCCGATGAGGCGACGTTGGGCGGCCAGGTCGCCGTGGTCGGCGCGCAGACGCACCCGTCCGCCTACCGGGTGGTCGCCGCTGCGCTGAAGTCCGTGGGCGCGACCGCCGTCCCGGTCCAGTCGATCCCGACCGGCAAGCCGGTGGTGATCCTGGGACGGGAGAACGCCGCCCCGGTCGACTTCGCCGCCAACCGTACCGCAGCGAACTTCACGCCCGAGGGGTACGTGCTTCGCGTCTCCAACGTCGACGGCGCGCCCCGTGTCGTGCTCGCGGGTTCCGGAACGGCCGGCACGTTCTACGCCGCGCAGACCCTCCGCCAGATGCTCGAACTCGGCTCCAAGCTGCATGCGGTCACGGTGTGGGACTACCCGGCGTTCACCAAGGAGCGGGGCTACGGCGAGTTCTTCTACGGGCGACCCTGGAGCCACGACGAGCGCAAGGCCGCCATCCAGTTCATGGGCGAGGTGAAGCTCAACCTCTATATGTACTCGCCCAAGGACGACCCCTACAACCGCGACAAGTGGCGCGAGGACTACCCGCCGATCGAGATGAAGCGCATCCAGGAGCTGATCGACCTCGGGAAAGGGCAGTTCGTCACCTTCTCGTGGGCGATGAGCCCCGGCCTTTCCATCGAGTACTCCGGCGACAAGGACTTCGCGACGCTCATGCGCAAGTTCCACCAAGTGCGCAAGATGGGCGCCCGCAACATCTCCCTGCAACTCGACGACATCCCGAGCGAAATGTTTCACCCGCAAGACAGGAAGCGCTTCAAGGATGTGGGCCAGGCGCACGCCTTCCTTGCCAACCGGGTGTTCCACGACCTCTTGAAGGCCGACAAAACCATCGGCTTCTCCTACTGCCCGGTCAAGTACTACATCGCCGAGCCGGATGCCTACCTGAAGTCGATGGGCGCCAAGCTCGACCCGCGAATCCCCACCATGTGGACCGGCGCCGACGTGTGCGACCGGGACATCACCCTGGACAAGATCTACGCCTACGCCTCGGGCATCCGGCGCAAGCCGTTCTTCTCGGACAACTATCCCGTCAACGACTACTGCACCGCGCGCCTGCAGATGGGCCCGCTGACCAGCCGTTCGCATGAGATCGTGGCGCACCTCTATGAGGGCTTCCTGGAGAACCCGATGAACCAGGAAGAGGCCTCCAAGGTGGCACTGGCGACCATCGCGGACTGGGCGTGGAACCCGTACGCCTACGACGCCGAGCGCTCTTGGCGCAACGCCCTGCGGGTCGTCGGCGGAGACAAGGGTTACGCCGCCCTGCGCCTGTTCTGCGAGCAGTGCCAGAGCTCATTCCTGCAACCCAAGGAGAGCCACGAGTTGAACGCGCTCATCGACGACTACCTGGCGTCCCCCTCGCCGATGACCGAGAAGGCGCTTCGCGCGTTGCTGGAGGGGTTTGCGGCGATCGACGTCTCACTGAACCAGACCGTCGAGAACCGCGCGTTGCTCAAGGAGATCGAGCCCTGGGTGGCCAAGCTCGCGCTCTACGGGAAGGCGGGGTTGATCTGGTTGGACAAGCAGACCGAGCCGAATGGAGCAGCCGAGGCTTCGCTCAAAGACTGCAAGGCCAAGCTCAAGGCGATGCCGCAGGAGATCTGCGGCGGCGCGATGGAACGGCTGATCGGGTCGCTCTAGCGTCACTGGCCTCCCGCCGCCCGGCCACGCAGCCGGGCGGCGGTACACTCGCAGCCACGCATGCTCCCGCATTTCCCGTTGCCTCCCATGCCTCCGCTGACTGCAGCCGTCGTGCAGCAGGAGGTTCGGCGCAGCGCCGAGGTGGACGGCGGCCTCAAGGTCGAATGGACCCGTAGCGAGTACGACCTGGAGAGCGGCACGACGGTCTTCTCCGGCAAGGTCCGCGCGCAATACGACGACACCGTCATCGAGTGCGAGAGCCTGACCCTGGACAGCGCGAGCCGCAAAGGGCGGGCGGCCGGCGGCGTGCGCGTCACCGACCCGGAGGGAAGCCTGGAGGCGGGCGCGCTCGACTTCGACTGGGAGAACAAGACCGGCCAGGCGAACGACGTTGAGATCGACGCGGGCAACGTGCGCGCCTGGGCCAAGTCGATCCGCATCCTGCCCGACCGCTGGGAACTCGAGGGCGTCCACGGCACCCTGTCCCGTCGGAGCAAGCCCGAGTACTCCGTCGTCATCCCCAGCGTCACCGTCTACCCCGGAAAGCGAGCGGTCGCCCGGCACGTGGGGCTCGACCTTTTCGGCGTCAAGCTCGGTTACCTTCCCAACCTGCAGCTCTCGCTCGACCGCCGCGTCACCGGTTGGCGGCCGCCGGCGATTTCAAACAAGCGCGGCTATGGGCTGGGCTTTGCCTGGGATGGCAGCTTCCTGCTTGACGACTGCACCGGCCTGATGGCCTTTGCCTCTACCTACCCGAAGGAGGCGCCGTCCTACGGCCTGCAGGTGTCGCGCAGTTGGGTGAACCCCGAGGACGCCGTCACCTCGATCGCCACCGCCGGCGATCTTGGCGAGCGGTTTGGCGACGGTTGGTTCGACAGCGTGACCACTCTTTCTCCCAAGGAGGAGCAGGAGATGGTCGGCGCGAAGCGGGGCGCGGTCAGCCTATCGACCTCGTTCAACCAATCGACGACCGCCCGCATCGAGGACTCGACCGACGTCACCAAGCCGTATGAGGTGAGCCTTGAGTTGGGCGGCTCCACCGAGGGCTGGGGCGGCTTCGTCATCCCGCGGTTTCAGCGCATCCGCCCCACCACCGGATCGCCGTACATCGAGCGCGGGCAGTTGCAGGCGTGCCTGATGGCGCCGAGTTGGAAGCTGCTGCCCAACCTCGACCTGCGCCTGCGCGGCGACGCCTTCGGCACGACGAGCGAGCACGGCCAGTACAGTTGGGTTCGCGGGCAGGTCGGGCTGGTGGCCAAGCTTTCACGCAACATCACCATCGGCGGAGCCTATTCGGGTTCGCACGAGTTCGGCGACCCTGACTTCCTGTTCGACCGACTCTACAGCGACCGCACCTGGAGCGTGCGGGCCGACTTCCGCTCGGGGCCGTACACCGCGCGCTACTTGGGAAAGTACGACATCGTGCAGCACAAGTGGTACGACCAAGAGTACGAGATCGCGCTGGTCGCGGAGGCCTTCGAACCGTTCGTCTTGGTGCGGGGTTTTCCAAGCGACTTCCGCGTCGGTTTCCGTCTGAGAGTGGACGAGTTCGTGAGCCGCCTGCAGCGCCGCCGCCAACGTCGTTGAGCGATAACAAAAAGGGCGCGGAACCCCGCCAGGGGCCCGCGCCAACATGAGATGGTTCCTTCGTTTTCTTAAGCTGCTTTCTGGGAGGCCTGCGCCTCGCACCGGACGACTCGATCGAGCCGGATCTCCCCAACATCCGTGATCAGGCACGGCCCGTAGAGGGGGACGAAACCGACGTCGAAGATCTCGGCCAATTCGAGATGGTCCCGGCCGGCACGGTCGCGATACTGCACGTGAGCCACCAGACCCACAAAAGTTTTCGCCTCGGAAATAAGCATGTTAACCCCGTTTCTGGGCGAAGCGCCGATCGGCGCCCCGCACCAAGGTTGTTCCGCCGCACAACATCCGCCGGGCAGGTAACGTTCCGAGCTTGAACCGGCCGCGTCCCAAAGCCGGTAAAGCACTGGGCGCGAAGCGTTTGGCCCCACTTTCTCGGCGGCGGGTGGGTACAATCTTGCGTCGGCGCAGCGCGCCCGAGTGGCGGAGTAGCTCAGTTGGTTAGAGCAAACGGTTCATACCCGTTAGGTCGTCAGTTCGAGTCTGACCTCCGCTACCATCTTCTCTCTCGCGCGCTCAGGCGCCCCCCGCGATGAACCGAGCCCCGCGTTTTGCCGGCGCCGCCTTCAGGAAGGCGTAGGGTTCCGCGTGCAGCCACGCCACCTCCGCCGCCGAGAGCGCGCGGCCGTGCGCGTAGCACGCCTCCCACGCGAAGCTTCCCGCCGCACCCTCCAGGATGCCGCACGGCGCATACCGCACCACCCGGTTTGGCGTGCCCGTCAGCGACGAGCCTTGGCCGACAAGCCGCCCGTTGATGTAGAGCAAGGGCCGGCGCTGGGCGTCCAGGCAGGCCGTCGCGCGGAGCGGCGCGCCCACCTCGACCGCGACCTGCACGGTGGTCTGCGAGCCCGCTTGGTCCTTGGCCTCGACGTAGACGCGCGGGCACGGGGCGCCGTCGTTGTTCAGAATGTCCAGCACCCGCGCCGTTGGCGATTCGCCGATGGATGCCCACCGAGCCCAATGCTCGAAGCCCAAAGGCAACACGCCCACGACCGTGATCGCCACGGACTCGCCCAACTCGGGCACGTCGAATACGGGCAGCGTCAGCGAACCGCCGTTGCGCAACCGTACGCCGGTATGCCCGGGCTCCCAAACCGGGGCGCCCGAGGCGCCGGCCAACCGGCGCCCGGAGACCGCGTCGAACAGGGCACGCCCGACGCCGTCGTTCGGCAGCACGCAGCCGACCAACCCCTGCGCCAGCGGGTGGCTCCAGTCCACCTCGTAACCGGGGCCGGGCTTGTCCGGCGTCACCGCGCTCGGACCTCGATCGGCGCCAGCGTGGCCGAGACCGTGACCGCGTTCGCCGAGTCGACCGTCGTGTCCAGGTTCTGCAGTTTCACCTCGTAGTCCCCGCCCGGAAGGCTGAAGGTGCGGTATTCGCCGTCTGGCTTCGCGCTTGCCAACGACGTGGGCAGCGTCACGTCCAGCATCGGAACCGTGTCCGTCTTCATGCCGCCGACCGGCCCCAGACGCCGGAACGCCTGCACGCGGCACCCGCAGGTGGCCGAGGCCGCCGTGCCGCCAAGGCTCCGGATCTGAAGAAGCGCCTCGACAAACCCGGAGGTCGCGAGTAGGAAGCTCGCCGACGGGCTGAGCCCGTTGGCGCTGCCGATGACGGTGTCGGAAAGGGCGTTCTTCAGCGGGCGGTTCAGGTGCGTGACCGGCATCTACTCCACCCCCAGCGCGTCGATGAGCGAGTTGACCGTGAACTGGATGTCGGCGTCGGTGGAGGCCTCGCCGAGGCCCTGGACGGTCGGGTTGGCCACCACGCCCCACATGAAGCGCTCGGCCATCGCGTCGGTGTCGCGGAGCGTCGTGCGGGCCCAGGCGCGCCGTGCGGCCGTGGCCTGCGCGTCGTTCAGCACGTCCTGCGCGGCTCGGGCGAGCGCCACCACCACGCGCCGTCGAAAGGCGGTACTGCCGTACCGAAGGTCGTAGACCTGTGAATAGGTTGCCATGGGTGATCCTTTTCACCCACTAGGAGGCCCAGATCGGCGATCGTCAACCCATCAAGCGCCCGGAAGCGGCGCGTTGGGCAGGCAGTCCAGTTCGAAACCGTCCCGTTCGCCCTTGGCCAGGCGGATCGAGCCGGCGATGCCGATCATCGCGGCGTTGTCGGTGCAGAACTCGAACGGAGGGGTGCAGAAGACCAGCCCCCGCTTGTCGCACTCGGCGCGCAGCATTTCGCGCAGCCGCTGGTTCGCGGCCACGCCGCCCACCAGCGTCAGCGCCTTCGCGCCGAACCGGTCCGCGGCGTACATGGCTTTGTGCACGAGCACGTCGGCGATCGCCGCCTGCAGCGCCGCCGAGGCGTCCGGCACGCTGATCCCCGGCCCCTCGCGTTCCACCAGGCGAAGCACCGCGGTCTTCAGGCCGCTGAAGCTGAAGTTGAGCGGGTCGTCCTTCAGCCCCCGGGGCAGTCGAAAGCGTTTGGGGTTGCCCTTGGCCGCCTGCTCCTGAATCGCCAAACCTCCGGGGTAACCGAGCCCGAGCAACCGCGCTCCCTTGTCGAACGCCTCACCCGCCGCGTCGTCCAGCGTCTGGCCGAGCAGCTTGTAGCTCCCCGGTTCCTGCACCCATACCAGCTCCGTGTGTCCGCCCGACACCACCAGACACAGGTGCGGGAAGGGGGGCATCTCGGCCGTCTCTGCCGAACCGTCGTCGGCCAGGGTGCTCAGGATGTGCCCCTCCAGGTGGTGAACCCCCAGAAGCGGAACATCCCATGCGAAGGCCAACGTTTTGGCGGCGGTCAAGCCGACGCTGAGCGCGCCGATGAGCCCGGGACGGTTGGTCCCGACCACCGCGCCAACGCGTCCGACGCCCGACTCGCGCATCGCCTCCTCCACCACGGGAAGCACCGCCTCGATGTGTGCACGGGCCGCCGCCTCGGGAACGATGCCGCCCCACTTGCGGTGCATCTCTACCTGGCTGGCGATGGCGCTCGAAAGCACGCGCCGCCCATCCAGCACGGCCGCGGCCGTTTCGTCGCAGCTGGATTCGATGGCAAGTACCGGCTTTTCGAAGAACATGCTAGATTCGCGGCTCCCACGTGTCGAGGTCGTGGAGCCACATCACCACGGCGTCCTCTTTGTTGTCGGGGTAATAGCCCTTGCGTTTGCCGGCGCGGGCGTAACCGACGCCCTCGTACAGCCCCAGCGCGGCATCGTTGCCCGCCCGGACTTCGAGCGTGGAGCAGACGGCGCCGCGCTCTTTGGCGCACCGTAGCAGCTCGGCCAGGATGCGGCGGCCCACGCCCTGCCGGCGATGCTCGGGGTCCACCGCGATGGTGACGATATGCGCCTCGTCCACGACGATCCAGACGCCGCCAAAGCCGATGATCTCCCCGCCGGCAAGCGCCACCAAGAAGATGCCAAACTCGTGGTCGAGTTCGTTTTCGAACGCCTTGCGGCTCCAGGGCGCCGTCTCCGACGCCGCCTCGATCGCCAGCACGCGATCCAGGTGCTCTTCGGCTAGCGGGACGAAGCGTAACGACTTCATGGTGCGACCGTCGCCCAAGCCTGGCCGGGCGAACCCTTGCCGCGAAGCGTTGGGAACCCGAGTTTAGCCCATGGCGGGCGGTTGCCTAGGGGCGGGCGTCAAACCGTTCGGCGCCCAACGTCCCGCCGGACGCGCGATACCCGCAACCTTGGCGCCCGCATAAGGAGTATTGTTCTGTTGTGTTTAGCGCCTTGGCTGGGATCTTCGTCGCGGCGGTCGGTGGCGATTGCGCCCTCTCGCACCGCTTGGTGACGGTGGACGTGGCGTCGATGCGGTCGGAGAGGTTGCCCGACGGGGCGGTCGTGATGGAGGCCGAGGTCGATCCGGGCGGTCCGTGGACCGAGGCGATCCCCTCGTGGCGAGCCGTCACGCCCAACTCGTCCGTTCTTCGGCTGGAGCTTCAGGCGGTCGACGAGGGGCGCGCGACCAAGCCGTACGTGATGGCCGTCTGGTCGCAGGAGGGCGAGCGCCACAGCGTCAAGGAGCAGGACGACGCGGACGCGCAGGTCGAGACGGACGTGCTCATCGTGAGGAGCCCGGCCCGCAGGCTGAAGGTGCGCGCGGTGCTCTCCCCCGGCGAAGGCGGAGCCAAACCGACCCTCGAACAGCTTCGCCTGTGTCTGATCGACGGTGGCGCAAAGCCGGCGTCGCGCGAGCCGAACCGCCGCGCCTGGGGGCATGTGCTCGAGCCGCCGCGCCGGGCTCAGATGGACTACCCGAACGGGAGCGTCGTCTGCAGCCCGACCTCGCTTTCGATGGTCCTCGGCTATTGGGCGCAGACGCTCGGCCGGCCGGAGCTGGACCGAGAGGCGCCGGCCGTCGAGAAGGGCGTCTACGACTCGGTCTACCAGGGCGCGGGGAACTGGTCGTTCAACATGGCCTACGCCGCCGGGTTGCCCGGCATGGTGGCCTACGTCGCGCGGTTCCGCGACCTGCGCGACCTTGAGGACTGGACGCTGGCGGGCGTTCCGGTCGCGCTCAGCGTCGCCTATCCGTGGCTGCGCGGCGAGCGCGAAAAGGGGCCGGGCTGCGGACACCTGGTGGTGTTGGTCGGCTTCGACGCCAACGGCGACCCGGTCTTCAACGACCCGGGTCGCAACGCCGTCCGGCTGACCTACCGTCGCTCCGACCTCGAAGCGGCTTGGGCGCACGGGCGCAACACGGTGTACATCGTCCACCCCAAGACGTGGGCGATCCCTGACGGGGACGGAACCTGGGCCTCGGGCGCCCAGGGCGGTTCGATATGAAGAAAGTTGGACTCATCGTGGCCTTGGTGGTCGTCGTCCTCTGCGGCGGCGGGTTCCTGGCGTGGCGAACGGTATCGAAGACGGCGGCGGCGCTCCAGGCCAAGATGAAGGGGGCGGACACGACCGTGGTCGACCGGGGCGACATGCTGGTGCAGGTGATCGAAACCGGCACGTTGGAGCCGCGCAAGACGGTCGAGGTGAAGAGCCGGGTCGGCGGCCGCGTCGCCAAGCTGCTGGTCGACGAGGGCTCGGTGGTCCGGCAGGGCGACCTGCTCGCCGTGATCGACCCGCAGGAGACGGAGCTTCAGGTCAAGCAGACGCGCGCGCAGCTTCGCGGCGCCCAGAGCGCCACGCGTCGCACGGACGTGGAGCTTGCCCAGCGCCGCGTCACGGTGCGCACCAACCTGGAGAAGGCCCGTTCCCGCCTGAAGGACGTGCAGAAGGAGCTTGGCATCCAGCCCACGCTGACCAGCACGACGATCCGCGCGGCGGAGACCTCGTACAACACCGCCATGCAGGCGCTCAACCTGCTCACCACGGTGACCCAGCCCAACGACCGGGCGGCCGCGCAGAAGGAGGACGTGGACGCCAGGGCCGCCTTCGACCAGGCCCAGCGCGAACTGGACCGTCGCCAAGGGCTGCTGGCCAAGGGCTACGCCGCCCAGCGCGAGGTGGAGAGCGCCAAGCTGGAGCGCGACGTCGCGCGGACCCGCATGGACAACGCCGCGGCCAAGCTCCGCCGGCTCGGGCCAGAACAGGAACTGGAGGTCAAGCAGGCCAACGAGCGCGTGCGCGAGGCCAAGGCCAACCTGGACAAGGCGACTGCCAACCGCATTCAAGACGACGTCAAGCGCGAGGAGTACCGCCGCGCGCTGGCCGACGTGCGAGACGCCGAGGTTGCCCTGAGCGACATCGAGGCGCTTGAGGCCGGCCGCGAGCAGCAGCGGGCCGCCGTGGACCAGTACCAGACCCTGCTCCGCGACAGTGAACGGCAGTTGGGGGAAACCGAGATCCGCGCGCCCCTCGCCGGCATCGTGACCAAGCGGCTGGTGCAGGAGGGCGAACTGGTCGCCAGCCTCGGCAGCTTCAGCGCCGGCACGCCGGTGGTGCGGATCGAGGACCGCAGCGCGATGGTCGTCAAGCTTCAGGTGAACGAGATCGACGTTGCCAAGCTCAAGGTCGGGATGGCCGCCAAGGTGGACGTGGACGCCCTGCCCGGGCGCCCGACCAGTGGCAAGGTCAGCAAGATCGCGCCGGCCAGCACCGCATCGGGCACGACCTCCGCCGGCGGCGACGCCGTGGTGAAGTACGACGTGGAGGTGCAGCTCGACTCCTCGCCAGCCAACCTCAAGTCCGGCATGTCGGCTCGCTGCACGATGACCGTCGTCGAACTCAAGAACGTGATCCGAGTTCCGATCGACTTCGTGGGCGCCGACGCCGACGGCAAGTTCGTGATGCGCCTGCCCAAGGGCGCCAAGCCGGGCGACCTCAAGGCGAAGGCCGAGCGCGTGTCCGTCAAGGTCGGCGAATCCAGTGGCGCGTTCATCCAGGTTGTCGAGGGCGCGGCCGTGGGCGACAAGCTCCAGAAGCCGAAGTTCACGGGACCGAAGCGCCGCGGCGCGATGGAGGGACCCGGCGGAGGGGAAGAGGGCGGCAAGTGAGCGTCTGGGAATCCGTCCGCATCGCGCTCGACATGCTCCGGCTGCACAAGCTGCGGGCCTTCCTCACCATGCTCGGCGTGATCATCGGCGTCATGAGCGTCACGATGATCGTGCTGTTGTCGGAGGGGTTCAAGACCTTCATCGCCGGCGAGTTCTCGAAGCAGTCGCCGGACACCGTCTTCATCTTCTTCGACCCGAGCCGCGCCCCCCACGGCGAGCACGGCCGGTTCGAGGCGATCAAGGAGGAGGATCGGCAGTATCTGGTCGAGCGCGTGCCGGAGATCGGCACCATCGCCGGCCTTTACTTCGGCCCCTCGCAGACCGTGCGCGCGGGTTCGGCGGAGTCCAAGGACACCCAGGTCACGGCGTTCGACGAGCGCTACAACGACATCGCCGTCCAGGACCTGCTCGAGGGTCGCCTGATCAACAAGGACGACGTCGACAACCTGGCCAACGTGGCCGTCGTCTCGGACGAGCTCGCCAACCAGCTTTTCCCGGGCGGCAAGGCGCTGGGCCGCAACGTCGTGCTGAACGGCATCACCCTCGAGGTGGTCGGCATCACCCGGTACGAGAAGTCGGCGCTCTCGTTCGGCGGCAACCAGTCGCGCACGCTCCAACTGCCGGTCACCACCGCGCAGCGCAAGTGGCTGGGCGGGCGCAGCTACAGCATGCTCCTCATGCGCCCCAAGGCCGGCGTCACGGTGGAGAAGCTGATGGACTCCGTGTGGCAGGCGCTGATGGCCCGAACCCACAACGTGCCGCTCTACCGGATCGACTCGAACGAGGGGATCCTGAAGGTGTTCCAGAACGTGATCGGCGTGGCGGGCATGGTGCTGGCCTGCGTGGCGGCGCTCTCGCTGCTCGTGGGCGGCATCGGCATCATGAACATCATGCTGGTGAGCGTCACCGAGCGCACGCGCGAGATCGGGTTGCGCAAGGCGGTCGGTGGGAAGAGGGCGGCGATCCTGACCCAGTTCCTGGTGGAGGCGGCGATGCTGAGCCTGGTGGGCGGGCTGATCGGCATGGGCTTGGCCTGGAGCCTCGGCCAGCTGGTCTCCACCGTCAGCGTGCATTTCAAGATCCCGAACGAGCACGGGCTTCACGCGCCGTTCCCGCTGACGAGCGCGATGGGCGCCGCCGCGTTCTCGGCCATGATCGGCATGGTGTTCGGGTTCTTCCCGGCGGTGAGCGCCGCGCAGTTGGACCCGATCGACGCCCTGCGGCACGAGTAGGCGGTCGTCAGGCGCTCGGCGCCATGTCCACGATGCGCTCGGCGACCTCGGTCGGCGAGAGCCCGAACGTCTCCAGCACCACCGCGTCCTCGGCCAAGGTGAGCGGGCTGTCCGCGCGCGAGTAGTCGCGGTAGTCGCGCCCCACGACGTCCAGCACCACGTCCTGCAGCTTGGGGTTCTCGCCCCGGCCGCGCATCTCCAGCCACCGCCGGCGCGCGCGCTCCTCGATGCTGGCGGTCAGGAAAACCTTCACGTGCGCCTTCGGCGCCACCACCGTCGTCACGTCGCGGCCCTCCAGCACGTAACCGCCCTGGGCGATCACGGACTGCTGCTGCGCCACCAGCACCTGACGCACGGCGGGGAAGACGCTGAGCGCGCTCGCCAGTTGCCCGATCGGCAGCGTGCGGATCGCCTCGGTCACGTCCTCGCCGTTGAGCGACACCCGCTGCGGCTCCTTGCCGGCGAACTCGATGCGCGCTTCGCGCGCCAAGTTGGCCGCCGGGTCGCCGGCGCATCCGTCCAGCCCCGCGCGCTCGGCCAGCAGCGCCACGCAGCGGTACATCGCACCGGTGTCCAGCAGGTGCAGCCCCAGCATCTTGGCCACCAACGTGGCGACCGTCGATTTGCCCGCGCCGGCGGGGCCGTCGATGGCGATTACGAGCCTAGAGGACACTGACCTTCACCAAATCCTTTTCGAAGTCGGGGTAGCTGGTCGCGATCGACTCGGCTCCGGTGATGGTCGTCGCGCCCTCCGCCACCAGCCCGGCCACCGCGAACGCCATCGCGATGCGATGGTCGCCCTCGGCCTCGATGGTCGCTCCTTGGAGCTTCACGGGCCCCTCCACGTCCATGCCGTCGTCGTAGGTCTCCACCCGCGCACCCATCGCGCGCAGCCCCTCGGCCACCTTGACGATCCGGTCGCTCTCCTTGACCCGCAACTCATGTGCGTCGCGAATGCGGGTCACGCCGTCGCATTGCGTGGCGAGCACCGCCAGAACCGGAATCTCGTCGATCAGCCGCGGCACCATCGCGCCGGCGATCTCGAAGGCGCGAAGCGGCGCGCCGCCCTCGACCACCAGGTCCGCCACCGGCTCGCCGGTCTCCTTCCGTTCAGACTCCAGTCGCCACCGGACTCCGGCTTGGCGGAACACGTCGAAGATGCCGGTCCGCGTCGGGTTCACGCCCACGTCGAGCAACGTCACGCGAGCCTCCGGCAACATGGCCGCGGCCACCATGAAGAACGCCGCGCTCGAGATGTCCGCGGGGACGCGGAAGTGGAAGCCGTCCCAACTGGCGCCGCCGCGCACCCCCACGGCGGTCTCGCCCTTGTGCATCACCTCCACGCCCAGCGCGGCCAACATACGTTCGGTGTGGTCGCGACTCTGCGTCGGCTCGGTCACCCACGTCTCGCCGTTGGCGCGAAGGCCTGCCAGCAGCACGCAGCTCTTCACCTGGGCGCTCGCCACCGGACTGGCGTACTCGATGCCGGTCAGCTTCTTGCCGCGGATCGTCAGCGGCGCAGTCTCGCCCTCCACGTCGGCGCCCATCAAGCGCAGGGGCTCGGCGATCCGCCGCATCGGCCGGCGCGAGAGCGAGGCGTCGCCGGTCATCACGGCGTTCACCCCGGGCAGCGACGCGATCAGGCCGCTCAGCAGCCGCATCGTCGTGCCGCTGTTGCCGCAGTAGAGCGGCTCCTCCGGCGTTTGCCACTCGTGGTTGGGCCAGATAAGGGCCTGGTTGCTTTCGGTGAGGTCGCAGCCCCGCCCCAGCGCCGCCAGGCAACGCAGCGTCGCGTCGCAGTCCTCGCTGCGGAGCGGCTCGTCCACCTGGCACCGGTCTTCCGCCAACGCGGCCAGGATGTACGCGCGGTGCGTCAACGACTTGTCGGACGGCGGCCGCAGTTCGCCCTGCAGCGTCGCCACCGGTCCGACCCTCAAAACTTGGCTCACCATCCCCTCCGCTTGACTTCCGAGGCCCGTGCAAACCGTTCGCGAAGCCCCTCGCGGTCGCCCGCCTCCAATGCGGCGGTGAAATCCTCCATCGTCTCTCGTGTTGAGTTCAAAACGGCCAGCATGGCGTCCCGGTTGGACAACATTATGTCGCTCCAAAGCTCTGGCGATGATCCGCCGACGCGCGTCAGGTCGCGCCAGCTTCCTCCAGCGACCTCCGGGTGGTCGAGCGTTGCGCTCTGCATCAGGAGCGCCGCCGCCAGAACGTGCGGCAGGTGGCTGACGAGCGCCACGTGCCGGTCATGCGAAGCCGGGTCCATCTGGACCGGGCTCGCGCCGAGCGCGCGCACCATCCGTTCCACCAACGACAGCGCGTCGGGGCGTTGTCGCTCGTCCGGGCAGAGCACCCAGGTCGAGCCGCGGAACATGTCCGCCTTGGCCTCTCCCGGACCGCTGCCCTCGGTCCCGGCAAGCGGGTGCCCGGGCACGAAGCTCGGGGCCAACCGTTCGGGAATCTGTTTGGCCACCGAGGCCTTCACGCTGGCCACGTCGGTGACCACCGTGCCCGGGCTCAACGCCTCCGCCTGTTCCATCAGCGCGGGTATCGCCGACGGAGGGGCGGCCAGCACCACCAGGTCGCACCCCTCGAAACCTTCGGGCCACGGCGCGACCGAGTCCACGCAACCGCGAAGCAACGCCTCGTCGGCGACCTCGGAACTCCGGTCGCTGCCCACGACGGCCTCGGCAAAGCCTTGCCGAAGCCCCAAGCCCACCGAGCCCCCGATCAGGCCCAGCCCAACAATCCCGACGCGCGGGCGCCGCTCCATAACCCCTATGCTACCGGGCCAGGTTGACAAGCCGCCGGCAGGCCTGCTTCATGGCCTGCTTGAACGCGCCGCCGTCGCCGCGCGCGTGCGCCTCCTCGGCCTCGTCCAGCAGCATGCGCGCCTCTTCGAGAAGCCTCGATACCGAGTCCAAGCCTTGGTTTGCGGCCTTGTGGACCTTGGCGTCCATATAGGCCTCCCGGACCCAGTGACCCATCTCCGCCGACGACTCCCCTTTGAGCGTGGGCTTGCATCTCATGTCGCTAATGTTACCGTGCTAGCTCCCGCAGTCGGTCCCGAGCTTGTTGTAGCAGGTTGCCATACTTGGCCCAATCTCCCTGCCGTTGCGCGGCCTCGGCCTGGTCCAGCAACTTCAACGCATCCCGAACCTGCGAGACGTTCACCGTGCCGCCCGTCGGCGCCGTGGGGGCCGCGGCCTCTGGCGCGACCGCCTTCACAGTCTGTTGCCCGCCGAAGAGCTTGTTCAACGCCTCCTGGTAGGTGTCGCCGACCACGACCTTGTTTTGCAGCCCCAGCAGCACCTTCTTCAACTCCGGGATCTGCGCGACGCGCGCGGAGCGGTTCTGAAGGAAGAGCGGCTTCACGTACAGGATGCTCGAGCCGATCGGGATCACCAGCAGGTTGCCGGGGATGATCTCCGACTGGTCGTTGTTGAGTTGGCGGTTGATGTCGGCCACCACCGGGTCGGCGTTGAAGGTCGACTCCATCTGGCTCGGGCCCTGCGTCTGCGTGTCGGCCGGGAACTTGTAGAGCACCACGTGTCCGTACCCGTCTGGGTCGCAGTTGGCGCCCATCCATCCGATCATGTTGTTCTTCGCCCGCGGGGTGAACGGCAGGATCAGCATGAAGGCGTCGCGCGCCTCGCCCGGCAGCCGGGCCTGCACGTAGTAGGGCAGGATCGGCTCGCCCTCGCCCTTGCGCCCACGCTCAGCGGGGATCTCCCACGCGTCCTGGTTTTTCATGAACGTGTCGGGCTCGGTGACGTGGTATTGGGTGAGCGCCTGGGACTGGTACTGGAACCCGTCCTCGCCGTAGCGCACATGCTGAACCAGTTCGGCCGGCATCTCCGACCGGGGCCGGATCAGCTTGGGGAACACCTTCCGAATCGCCCTCAGCACCGGCTCCTGTTCGTCGTAGGCATAGGCCGTCATGTCGCCGGTGTAGGCGTCCACCGTCACCTTCACCGAGTTGCGGATGTAGTTCAGGTGGCCCTGCGGTCCGGCCACCGCTTCGCTATAGGGGATCCGGTTTGTGGTCGTGTAGCCGTCCAGCATCCAGACCAGGCGACCGCCCGCCACCACCACGTACGGGTCCGTGTCGAAGCGGAGCATCGGGTAGACGAGCCGCGCACGGTCGGTGACGTCCCGACGGTACAGGATGCGGGTGCCGGCTTTGATGTTGCCGCTGATCATCAGGTTGCCGTCGCTGAAGTGCATGCTGTACGCCATGCGCGCCAGCGGGCCGCCGACCGGCACGCCGCGCGTGCCCGTCCAGGCCGTCATGTGCTCGGTCTCGGCCGGGTAGTCGAACTCCGCCTGATTGGTGCCGAGAAGCAGGTAGCTCTCCCGCTCGTCGCTGCCGGCGGGGTAGTCGCTGAAGTAGATGCGCGGCTCGGTCACCTTGGGCGCTCCGGGGGCGCTGGCCGGGGGCATATCTTTGACCAACAGGTTCGGCCGCCCCGTGCCGCTCGCCTCGTTCACCGGCGCCATCGAAACGCCGAACCCGTGCGTGTACACCAGCTTCTCGGTCACCCAACTCCGCGAACTGGGCACGATCCCCGCGAGTTTGATGTTGCGCGGCGCGACCATCACCATCTGCCGCTTGCCGCCCACGTCGTACCGGTCGATGTCCACGTCCGTGAAGTCGTAATACGGTTTCAGGGTCTGGAGGTTGTCGAGCACCGTCTGAAGGACGACCGGATCCCAGAGCCGCATGTTCTGCAGCGTGGTGTCCGCCGCCTCGACCTCAGCCGGAGTGGGCGCCGGTTGAACGTCGAAGTTCCGTACCTCGAACTTGTCCAGCCCATAGGCGTAGCGCGTCATCTTGATCGCGCGACTGGCAAAGGGTCGCTCGACGCGGATCTTGTCGGGCTCGACCCGCAGCGCCTGCACCGCACTCGGGTAAACGCCCAGCCCCAACACGGCGGCCGCGGCAAGCCCGGCGGCCCCTGCGATCACCGCTCGGAAGGGCCTGCCGTACCACGCGTTGGCGATGCTCAACGCGCCCACGGCGACGGCCACCCAGGCCAGCACGCCGGCGATGGCGATCGCTTGGCTCTGCGCGAAGCCCGGGCCAGTGAACTGCGTGCCGGGGGAGGTCAGCATCCCGTAGCGGGCGAGCAACCCCCGCACGCCCAGCGCGATCAGCAGGAACGACGCGAGCAGGCTGATCTGCACGCGGCTGCTGCGCCCCTCCACCACCGCGTTGGCGGCGCGCGCCAGGCTGCCCAACCCGAACTTCGCCAGGAGCGCCAGCGCCAGGGTCACCACGAGCAGTTCGGTCGCCGCGCCCACCAGTCGTTCGAGCCAGGGCAGTTGGAACACGTAGAAGCTCAAGTCGCGCCCGAACACCGGGTCCTTGATGCCGAACGACGTCGACGCCTGGAACATCCAGAGGTCCTGGTACGAGCGACTGAAGGAGCCGGCCACCCCGAGCGCCACCAGCAGGCTAACCACAAAGCCGAGCACCCGGCCAAACCGCTGTGCGGCCGACAGGATGCCCGCGGCCGCCGCCTCCTGCGGCCCGCTCGGCCGGTCGCCGTACACCGCGACCACGTCGGTCATGCGCCGTACGTTCAGCGCGACGAACAGGATCGACACGATGAAGCCGGCGCCCCAAAGCAGGGCCCGCGTGTTCCAGGTTTTGGCGAACACCTCCGGGTGGCGGGCGTCGTGCATGAACCACTGCCAGTCGGTGTAGAACCCCAGCAGCGGATAGGCGAAGGAGAGCGCGACGAACAGGATGATCAGGGCGAGCGCCCACTTGATGGCCTTGCCGTGCGAACCCAAGCCCGAATCGTCTACCAAGCGTCCGGTATCCATAGTGCCTTTCCCAGTCTGGCGCATGGCGAGGCCTGCGCCCGGACCGTTCCACCGCATGTTACGCCTGAGTCGGCTGTGTAGGTTGCGTTGGGCCCCGGTACCGGTCCCATGCCTGGGCGACGGGGCGGACCACCCACTCCCTGGCCGCCAGGGCAAGCGCCAGAGCCCATAGCCACGCCCAGCCCATTCCCGGAAGGAACTCGCGGTGCGCCGGGCCGGCCGACGCCAGGTTGGGCGCCTCGGTCAGGAGTATCCAGCCGAGGGCCAACGCGAGCCACTCCCGGCGCCGCGACCACAACAACACGATTAGGAACGGCGCCGACGCCATCACCAGCGTGTCGCGGTGGCCGAGCGAGTTCGCCAGCAACGCCGCTCCGATCGGCGCCATTAGCCCGACCGGCTGTGGATCGAGGTCCGAAAGCGAGAGCGACGTCGCCACCGACAACAGCAGGACGTATCCGGCGCCGATGCCGACCATCCCCCACGTCGAACGCAGTACCGGGTGTTTCCGGCGGAACGCCCACACGCCGGCGACGACCGCCACAATGACGCCGCTTGCGGCGATGACCGTCGGCCAGTCTTGGCGCTGGATGGCCGGGCCCCACGGGTAGGCCAGGTTGGAGATCAGCCGCATCGGCCACTGCGAGTTGCTGCCGTAGCGGAACCCCACTCCGCCCAACGCCGCCAGACGGAACGCATGGAAGCAGATCAGGTAGCCGGTGGCCCAGGCGATGCGAACCTTCAGCGTCCGCCGAAGCGCGGGGTCGGCCCCCTTCCAGAGCGGCCAGTCCAGGAAGGGAAGCAGTACCGGAAGCAGCGTCACCACCTCTTTCGAGGCGCTGGCCAAGTAAAGCGGCACGACCCACGCCAGGTTCGCCCAACCCCGCCGGGAACGTCCGACCCAGAGGTAGGCGCATACCGTAAGCAGTGCGAACAGGCCCGCGAACACGTCTGGCAGGTTCTTCCACAACGTGGTCACCCCGGCGACCGAGGACTCGCTGGCCACGTCAAAACCACGCCCGCGCCCCGTCACCATCAGGTACGCCAGAATCAGGAAAAGCGGGTTCCAGACCGTTCCCCGGAGCTTCGGCCAGAAACGCCCCAGCAGCAGATGCGAGGCCAGGGCGAAGACGATCAGCAACGGGACCATCGCAACCACGTTCCAGATCGCGTACCGGTTCTCGGCATCGCCCATCCAGCGCCACTGAAGCCAGAACGCGAGCGAGGAGAGGGGCCGGTAGAAACGAACCCGTTCGTCCGGCGGGTAGCCCGGTATCGCCAGCTCTCCCGGCCCCCAGGGGCCGACCCACCAGCCCAGCGTCGACCGGAAGTCGGGGTGGCGCACCATCGCGAAGTGGATCAGATAGGCGTCCACGTCGGCCCGTTGCTGGTTCGGGTCCCAGGTGTGCGCCGCTTCCGGAGGTTCCCGGAGGCGCTCCGAGACGATGCCGCCCGCGTTCCACAGGCTGCGGACCACCAATAGCGCCAGGATGCCCCACAAAACGGCCACCAACGCCCGCGTGCTCATCGTCGTCCAAACGGTACCAGGTGTGCGCGCGCTTTCAGGCGTCGCCGATGACGGCATTTGGTCCCAAACGCGGGCCAGGCGTTGCGAGGACCTCGATTCATGATCAAGAATGTTAATGACAGACCTTAAAAACCTTAAGGTTGTCGCGGCAAATACAACAGGAAACTGAGAGCTAGAGTGAAACGCGCTCTTACAATGCATGGAGGGTTGGGCCGGGTGCTTGGCCCATCGCGCGGCACGAACGAACCGCGATTATGGTGGTCGCGGCGAGTTCGTGGCCGCGCGCTTTTGCTCCTGTTGGCGCTGCTCGTCGGTTGGTTGGCCTTCTGGGGCGCGCGGGCCGAGTACGGTCCGGTTCGCGTGGGGGTTGCCGGCTCGGTGGCGGCGCCGGGAAGGGCCGCGTTTGGCGTTTCGGACGCTCCGGAGCATACTATAGGTGACGGTGTGGCCCGCCGCGTGCCGCGGCCGTCCGCTGGCTAGGGCGAATCGCCGCGATACCCATGCGAACCCGTCGCAGCTATCAATCCATCACCTCGCCCGACGAGATCCTCTCGGTCATCCGGTTCAGCAGCGCCCGGTTGCGCCGCCTGAAGTGGTTCGTCGCCGTGCTCTTCATGTTGTACGGTTCGGCCGTGCTGGGCATCTTGGTCGTCGGCCTGGTCGTGCAGCGCCAGTCGTTGCACGAGGTCGTGAGGGCGTTCCCCAACCAGCCGTTCCCAATCGCCATACTCTTCATCCTTATCGTGCTCCACCGCCAGGCGGTGCAACGCGCCGCGGAGATCGGCGACGTGCGCTGCGTGGGCTACCTGCTTGAGGGGCTTCGCGAGACCGACCGGGACGTGGTGAACGCCGCCCGCGCGGCGCTGATCCGGCTGTTGCCCCAGCTGGGGCCCGAGAACGCCGACCTGTTGAGCCCCTACCAGCGCCCGTTGCTTTACCGCTGCCTTTCGCCCTCGCAACCCCCGGAACTGGTCCGGGAGGCGCTACGCGCCATCAACGCGGTCGCCGGCAAGGAGGCGATCCCGTACATCGAGGCGTTCCGCGAGGACAAACGCCTGCAGGGCCCCGAGTGGGAGAAGCTCTCCTCGCTGGCGCTCCAGGTGTTGCCCGACCTGCGGATGCGGCTGGCGCGCGACATCATCGAGCGGAAGACGGCGGAGGCCCAGGTCCTGCAGGAGCGAGCCGAAAGCGGGTTGCGCAGTTCGACGCACCCGGAAGCCTGACCGTAGGACGCGCGCTTGGGCGCTGGTATCATCGCGCCGACTATGGGCCAATTCCAGGGACCGCGTGAGTGGGGACGGCTCCTCACCGCCATGGTGACGCCGTTCGATTCGGAAGGAGAGGTCGACTACGGCGAGGTGGCGCGCCTTGCCGCCTACCTCGTGGACGACCAGAAGAACGACGGCCTCGTCGTGAGCGGCACCACCGCCGAATCGCCCACGCTCTCGCCGGAGGAGAAGCTCCGTATCCTCGAAACGGTGCTCGCCGCCGTCGGCGACCGCGCCGCGGTCGTCTTTGGCGCCGGTTCCTACGACACCCGCGAGTCGGTGCACATGGCCGTCGAGGCCGAGAAGCGCGGGGCGCACGGCCTGATGATCGTCAGCCCGTACTACAGCAAACCGGGCCAGGAGGGGCTCTACGCCCACTTCACCACCGTGGCGAAGGCGGTCGGCCTCCCCGTCATGGTCTACAACATCAAGCCGCGGGCCTCGATCAACATCGAGACGCCCACCCTCCTTCGCCTGGCCGGGGTACCCAACATCGTGGCCGTGAAGGAGGCCAGCGGCGACATGAACCAGATCTCTGACGTGTGCGCCGCCGCCCCGGAGGGCTTCCGCGTCTACAGCGGGGACGACGGGCTGGCGCTCGCGACCCTCGCCGTCGGCGGCTGCGGTCTGGTGAGCGTCGCGGCCCATGTGGTCGGCCCGCAGATCAAGCAGATGATGGCCGCGGCGAAGTCTGACCTCCGCAAGGCGACCGAGATCCATCAGTGTCTGCTGCCCGCGTTCCGCGCCATCTTCTCCGCGCCCAGCCCGACCCCGGTGAAGTACGCGCTCTCCCTGCGCGGCTTCGACTGCGAATCGGTCCGGCTTCCGCTCGTCACGCTCGACGATGCGCAGAAGGCGGTGGTACGCCACGCCGTCGAGAACGTCCCGACGTTCGACTGACCGCTAGCCGAGAGACCGCAGGGCCTCGAGAAGCTCGCCTAGCTTCGGCAGGTGCTGGTCCGCCAGCGCCTGCGTCGGCGCGCGGCTGGGGCCGACCTCGATCCCCGTCTCCTGCAGCGCGCTCCGCCCCACGCGGCCGGAGCCCCCGGCGCGCAAAAGCTGCACCATGTTGGCAATAAGCTGGGGGCGTTCGCCGAAGCATTGGGCCACCGTCTGCGGACCGAAGATCGCCAGCGGCGTGGCCAGCCCCTCCGACAGCACGAACTCGTCCGTATGCGGGGTGGCGTAGATGCGCGCGGCCGACCACGGGAGCGCCTCGGTCCACTGGCAGAGGGAGGTCCGCGCCATCGTCTGGACCCCCTCCGCGAGCACCTGCCGCGTGGCCTCGTCGAGCAGCCCGGCATCGGCAACGAACATCTCGATGTTGCCGTAGCGGGACACTGTGCGCAGGTGCGAAAGCTGCTCCTGTGCCGTCAGCCGCCCGAACGGGGGAGGGGTGATCACCACGGCGCACGCGCCGTGTCGCGAGGCGTGCTGGCAGAGGTCCAGGCTGGCGGCGGTGGTGGCGGCCGACACGTTGACCACCACCGGCAGGCCCTGGCTTTCCCGCAGAGCCCACTCCGCCAGGTCCTTGCGTTCCGGAAGGCTGAGCGACCAAAACTCGCCTGCTTCCGAGCAGACGACGTAACCGCCCGGGCCCTGCTGGGCGTAGTGCCGCATCATGCGGCTGAAGCGGATCTCGCTCAGCGTGGACCCGTCATCCGTCAACGGAGACACCAGCGGAACCAACAGCCCTGCGACGCTCGCCATGACAACCTCCTCCGACCGAGACCTGCCGCTAACGGATCGGCAGGTACACCTTTTGCTCTATCGTCTTGCCGTTGACCTCGGCGCGCAGGGTCAACGGGAACACGCCCCTGGCGCCGCGCGGCGTGATCAGATCGAGCGCGATCCGCTGGCTGCTGCGGCTGTGGTAGATGAGCACCTTCACGCCCGCGCCCTTCAGGATGGTCCAATCCGCCGGGGCGATCACGTCGAAGTTGCCCGAGACCTTGCCCATCGACTGCGAGCGCAGGTAGACGCTGCCGCGTACGATCTGCGCGTCCTCCTTCGGCCGCAGGTCGGTCGGCAGGTTCACGTCGAAGTCCACCAGTTCGGAGACGCGGAAGCTCGAACGGAGGGTGGCCTCTCCGCCTTTGGCGTCCAGCACCTTGGCCCGCAGGATGCGGTAGCCCGGCACGGCCTTCGGGGCGACCAGGCTTTCGTAGGTCACGCCGACCCGGTTCTTCTTGTCGAACTCGGCGAACGGCTGGGAGCCGCTTGCCAGGTCGTCCTGGGCCAGGCCCTCCGCGCGAAACTCCACGTTCTTCAGGCTGAGGTCGTCCGAGCGGTTGAAGTCGTAGCGCACTTTGAAGGTGGTGTTGGTGGGCATGCTGCGCACCCTCCAGGTTGTGTGCCAGGCCAGGCCCGCCGGCAGGTTCTGACCCGCGTCCATCTGCAGGTCGGCCTTGCCGAGCACCCGCGGCACGTAGGGCGCGCCCAAAACGGCGCCTTCCGGCGCCAGGTCGATGCGAGCGCCGAACTTCCGACCCATCTCCGGACCCGCGCCGTGGATCGGCGCGTAGCGGGCCTCGAGCGTCCAGCCGGTCTCGGTCGCTTGGGCGGCGAAGTTCATGCTCTCCGGAAGCACGTCCGCGTCCACCCACTGTGGGCCGTTCGGGTTCGTGCCGTCCAGGCGGCGCACGCTCACAACCGGCGCGCCGTCCTTGAAGCTCGTGCGGAACTCCAAGTTGTCGTCGCCGACCAACCACCCGTCGCCGTTCCAGTCAAGCGAGAGAACCACCTCATCGCCCTTGCCGGCCTCGGCGGCCCAGTAGAGCACGTTTGGCTCCCACTGGAGGTACGCATTGGGACCGAACGGCTGCCACTCCTCGGCCTCGACCTTGCCGTCCAGATTGGGCGTCAGGGCGAGGCGGTACGGGGTGTCGATCTGCGGCGCCGTGCCGAACGCCTGCTCAAGCGACGGCGTCGCGCTCGGTGCAGCCGCCGACGGCGCCGCAACGGCTGGGTCCTGAACGATGGTCAACGCGAACAGCAAAGCTCCTAACACACCTCTTGAGACGTATCGGTGCAGGCGTTCGATTCCGACGAACGCGCGCGTGAGGCGAAGCGTGGGGCGGCCCCGTCCTCGGGTCGGCCGAAGGCGGGCCCAGCTTCGCGTTGCCGACCCCAACGGCGAATCGTTTCTCCCGTTGTGCACGTACCGAAAGTAGCGACCGTGTTACCGCCTGCCCGTGGTCGGCGTGTGTCGCGGACCGCGAGAGGCACATTGATGAACCAATTTCGATGCTTCGGCCTGGCCGCTTTGGCGGCCATCGCCCTCGTTACGCCGGCATTGGCCGGAGACCCGGCCCAGAACGGCTACCGACTGCGGGTCAAGGAGACCAAGGGCGCCACTTACTCCTACCGGGTCTCGTTCTGCACCAACCTGGACATGAGCGGCGTCGATATCCCCGCCGAAGTCGATGTGCCGGGCCTCAAGGGCGAGCAGTCGCTGGTTGTCACTGGGCGCTTTGATTTCGCCGTGCAGAAGGTGGAGAAGGGGAAGGTTACGTTGAAGCGAACCCTGAGGTTGACCGGGCTGAAGGGAACCGGCGTGCTCGAAAACGCGGCCAAATCGATGGACGAGGACAAGGTCAAGTCCGATACGATCGTCCTCGACGAACTGGGGCGCCGGGTCGGCGGAACCGCCAAGCCCTTTAACTCGCCGTTCGACTACGGCGAGATACCGTTCCCCGTGGCGCCCGTCTACCCCGGCCAGAAGTGGACCCTCCCGCCGGTTCCGGGCTCCAACCAGCAGACCCCAACCACCCTTTTGTGCTTCGGCACGGAGTTGGTGAACGGCAAGGAGACGCTGCGGTTCGAGCTATCTGGCATCGACCTCGCCGGTCTCACCTGCAAGGGCCCGTTCGTCATCTACGTGGACCCGGCAAACGGCCGCACCGAGCGGATGGAGGGCATCATCTACGGGGAGCAGATGGGCGCCACGATCCGCGTTCGCGTCTCGATGGACCTGGTGCATTAGCCCATATCCCATGCCCACGCCGTTCATCCTGGACACCGACATCGGCACGGACATCGACGACGCATACGCGCTCGTGCTGGCGGCCTCCTCGCCCGCGTTGGACCTGCGCGCGGTGACCACCGTGAACGGCGACACGGAGTTGCGCGCCGCCATCGCCCGCAGGCTGCTCCTGCAGATGGGGCGCGCCGAGCTGCCGGTGGGTGCCGGGTTGCGTTCGTCGCTCAGCCCCGGCGAGCCCATCGGCTGGGCCGGGTTCGAGGGGCAGGGGATCGACCTGGACGGCTTGGGGCCCGAGGGGTTGGCCCCGGGCGGCGCGCTGGGGTTGCTCTCCGAGTTGGTGGTGCGGGCCTGGCGCGAAGCGGCCCCCCTCACCATCGTCACCATCGGCGCGATGACCAACCTCGCCGCGCTGCTGGACGAGTTGCCCCGCGCGGCGCTCGCCGGGATCGCCGGGGTCGTCTCCATGGCCTCCAACTACGGCGGCAAGGGCGAGGAGGCCGCGCTGCCGGAGCACAACGTCGCCTGCGACCCTGTGGCGTTCGAGCGCGTGCTGCGCTCGGGGTTGCCGCTACGCCTGGTGGGACTGAACGTCACCAAGCGCGTGCCGATGGACCGGGCGCGTATGGAGCGCCTCACGCGGGGCGGGCCGCTCGGCGCGTCGCTTCGGGGCATGCATGAGGTCTGGTTCCAGGCGATCCACGCCGAAGCCTCGCCCATGCACGACGGCCTGGCCGTCGCTTCGTTGATAGACCCTGGGGTGCTTCGGTTCGAGCGCGTCTCGGCCCGGCCGTCGGGGACCGGTCGGCCGCGGGGCTCGGTTACGTTCCTGGAGGAGGGCGACCTGCGGGGGGCGGCGTGCGAGGTGGCGACCGATGTGGACGTGGCGCGGTTCGACGCGCTGCTGGACGCAGCAGTGACCGCGAAAGCGTAGCGAAGGGGGGAGTTGGAGGCGCCGAGCGGATTCGAACCGCTGAATGAGGGTTTTGCAGACCCTTCCCTTAACCACTTGGGTACGACGCCTCGGATCGGCTATTGTACCCGCGTCGCGGGGCGGGTGGGTCGAGCGGGGCCGATTCCTGCGGGCCCCGAGGCAGGTTAGGCCGCGGTGTACAATGCCTCCATGCCGAAGTTGCATCAGTATCCGGTCACGGTGGCGTGGACGGGCGGACGTGACGGGCATGGGGCCGTCGCCGCCGAACGAAGCGGAGCGCATCTGCAGCTCGCCGTTCCCGAGGAGTTTGGGGGACACGGCCAGGGATCCAATCCCGAAGAACTGCTGGTCGCCGCGATAGGTGCGTGCTATACGATCACCTACGGCCTAATCGCGACCACCCGCAAGCTGCCGCTCCTCGAGGTCAAGGCCCAGGTCATCGGCCAGGTCGAAGAGGACGGCCCGCAAGTTTCGGTGAAACGCATCGTCGTAAAGCCCAGGATCACCCTGGTGCGCGATGCCACCGAGGAAGACGTTACCGCCGCGTTCGAGTACGCGCACCGAGCCGACAAAGCCTGCATGGTGTCCAACGCCGTGCGCGGCAAGGTGGAGATCGTCGTCGAACCGGATGTAGTCAGAGGTTGAAACCTAATGAGAAAGAAGCTCGTTGCCGGAAACTGGAAGATGAACCTGACGGGCGCCGAGGGCGCCGCGCTGGTCGAGGGCTTTGCCACCCACGTCGCCACCAAGAACGACGTCGAAGTGGTGGTCTGCCCGACCTACCTCGCCATGCCCAAGGTCCACGAGGCGCTCAAGGGCACGATCGTGAAGCTGGGTGCGCAGGACGTCTTTTGGACGGAGAAGGGCGCCTTCACCGGACGCATTAGCGCCTGCATGCTGCTCGAACTGAACACGCAGTACTGCATCGTCGGCCACTCCGAGACGCGGGGCCGCTTCGGGAAGCTCGAGATCCCTGAGTCCACCACCGGCTACTTCGCCGAAACCGACGAGACGATCAACCTCAAGATCCGCGCGCTGATCGCCGCCTCCATCGCCCCGATCCTCTGCGTCGGCGAGTCGCTCGCCGAGCGCGAAGCCGGCAACACCGACTCCGTTACTGAGGGCCAGCTCAAGGGCGCCCTCGCGGGCATCGACCCGGCCGAGCTCGACACGTTGGTCGTCGCCTATGAGCCCGTGTGGGCCATCGGCACCGGCAAGACCTGCGACACCCCGGAGGCCGAGCGGGTCTGCGGCATGATCCGCAACTGCCTGGCCGGCATCCTCGGCAAGGAAACGGCGGGCGCCACCCGAATCCTCTACGGTGGAAGCGTCAAGGGCTCGAACGCCGACGCGCTCTTCGCTCAGCCGAACATCGACGGTGGCCTGGTCGGCGGCGCTTCGCTGAACGCCGACGAGTTCGCGCGCATCGTCATGAGCGCCTAGCGCTCTCGCCACTTGGTGGGAGCGCGAGCCCGTCGCCCGTGGGGCGGCGGGCTCGCTTCGCGCCTGCCCGTCCCCGCCGACTGCGGCAGCGTCGGCGGGCATTAAGCAGCCGTGCCTACGCGGCGTGGTTTGCCCCCCTGGAATGGTTCGTTTGATGAGAATGGTTGCATCGCGAAACGCCGCCCCGTGCCGGGCGTTGTTCGCCGTCACCGTCCTGCTGGGAGCGATCGCCGCCAACGCCCAGCAACCGCAGTTGGCTCCGGTGCAGCCCCAGTTTTGGCAAAGGCCGCCGGTGGGCGGGCCCACCCGGTTGGGTTACGCTTGCCCGCCCGTCGCGCCCAAGACGGGCGTCTGGAGCGACGTACCGGTCCGCCCCGCGCCGGCGGCGTACGAGGCCGTGTACGACCTGCGCCGGCTCGGCAAGCTACCGCCGGTGAGGAACCAGTTCAACAGCGGCAGTTGCTGGGCGTTTGCGGCGCTCGGATCGCTGGAAAGCGCGCTCCTTCCGGGCGACGCCTGCGACTTCTCCGAGAACAACCTGAAGAACCGCAGCGGGTTCGACTACGGCCCGAACGAAGGCGGGAACGCCGCGATGGCCGTGGCCTATCTCGCCCGATGGGACGGGCCGGTCGCCGAGGCGGACGATCCGTTCGATCCCTCGAGCGTCTCCTCGCCCGCCGGCCTGTCGGTCCGATGGCGCCTCCAGGGCGCGCTGTTCCTGCCGAGTCGCTCCGACGCCTACGACAACGGCGGCCTCAAGCGGATGGTCTCGACTTACGGGGCGGTCTTCGCAAACGTTCGGTGGGATGCGGCGTGCTACAACGCCACCACCCACGCCTTCTACAACCCCAGCACGAGCTACGCCAACCACGCGATCTGCATCGTCGGTTGGGACGACGCGTATCCCGCCAAGAACTTCGTCTCGGCGCCGCCCGGCGACGGCGCGTTCATCGTGCGCAACTCCCGGGGGGCGAGTTGGGGGGACGGCGGCTACTTCTACGTCTCCTACCATGACGCCAAGATCGGTCGCGACGAGCAGGTGGTGTTCCACAACGCCCAGGCGACGAGCACGTACTCCGGCATCTACCAGTACGACCCGTTGGGTCCGACCTCCTACATGGGATACGGCTGCAACACCGGATGGGCCGCGAACGTCTTCGCCTGCGCCGGCAACGAGAGCCTGCGGGCCGTGGCCTTCTACGCCGGCGGTCCGGGCGCCACGTACACCGTCCGGGTCTACCGCTCGCCATCGAGCGGGCCTCTCAACCCTTCCGGCCCGGTCGCAACCGTCACCGGCAGCTTCGACTTCGCCGGGCTGCACACCGTCGCGCTCCCGACGCCGATCGAACTCGCCCCGGGGGAGCGGTTCTCGGTCGTGGTGGGCCTGACCACTCCCAAGACCGCCTACCCGATCGCCATCGAGTACCCGTCCATGTACTACGCCTCGAAGGCGTCGGCGCTCCCTGGCCAGAGCTTCGTGAGCGCGGATGGGACGAGCTTCTCGGACCTCACGTCGACGTATCCGGGAACGAACGTCTGCATCAAGGCCTACACCAGCGCGGCCGGCCAGGGCCACGCGGTCGTTTGGCATAACGACGCCACGTTGGCCAATGCGCTTTGGACGATGGCTGGAACCAACGTGGAGTCCGAGCAGGCGCTCCCGGCGGTGCCGGACCCGGGCTGGCAGCCCGTGGGCGCCGCCGACGTCGACGCCGATGGGTCGATCGACGTCCTTTGGCGGCACGCCGCCACCGGGCGGAACCTGGTGTGGCGGATGAACGGCGCCGCGTTGGCTGAGATGGCCTTCTTGCCTTCGGTGGTGGGGAATGACTGGAAGGTTGCCGCCTTCGCCGACATGGACGGGGACGGCAAGCCCGATATCCTCTGGCGCCATCCTGCCAGCGGTCGGAACCTGGTGTGGGCGATGAACGGCGCGCAGGTGGTCGCGCGGCAATACCTGTCCCCACTTGCCGACCCCTCGTGGTCGGTGGCGGGAGTCGGCGACCTGGACGCCGACGGGACGGCCGACATCCTTTGGCGCGACCAGGCCGGGAACGACATGCTGTGGCTGATGGATGGCCCTACCCCGAGGGTCAAGGTCCCGCTGCCAGCGGTGACCGACCTGAGTTGGACGGTGGCCGGGTTGGCGGATTTCGACGGGGATGGCAAGGCCGACGTGCTCTGGCGCCATGCGCCCACCGGCCGCAACCTGGTTTGGTACATGGACGGCGGCACGAAGAGGGCGCAAGGGTTCATCGCTCCCAAACTCGGCTCGGCGTGGCGGGTGCTCTCGACGCCGTAAAAGCGGTTGGAGGTTGGACAATGCGGGGGCGGCGCGCCCTATGCGTCGCCCACGCGCGGCATACTATCGCCGTGCATGTTCCGTCCGATCCCCAGTGGTTGACCGCGCTTGAGGACCCGTTCCGCCGCAAGCTGCTGGCCCGGCCCGAGGAGCTCCCCGAGCGCGCCGCGGCCTGCGCCGAGCCGCTGCGGGGCGAGCCTGCGTTCGACCCCAAGCAGATCGACGCCCTGGCCCGCGCCTTGCGGCCGCTTCCGCCGGCGAGCGCCTTTGAGCGGCCGTCGCTCGAGCGCTCCGTGCGGGTCGGCTTGGCGCACATCGACGCCACGTTCGTGGGAGACCACCCCAAGTACGGCGTGCTGGGGTACGCCGCGCCGGAGCATGACGCCTTCCCGCCGACCATTATCGCGGCGGTCGACGCGCTGACCCTGTGGGGCATGGGGGACCGGGCCGAGGAACTCTTCTCCTACTGGCTCGCCACCTTCGTCCGGGAGGACGGTTCCATCGCCTACTACGGCGCCTCGCTGAGCGAGTACGGGCAACTGCTGACCACCGCGCGGCGGCTGGTCGAGCGTGGCGCGGGGGGCGATTGGCTCGCCCGATTCCGCGGCCCGCTCGACCGTCTGGCGGGTTACGCGCGCCGCGCCGCGGACTGCGAGGGCCTGCCGCACGGTGTGCCCGAGGCCGACGAGGTGGAGGCGCCCGCCGCCTACTTCCACAACGCCGCGTGGCTTGTGCGCGGGCTACGCGACTGGGCGGCGATGACGGGCGAAGAGGAGCCGGTGGCCGAAGCCTTGCACCGAACGCTCTTGCGCGAGATCCGCCGGGCCTGGGAGGGCGCGAACCGCTGGCTTACGCCGATCCAGAACGATCCGGACCCGGCGCCATCCTCCGCCACCGGCGCCCGGCTCGCGGGCTACACCAACTACCGCTACTGGCCGGAACTGCTCTCCAGCGGCGTGTTGCCGAAGTCGCTGATGCGTCGAATCGTGCGGGCCCGGCTCACCTTTGGCGGGCAGTTCCTGGGCATGACGCGTGTCGAGCGGCACCTGGACGACTGGCCGCTGATGGACCACCTCGAAGGGCTTTGGGCGCTTGGAATGGTCGAGGATTACCGGCTCTGCCTGTGGGGCCACGTGCTCTACCACCAGGCCGAAGGCCACCTCACGGCCTACGAGCAGGTCACCTTCCCGCCGGGACGCAAGATGTACGACTACTGCCTTCCGGCGCAACTGGTGGCCGCTCGCGCCGTCCGTCGGTTGCTCCCCGCCTAGTGCGGGAACTCCATCGACGCCTCAGCGAACACCTTGGCGGTCTCGCTGAGGCGCACGGCGACCCGGTTCACGTTGGGCCTTGCGAGCGGCCCCGCAAGCCGCTCCAGCATCCACCGCGCCAAGTTCTCGGCGGTGGTCTGGAAGGGAAGCATCACGCACTTCATGCCGGTGCGCTCCATCAGTTCGCGCATCGTCGCGTCCTCGGTCCAACAGGCGAAGGCGTGGTCGAGTTGGTCGACGAGCGGCATGACGGCGCGCGTCAACTCGCCGTAGTCCATCACCATGCCGAACTCGTTGGGATCGCCGTCGAGCTCCACCGTCAACCGGTAAGAGTGGCCGTGCAGGTTCTGGCAGCCGCTCGGGTGCCCCGGCAGGCGGTGGCCCATCTCCCAGTGGAACTCCTTGGCGATCCGCACGCTCATGCCGCTACTCCCACTCGATGGTCGCGGGCGGTTTGCTGGTCAGGTCGTACAGGACCCGGTTGATGCCCGACACCTCGTTTACGATGCGGTTGCACACGTACTCGAGGAACTCGAACGGGAACGGCGCCGCCTGAGCGGTCATCGCGTCCTCGCTTCGGACTGCGCGCAGCACGATCGGGTTCTGGTAAGTGCGCTCGTCGCCCATCACGCCCACGCTGCGCACGTCGAGCAAAGCGGCGTACGATTGCCAGATGCCGGCCTTGAAGCCCTGCGCCTTGATCTCTGACCGGAAGATCCAGTCGGCCTCCTGCACGATCTTCACCCGCTCGGGCGTCACCTCGCCCAGGATGCGCACCGCCAGCCCCGGGCCGGGGAACGGCTCGCGCTCCACCACGTCATCGGGCAAGCCGAGCTTGCGGCCGACTTCGCGTACCTCGTCCTTGAAGAGCCACCGAAGCGGCTCAATCAGTTCGAGCTTCATCCAGTCGGGAAGGCCACCCACGTTGTGGTGCGTCTTGATCGTGGCGGCCGTCGCGGAGCCGCTCTCGATCACGTCCGGGTAGAGCGTGCCCTGAGCCAGGAAGTCGCAGTCCTCAAGCTCGGCGCTGTGCTGCTCGAAGCAGCGGACGAACTCCTCGCCGATGATCTTGCGCTTGCGCTCCGGCTCCACCACGCCCTTCAGGGCGGCGAAGAACGTCTTGCTCGCGTCGATCACCACCAATCGGGGATGGAAAACTTTGGTGAAGGTGTCCACCACGTTCTGTGCTTCGCCCTTACGAAGCAGCCCGTGGTTGACGAAAAGGCAGGTCACCTGGTCGCCCAGCGCCCGGGTCACCAGCGCCGCCACCACCGAGCTGTCCACGCCGCCGCTCACCGCGCAAAGCACGCGCTTGTTGCCGACCTCCTCGCGGATGCGGCGGATCGAGTCCTCGATGAAGTTCTCGGTGTTCCAGTCTCCCGCCAGCCCGGCCACCTCGAACAGGAACCGGTTCAGCACCTGCTTACCGTCCAGCGTGTGGCTCACCTCGGGGTGGAACTGCACGCCGTACTGCCTGGTCTCCGGGCGCTCGAACGCGGCCACCGGGCACGAGTCGGTCTTGGCGGTCACGTGGAATCCGGTCGGCGCCTGCAGGACCTGGTCGCCGTGGCTCATCCAGACCTGCGGGTTCTTCACCACGTCGACGAACGAGCCGGGCTCCACGTACTGGAGTTCGCGCCGACCGTATTCGCGCTCGGAGGTCTTCTGCACGCGCCCGCCCAGGTTCTTGGTCATGAGCTGGAGCCCGTAGCAGATGCCGAGCGTGGGGATGCCCTCGATCAGCGAGAAGTCGAGGTCGGGCGCGCCCTCTTCCAGCACCGACCGTGGGCCGCCGCTGAGGATGACCGCGTCCGGTTTGCGCTCCTTGAGCCGCTCCTCGGCCTTCATCCAGGGCACCATCACGCTGTAGACCCCTTGCTCGCGCACTCGGCGAACGATGAGCTGCGTGTACTGCCCTCCGAAGTCGATGACGTAGACGACCTGGTGTTCCATTGAAGAACCTTAGTTTGGGCCGGAACGCCCCGGCGGCGCAAGGCCCCGCACTTGTGCCGGACCTTCGCCGCCCTTTCAGAAGCTGGCACGCGTCTTGCGATAAAGGGTTCTCGTAGCGCGGCCGCTCCTCCGGTCACCCCGCTACAAAGCTTGCCTGTTTTCGATTTGGAGAGGAAAGCCCGTCCTGACTTCGGACGGGCTCTTTTTCCGTTGTTTTGGGCGCTACCAGCGCGTGTCGACGGTGTAGACCACCTTCTTGACCTCGCCGGGCTTCAGCTTGACCACGAACTCGATGGTGTCCGAGTCGAGCTTGTTGTACGGCATGTTGTTGTCGAAGATGCGGTGCTCGAAGTGGTGCCGCTCGATGACATAGACCGTCTCCTCGGTCTCCTTTCGGTTGCGCAGTTCGATCTCGAACGTCTCGGTGCAGCCCTTGCGGTCGCCGATCCACTTGAAGTTGGTGCGCTTGCGCTCGGCGACGATGTCGAAGGCGCGCCCGACGTCCAGCGTCACCTTTTCGTCCTTTGGGGTGTGCTGGATGCGGTCCTCGCCCAGCATCTGCAGCGAGCCGCTCTTGTCGCGCTGGAACACCTTCACCGTGCCCATCGGGAGCGGCATGCCCAGATGGCTCGCCTTGTTGTTGACCAGTTCGATCCGCACCAGCGGCTTCATCGGGCCGGAGCCGATCGTGCCCTCGTTGGGTCTGTACCCCGGGTACGCGCGCATCGCGTCCAGCACCAGCTTCCGCTTGACCGGCACGCTGAGCGCCTCGAGCAGCGAGAGCTGCTTGATCTCGCGGTTGCGTACCGTCGCGGGGCGCTGAAGCGTGTAGAGGTGATAGTCCGCGAACTGCTCCTCGGCGAAGCCCGTCTCCCTCTCGCCGGCCGCCATGTCCATCATCCGCATCTGGATGCCGTTGGTCGGTTGCGGCGCGCGCCGCACGTCGCCCGCCAGCAGCTTGAGGTTGGCGTTCTCGAAGTTCGCGCCCGAGTTGTTGGTCATGGTGACCCAACCCT
>CAZIIS010000004.1:0-11902 GCA_964539295.1 uncultured Fimbriimonadaceae bacterium | reverse complement strand
GCGGATGCCGACGCTGTTGGCCTCGATCATCTGCGCCACGTCCTCGATCGAGACGTTCTGGACGCCCTGCTTGAGGTCGAGCGTCCGGTGCTCTTTGACCAGCGCGAAGCCTTGGTTGTAAACGGTGAGTTCGGTCTGCGATGCGGGCGCCACCGCGGCTAGGCCCAGCATCAAGGCTGTAAGTAGCACGTTCATTCCTCCTATCGGTCATCTGGCTGGACGCGCGATGAAGGCAAGCGTTTCGCCGTACCCCACGCTACCTTCACCGGACGGGGCAACGCAACACGAGAAGGGCGCCCACTCGGTGGGAGCCCTTCTCGCGTCGACATCGCTCGAGTTGCGTTAGCGGGTGCGCCTCCGCCGCAGGAGCGTCAGCGCGCCGAGGCCGAGGGCGGCGATGCTCGCCGGCTCGGGAACGGTCTCGACCTTGGAGATGGCGAAGTCGCCGCTTGGGCTGGTATCGAACTGGAACACGATCTGGTTCACGTCGGTCCAGTCCACGGAGTCGCTGAAGGAGGCGAACGGCACGGTTACGGTGAATGGCGACTGGTCCGGGTCCACCGCGACGACCGAGTTGCCCCAGTTGCCGCCAACACTCCCGGCGAACAGCGTCATCGTCAGCGCCAGGTCGTTTGCCAGGAAGTGCACGCGGAACGCGTCATCGCCCGTGAAGTCCTGGTGCAGGTCGGCCGTGTCCCACCCGCCGCTGCCGTTGCTGGTGTAGCCGTACCCGAGCTGCACTCGGGCCTGCAACAACGTACCCGTAGTGGTGATCTGCATCCCGTTTCCGATGTAGACCTGCAATTCGGGCACAGTCAACGGGTTGTCCACCACTTCCATGTACACCCCTCGCTCGCCGCCCATCATGGATCCGTTCTGGAAGGCCAGAGCGTAACCCGAGCTGATCGAGTTGGTGTAGCCGCCTGTGGTGAAGTCGTCGATGAGCGTTGCCTGCGACACTGCCGCTGCGGCAACGAGAATCAATGACCAAGTTGCTTTCATCTTTGTTTCCTGCTCTTCTCGATTGCACTGAAGGATGCCAAACAACTTCCTACAGTGTATGGCAGGTTTGCTTGTTGACAGGACACGCCGGGGTGATGAAAGTACACTTTGAAGTGATGCGTCACACGAAAAAGCCCCAACCGCGTGATGCGTTTGGGGCTCGATGACGTGTTGAGCGTTGAACTAGCGGTTGCGCCGCCTTCGGTTGATCAGCGCGACGCCGCCAAGCGCCAGCGCCGCGATGCTCGCCGGCTCGGGGACAGACTGGATGTTGGAGAGCGCGAAGTCGCCGCTCGGGCTGGTAATGAACTCGAAGACCACCTGGTCCACGTCGTTCCAGTTGACGCTGCCCGCGAAGGACGAGAACGGGACGAGTACGGTGAACGGATCCACCTCGCCGCCGGCCACGTTCACGGTCGCTTGGGCCATCGTGGTTTCATAATCGCCCGCGTAGACGTTCATCGTGAGCGGCAGGTCGTTGGCGAGGAAGTCGACCTTGAAGGCGCTTTCGCCGGTGAAGTCGTGGTTCAGGTCCTGCGTGCCGATCTGGCCGTTGTCGATCAGGTACCCGTAACCGAGCTGAACCCTGCCTTCGAGCAGCGTGCCGGACGAGGTGATGCTCATCCCGTTCAGGATCATGAGGTTGAGCGAGGGAACGCCGAGCGGGTTGTTCAGCACCTGCATGTACGTGCCGCGGGCACCGCCAAGCATCGAACCGGTCTGGTAGCCGAGGCTAATGCCCGACGTGATGGCGTTCGTGTATTCCCCGGTCGTGAAATCGTCGATGATCGTCGCCTGCGAAACCGCGGCAACCGCAAGGATAACCAATGACAAACTGGCTTTCATCTTTGACCTACTCTCCTGAATCAACGAGATGACACAAGAAGTACGTCAATTCTATATCAACTTCCGCGCCGAAGGCGGAACAGGAGCGAAGATACGGTAACCGTGCGGGTAGGGGACGCGTAAAACAGCCCCATATGCATAGGCATATGGGGCTTCGTTGATGGTTCGCGTTCGCGTTAGCGGCTTCGGCGCTTGCGGGCGATAAGCGCGGCGGCGCCCATAGCCAAAACGGCGATGCTCGCCGGCTCCGGCACAGTCTCAAGCCTTGAGATGGCATAGTCGCCGCTCGGGCTTCCGGTGATGTCGAACACGATCTGGTCCACGTCCGCCCAGTCGATCCCTTCTTCGAACGAGGAGAACGGAACGTCCACGGTGAAGGGGTCGAGCTGGCCGCCGGGCACGTCGATCGTCCCGCGCCAGAAGCCGGTGTTATACTGGCCGGCCAACACGGCCACGGACAGCGGCAGGTCGTTGGCCAGGAAGTGGATCCGGAAGGCGCTATCGCCGCTCAGGTCGAGGTTCATATCCTGGGGGATCGGGGTATCGCCCTCAAGCGCGTAGCCGTAGGCGAACTCCACGAAACCCCGGAGCAACGTGCCCGAGGAAACGATCGCCACCCCGTTCTGGATGACATAGGACAGCGCGGGGGTCTCAAGCGGATTGCTCAGCACGCGCATGTAGGTGCCGCGCGCCCCGCTCAGCATGTCGCCGTGCTGGAGGTCCATCTCGTATCCGGATGTGATCTCGGAACTGTATTCGCCGGTGGTGAAATCGTCGATGAGCACCGCTTGCGAAGCAGCCGCAGCCGCGAGGAGAATGAGGGACCAACTAACTTTCATCGTAGACCTGCTCCCTTTGACACGAGGGTCAAAGCATGTTCTTCGCCAATTCTATATCAGACGTGCTCGCAGAGTGGAGGCCGTTGGGCATATACAGTACAAATACCGATGAGGAAAACAAAAAAGAGGCCCGATACGCCTTCGGCATATGAGGCCCCTCGGTTGCTTCGTGGCGTTACCGGTTGCGGCGGCGGCGCGAGATGAAGGCGGCGCCACCCAGGGCCAGCGCGGCGATGCTCGCCGGCTCCGGAACGGTCTCAAGCTTCGTGATGGCGAAGTCGCCGCTTCGGCTGAGCTCAAAACCGAAGTCCAGATCCCGAATGTTGGTCCAGTCGATCGTGTTGTTGAAATCGGCGTATGGGATCTCCACCGTGAACGGGCTGGTCTGCCCGCCGGGCACGACCACGAGCGCCATGGCGCTCATCCAGCCGGTGTCCGAGGCGTACACCCGAACCTCCATCGGCAGGTCGTTGGCCAGGAAGCTCAGGCGGAACGCGCTGTCGCCGCTGAGGTCCGTCACCATGTCGCCGACCGCGTAACCGTCGCCCTCGGGCACATAGCCGTACTGCAGCGAGAAGGAGGCCTGCGCAAGCGCGCCGGAGGAGACGATGGCCCTGCCGTCGCCCAAGTCGACGCTTACCGCCGGCCCGCCAACGCCGCCGCCGTAGGCGTCGGAGTCCGTCAACACGTCGTACCTGATCAAGCGGCTTCCGCCCAGCATAGAGCCTGCCTGGTAAGCCTCCGTCCAGCCGGAGACGAGCGAGCCGCTGTGCGGCCCCGACGAAAAGTCGTCGATCACCACGGCCTGCGAGACCGCGGCCGCAGCGAACGCGAGTAAAGCCAAGCTGTTTCTCATAGGGTTATCTCCACTCCGTGCGTGAGCACCAAAACAAACAGAGTTCACCACCATTTTGACCGCACGCCCGTCGAGGCCCCGGGGGCCGCCGGCCGGATCCGGCAACAAACAGGCATTTTTGCCTGGGGGGCCGTGGCCCGATGCTGGTACCGGGCGGTACCATACGCGCGCAACAGCGGTCGAGGGACGCAACCGTGATCAGCTTTCGAACGATCGGGCCTGTAATCGTGCTCGCGATGGTCGTTGGATTGGCGACCCCCGTCTTGAGCTCTCATCGACGCCAACCGCCGGTGAACCCGGCAACCGAAAGGCGGAACGACCCGTACTGGCAGAACGCGCTGCGGGAGGTGTACCGGTCTACCGAGGAGCTCAAGGCCCAGAACGATCGCGAACTGCGTCGGGGCTTGGCGCTGGCCAAACTCTATCGGGGTAACCCCAAGAAGAAGCTGCTGGCGCTCACCTTCGACGACGGCCCGCACCCCGACTTCACGCCCAAGCTGCTCGCCATCCTCGGGAAGGAGAAGGTGCGCGCGACCTTCTTCATGATCGGCAAGATGGTGGAGAAGTACCCCGACCTGGCGCGCGAGGTGGTGCAGGCCGGGCACGTGGTCGGCAACCACACCTTCAGCCACGTCACCCTCACCAAGATCCCGCCCGCCGACGTGGCGGTGGAGTACGAGGCCGCCAACGACGTCATCCAGAAGGCTGCCGCGGTCAGGCCGCGTTTCTGCCGCCCGCCAGGCGGCGATTACGACGCGGCGGTTATCAAGGGCGCCGAGGAGGCGGGACTGACCACCGTCCTCTGGACCGACGACCCCCTGGACTACGCCTCGCCCGGCGACGGGGTCCTCTTGTCGCGCGTTCTTGGCCGCCTGTCCAACGGCGGCATCATCCTTTTGCACGACGGCGCGCAGGAGACGCTTGACGTCTTGCCGACCATCCTCGAATACGCCAAGCGCAAGGGCTACAGGTTCGTCGGGGTGGACGAGTTGCAGCGGTCCTTGAACGCAAACCAACCCGCCAAGCGCGCAGAAGCGTTCGGGCCGACCGCAACAAACGGCGCATAGCCGTGCGCTAGAATGAGCCATGCAGGCGGCATGGAAGGTGGGCGGGCTAGTGGTGCTGTTCGTAGCTCTGCTCCTGGGGTGCTACGCCATCCTCCAGCGCAGCGTGTTCGCCAAGCCCACCGACACCTACTACGTGACCTTTGAGGACGCGGGCGGGCTCACCAGCGGCGCCAAGGTGCTCCTGGCGGGCGTGAAGATCGGCGTCGTCACCGACGTGAGCCTGATGGACGCGCAGATGGCGCGCGCCGTCATCTCCGTCGAGAAGCCGTTCCGCATCCCGGCGGGGTGCCGCGTCGCCCTACCCTCGTCGCTTCTTTCGTTTGGCGATCGCCGGATTGAGCTGTATCCCCCGAGTCGCGTCGCCGGCTACCTGTCGCCCGGAACGACCATGGTCGGCAAGCTGGAATCGCCGCTTCAATCGATCATGCCGGAGGGCGACAAGACGGTTGCCCAACTGAACGAAACGCTTTTGTCGGTCAACAAGGTGCTTAACGATCCCGAGCTGTTCGGCGGGATGAAGAAGCTGCTGGCCAGTACCAACGCCACCGTGACCAAGTTCGGTGCGGTCGCCGGGCGCGTGGATGGCATGCTCGCTCAGAACGCCCCCCATGTGGCCTCGATGCTCGCCTCGCTGGACCGCAACGTGCAGAACCTGGAGTCGGTCACGGGCCAGGTGCGGGCCCTGATGGCCTCCGGTCAACTGCAGGGGAGATTGGCGGTCCTGCTGAACAACATGGACGAGGCCACGCGCAGCGGCAAAGAGCTGATGGCCGAGTTGAACGCGTTGGTCAAGGACCCCGCCCTTCGGCAAAAGCTCGAAGGGACGCTTGCCAGCGCCAAGACGATGGCCGATAGCGGCGCCCGCATCGCCGCAAACGTCGAGGTCATCACGGCCAACGGCGCCGACGCCTCCGGCGAGTTGAAACCGCTGCTGGCCAACGCCAACCTGCTGGTGGGCGACCTTCGGGACACGGTGAAGGAGTTTCGCGGCGCCCTTCAGAAGCTGCCGGGCGTGGGAGGGAAGTTGCCCAAGGTGCAGGTGGAGGCCGAGATCGCGCGGCAGCAGGACCCCGCCCACAACCGGGCCGACATCAACGTGGTCGTGCCGGTCGGCGCGCGCGCTGTGCGGTTTGGCCTATACGACGCATTCGAGAGCAACAAACTGAACCTGCAACTCCAGCAAGAGGCGCTGCGCGGCATGGACCTTCGGTACGGGGTGTATGCGGGCAAGCCCGCCGTTGGGGTAGATTATCGAATCGCGCCGGGTTTTTGGCTGCGCAATGACGTCTTCGGTCTTAACGACCCTCAATACGACGCACGCGTGGGCTTCAACATCGGCGGCGGGCTGAGCGGCTGGGTCGGCTTGGAGCGGATCTTCCAGGACAACTCCCCGGCGGTCGGAATCGGCTTCCGCAGATAAGAGGTTTCCCGATGAAGGTCATCCTGAATCAGACGGTCCCCAACGTGGGCAAAGAGGGTCAAGTCGTCAACGTCAAGAACGGCTATGCCCGCAACTTCCTGTTCGCCCGCGGCCTGGCCATCGTGGCCGACGACAAGCAGGTGGCGGCTCTCGCCCGACGCCAGGCCAAGCTGGAAGTGAAGCTCGCCGAGACAAAGGCCGACGCCGAGAAGGTCCGCGAGATCATCGACGGTAAGAAGATTCGCATCCAGGGCAAGTCCGGCAAGGAGTTCGGCAAGCTGTTCGGTTCGGTCACTTCGCAGGACGTGGTCGACGCCATCAAGGAGCAGCTCAACGTTCAGCTTGAGAAGCGCCAGGTCGGCATTCTGGTCCCGATCAAGCGCCTTGGCGACCACGCCGTGCAGATCGACCTCCACCGCGACGTCGACGCGGCCGTGACCGTTCACGTGTTTGACCCCGAAGTCCCCGAGGTTGAGGAGGCCGCCGCTCCGGAGGAGGCCCCCGCCGAGGAGACCCCCGCGACCGAGGCCTAGCCCTCGATTCGCCATCCGCTTGCGGCCCGCCCGGCGAACTCGGACGGGCCGTTTGCGTACCTGGACCGGTGCGCGGCGAACCGTCCCCCGCCCCGAAACCGTCCATGATAGGGTCGGCTGGTAAACTACCGCCGACCGAGAGGTAATTGTTCGCGAATGGTGCAGTGCAAGGTTTGTTCGAAACTGAACAGCCTCGACAGCAAGTTCTGTCGGGAGTGTGGTGAGCGCCTTCCGGAAGAGGAGGTGCGCGAGGCCGAAGAAGCCAACGCCAAGCTGATCGGCGAAGGACAGAAGTTGCTTGCCGAGGGGCGGGTGGACGAGGCCGCCATGGTGGCCGAAGAGGCGATCGCCCACAACCCGAACGACGTGGTGGCCCTTGCGCTCCTCGGCGATTGCCGTGAGCGGGAAGGGCGCGTCGAGGATGCTCTCGAAGCGTACGAACGCATCGTCGAGATCAGCCCCGAATCCCCGCTCGATCGTATCCGGGTTGCTCACCTGCGCAAGACCCTCACCGCGCAGGCGACCGCGCTCAAGAACCCCAACGCTCGGCGCAACGCGATCCTCGGCGCCATCGCGGCCGGCGCGGTCATCATCGCCGTCGGCACGGCGTTCGTTTTGGCGTCGGAGAACGGCGCGAACCAGGCGGCGGGTAACCGGGAGGCGCGCGTGGCCTCGAACGAGCCGCCGACGCATACCGTCGTACCCACCCCCGGCGGCGACCCCAATCAGGCGACGCCGTCCGCCCAGCCGGCCGAGAACGCACAGGCCGCGGACGGCGGGGAAGAGCGCCGCCCTTCGAATCCGGCGCCGGACCTTCCGCTGGCGCCGCTGCCCCGGCGCAGCGGACCGCTGCCGAACGTCGAGCCCGGTAACCCGTTCCAGCCGCTGAACCCCAACCCCGGCAACATCGGCGTCGAGCCGACCGCGGACCCGAACCCGATTCACGTTCCGCCGGCCGGCAGCTCCAACGACCCGAAACCGGTCGCCGAGCCGTCGGAGCCACCCAAGGAGGCCCCGAGGCCGGCCGTGATCGACATCCGGCCGAGCCGAAACCAGACCATTCGCCGAGGCGGTTCGGATGTGGTTCCGGAGGCGTCAAGTGGGCAGTTGGCGGATAACCTGCTGCGCATCGCGCGCCAACGCTTTCTGACCGGCAACTTCTCGCAAGCCGCCGACGCCTATGAGAGGGCGTTGCGGGCGGGCGCCGACGCCGGCTCCACCAACCAACGACTGGGGCAGTGCTACGTGAGCCTTGGCCGACGCAGCGAGGCCGCCAGCGCCTACCAACGCGCCTTGAACGCCTTTCAGCGCAGCGGCGGCGGCGGGCGGACCCGAGCGGCCATCGAGTCGTGCAAGGCGGCGCTTCGCCAGTTGCAGGGGAGCTGATACCGATGCGCCTGGCCCGATCTGTCGCCGTCCTCCTTCTGTCCCTGCTCGCCGGCGCTCTCTGGGCCGCCCCCGAGGTGCTGATCGCGCAGACGCTCCTCCCCAAGGCCAAGGAGGGAGCGGACCCCAACGTTCAACTTACGGTCTACCTGGCCAGCGAACTGGAGACCGACGGTCGCGTCGTGCCGATCGTTTGGTCGATGACCGACCCGGTGTACCGCGCCTACGTCGACGAGGGCCGAATCCCGGCCCACGTCGCGAACCCCACCCTTGCCCAGGTGAACGCGGTCGCCGCCAAGCTTCACATCCGGTACGTGATGATGGTGGTCGGGCAACGCCACGAGAAGGGCTTCTTCCCGCGAATTGAGCTTTACCGCACGGGCTCCTCTCGCGCCATCTGGCACTACGGCTGGTTGCCGGGTCAGGGGGCGTCGGCGATGATCGCCAGCACGGACGGCGTGATCGACTGGGAGAGCACGGCGCAGGGCACGGCGCGCCTCTGGACGGAGACTCTGGCCGTCGGCCCGTTCAAGGACCATTCCCCACGCCCGCGCAAGAACGGCAGCGAACCCGTTCCGGGCGAATCGCTGGTCGCGCCCCAGCCCAAGATCGCCCCGGTCGACACCAAGGCCGTCGAGAAGGCCCGCGAGAGCATCAAAGCCGGCAAGCTCAGCGAGGCCATTCTGCTGCTGCGCGAGTCGATCGACGCCGAGCCATTCGAAGCCGATCGGCGGGTGCTGCTCGCCAAGACGCTTTTGGACCAGGGATTGGCCGTCCAGGCCGCCGAGGAGGCGCGCCGCGCCTCGCCGCTCGTCAAGGACCAGGTGGAGTTGCGGCTGATGGCCGCTCGCGCCTGGCTTCTGGTTTCTGACGATGAGAAGGCGCAAGTGGACCTGAACGAGGCTCTGGCGCGCGGCGCCAAGGGCTCTGAGCCCGCGGTCATCGAAGGCGACCTGTTCGCCGTCCGCGGCGACTACGCCAAAGCGCTTGCGGCCTACGACAAGGCGCTGGAGGCGGGACCGCGGTTCGACGCCGTCTTCGGGCGCGCCATCGCCCATGCCATGCTCGGCGACGCGGACGCGGCAACCAAGGACCTCAAGGCGCTGCCCCAGTCCGACCCCGAGGCGCTCCTCTCGCACTATTCGCGCGCCGTCCAGCTCATCGACCGGAGCCTGATCGGCCTTTCCGACGAGCTACGCAACCTGCCGCAACTCGCCCGGCTCGCCCCCAAGAGCGCGAAGCTGATCGCGCGCGCCACCGACGCCTCGCGCCGCGCCACCGCCCTCTCGATGCTCATCGGCTCGCTGCCGACGCCGGCCCGCCACGCGAAATCGCACGTGGCGCGCGACCTGGCACACAAGTTGCTTGCACAAGCATCTTTGGAGGTCTTGGATTTCGTGACGACGGCTGACGACGACCTCGGTACCGAAGCGGCCATGAGCCTGGGCGAGGCGCTCAAGCTCTTCCCGGCGGTGCGCGAGGTGTACGACGTGGAACTGCGTTACTCGGTCGTCGCGGACTGACCTCGAGGCTAGGCCCGAGATGGTCGATCTGCTTCGCTTATTCGGATTCATGGCTCTGCTGTTCGGGGGATCGATGGCGATCGCCTACACGCTGACCGCGGCGGGCTCCCGCCGGCGCGCCAAGTTGGATGTGGCCCCAGGGTCGTCGGTGCGGCTGATCGCGCCGGGCGGGGCGTACAGATGCTTCTTCGTGCGCTTCGACGCGCGGGGGTTGGTCTTCGCCGCCCCGATGGACCACGACGTCTACGTCCCGTTCCACCCCGGCGAGTCGATCATGGTGCAGGCGCCGCAGGAGGCCGGCGTGCTCTGCTTCCGCTCATGCGTTGTCGAGCGGAACCCGTTCACCCACGAGTTCACGCTGGCTCGCCCTACGGCGGCCAAGGTCGTGGAGCGGCGTCACGAACCCCGCGACGGCTCCTACGAGGGCAGCGAGGCGGAGTTGAACGGCAAGAAGGCCCGCATGTTGAACCTGTCGGCGATGGGCGCGCGGCTCATCGCGCCGGACGGGGTGAAGCCGGGCGACTGGGTTCAGCTCAGCTTGCCGCTCGGGCTCGGCCTGGTGGAGGGGTGGGCGCTGGATGCGCGGCCCTCGCGTCTGGACGGCCGGCCCGCCCGCGACGTGCGGCTGCGCTTCGCGGCCCCCGCGCCGGGACTCCGAGCCCGGTGACGGTGGGCCACTAGGACCATCGCCAACATTGTGGAACCCCGCGCCAGGGTCGTTCGTTTACTTAAGTGACGCATATCCTCCTCCCAGAGAGTACGCAAAGAGGCAACACCTCACTCGCGAAACCCCCACTCCGCCGGTGGGGGTTTCCTTTTGCGCGAACCTATTGGGCGCGGGGGGCGCACGCCCCCATCGTGACCGTCACGGACTGCGAGGCGCCGACCTTGGCGACCACCTTTCGTTCCACCTTCGCGCGCCCCGGCGATGTGCAGCGCAGGGTGTACGTGCCCGGTTCGAGGCAGCGGAAACAGACCTGGTAGCTACCGTCCGGCTGCTTCGTTGTCTTGAGCGGCTCGGAGTAGGGAACCCCGCCCTTGGCGAACAACTGCGCCGTTACGCTCGTGGGCTGGGGAAGCGCGCTCCCCGCGACCGCCGCCTCCGTCTTCACCTGAAGTTGCACCAGCACCTGGCAGATCAGCTCCATGTCGAAAGATGCCGGACCCTTCAGGTCAAAAACCAACTCGCTGGTCGAGTAGGCGGGCGTCTTGCAGAAGGTGTTCGCGAAGACGTGGAGTTCGGTCGACGCGGTGTAGCGGTAGCCCAGCGTCGCTAAGAACGCGAACTCGGCGTCCTTGCCCAGACGTGGGAAGATAACGGCGTCTGTTGGCGCCGACCCGATGTCGATCGTGCCGCCTTCAGCCGGCGCGGGAACGGTGAACGGCCTGGCCATCCGGACGAGCGTGCGCGCGTACCGGTGGGCGTTCTGCGGGGGTTCGACGTCCACCTTGCCGCGGATGACCACCCTGGCGAAGGTTTGGGTGGGCTCGATGAGTTCGCTCAACGTCGGCTGGGCGGTGATCGTGGCCACGTCGCCCAGGCTTGCCAAGTCGCCCGCGAGATAACCTGAGGCCTTGCCCTCGGTCGTTGCGGCCCACCGGCCGAACTCCTCGGCGACCGGGCGAGCGACGCCGGCGGCGGAGTCGGGGAGCTTGGCCACGGCCTTCGTAGCCCATTCCTCCAGCGCTTTCGTGCCCTTGGCCAGCGCCACGCGGTACGGCACGCCCCAGAAGCCGGTGGCCTTGCCCGCGAACTCTGCGTGCCAGTGCGCCACGGCCTTGGAGTAGGGCGGAACGACCACCGGGTCGAACTGCACGAGGACGTCGCCCTTGTCCCCCGGCTCGCCGTTCAGCGCCTTTGGCAGGGCGGCGGCCAACCGGGCGCGGTCGGATGGCGTCATCCGGCATGCGCCAGTGGAGAAGTCGCTGTGGTACCACTCCTTCCAGAACTTGGGCGCTTGCGGCTTCATGGGGGTCGGCCCGTCGTTCCAGAAGGCTCGGGTAATGCACGACTGGCTTGTCGCTTGGTCCTCCTTGAAGTGGATCGGGGCGGCGCCGTAAGGGTCGCCCACCGTCCCGCGGGCGTGAGTCCTCCTTGGAGGCAGGTCGACCGAGTATGGGGGGGCAATGGCCGGCGGGCTTGGCGGCGCGAGCTCCTCCGGGGCGAACGGCTGGAACGCCCGATCGCCCCAGAACGGTACGACCTTGTCGGCGTCCCCCAGGGACGCCACCAGCGCGAACAACTCCTTGCCGTCCGCGGCGACGCCGCTCAGCCTGAACCTTTGCGAGCCCCAGTTGACGCGTAACTGGCCCTTCGAGGCGACCTCCCCCACCCGTCGGTTGGATGAGAGGTCTATCACCACGACCCGCGCCAGCCGGCCGCCTTCGTCGGCGACGTCGAGCACCAGGTCCACCGTTTCGTCGGAAGGC
>CAZIIS010000003.1:46835-59249 GCA_964539295.1 uncultured Fimbriimonadaceae bacterium | reverse complement strand
CCTCCCCCTGCACCCCCTCCGTACGCCTTCGGCTACGGCGGGGGAGGACGCAGCGGCCAAAGGCGGCCCCGCGGCGCCTTGTCCTTCGGGCCGGGGTGCACAAGCCATCACCCCGGCCACCCACCGCCCCCCCAAAAAGGAAGAAGGGTGGTCCCGGTGAACCGGGACCACCCTTTCTCTATCGGTAACCCAGTACCTTAGCGGCGCGGGCGGAAGCGGGCGTTGACGTCCTCTTCCGCGCGGCCACGGCGCGGGAACTCGTCCGGCACCTCGGGGGCCTTCGTCTCGGGTTCGTGAACCTCGGGCGCTGCAGACGGCTCGCGCTCGGGCCGCTCGCTGTGCTCGCGTTCGTGGCGCGGTCCGCGGTCGTAGCTGCGCCCGCCTCGGTCACGATCTCGGTCCCGATCCCGGTCGAAGCCGCGTCCTCGGCCACGGTCGCGGTCTCCGCCGCGCCCCCGGTCGCGATCGCCGCGCTCGCCCGCCGATGCGTTGCTGGCCGCGATGGCTTCGGCGTCGTTCAGCCCCTTGTGGTCGGGGTTGAGGCCGACCGCCGTGAGGTTGATGCGGCCCATGGCGTCGATCTCGTGCACCTGGACGTTGAGCACGTCACCGACGGCGACCACGTCGTCCGGGCGGCGAAGCCGCTTGCCGACGAGCAGTTCGGTCGGGACGAGGCCCTCCTTGCCGGGCAGAATCTCGACCATGGCGCCCCGGCCCATCAGCCGGGTGACGGGGCCGTGGAAGTCCTGGCCCACCTCGACGCTGGCCGTGATGGCGCGGATCTGGGAGATCGCGTTGTCGGCGGCCTCGCCGGTCGTGGCGGCCACGAGCACGCGGCCGTCCTGCTGGATATCGATCTGGGTGCCGGTCTCCTCGGTCAGGCGGCGGATGTTCGAGCCGCCGGGGCCGATGAGCGCGCCGATCTTGTCCGGGTTGATCTGGACCGTGTAGAGTCGAGGAGCGTTGCCGCTAAGCTGAGCGCGAGGTTCGGGGATCTCGGCGGCGATCACGTCGAGGAGTTCCATGCGGGCCGTGCGGGCCTGCGCGAGCGCCTCAGACAGCACCTTGTCGGGGATGCCCTGGAGCTTCGTGTCGAGCTGGAGCGCCGTGATGCCCTCGCGGGTGCCGGCGACCTTGAAGTCCATGTCGCCCGAGAAGTCCTCGACGCCCTGAATGTCGGTAAGGACCTTGTACTTCTTGCCGTCGGTCATCAGGCCCATGGCGATGCCGGCGACCGGCCGCTTCAGGGGGATGCCCGCGTCGAGCATAGCCAGGGTGGCGGCGCAGACCGACGCCATGGAGGAAGAGCCGTTCGACTCGAGCACCTCGCTGATGATCAGCACGGTGTACGGGAAGTCCGGGTCGTCCAGCGGCACCATCGGCTTCAGGGCGCGCTCGCCCAAAGCGCCGTGGCCGATCTCGCGGCGGCCGGGTCCGCGCAACATTCGCACTTCGCCCACGCTGTACGGCGGGAAGTTGTAGAAGTGCATGAAGCGCTTGTCCGGCTCGTCGACGTCCAGCGTGTCCATGATCTGCGCGTCGTTCGGCATTCCGAGGGTGACAACGCTCATGACCTGGGTCTGGCCGCGGGTGAAGAGCCCCGAACCGTGAACCTTCGGCAGCAAACCGGCGACCGCCTCGAGCGGGCGGATCTCGGTGGTCTTGCGGCCGTCCGGTCGTTTCCCGTCCTCGATGATCGTCTTGCGGATGAAGTACTTGATCGCCTTGTCGATCGCCTCGGGAAGCTGCTTCTTCTTCTCCTCGTTCTCGGCGTAGATCGCTTCGTACTTGGCGATCAGTTCCTTGGCAAGCTCGTCCATGGCGGACTCGCGCTTGGCCTTGTCCGGGTCGAAGATGCCGGCCTTGATGGCCTCGGCCTCGTTGGACTCGATCTCCTTGACGAGGTCCTCGTCGACTGCGGCGATGGCGATCTCGCGCTTCGGCTTGCCGGCGACGGCGGCGAACTTCTCGAGTTCGATGCAGATCGCCTTGATGGCCTGGTGGGCGAACTCAAGCGCCTCGACCATCAGCTCCTCGCTGACCTCCTGGGCGCCGCACTCCACCATGGAGATGGCGCCCTTGTGTCCGGCGACCACCAGGTCAAGGTCGGATTCCAGCAATTCGGTGTTGGAGGGGAAGAGGACCAGTTCGCCGTTGATGTGGCCGACGCGAACGCCCGCCACGGGACCGTTGAACGGGATGTCGCTGATCGCCAGCGCGGCGCCGGCGGCGGTGATGGCCAGCACGTCGTGCGGCACGTCCCGGTCGACGGAGAAGGCCATGGCGATCACCTGAAGGTCATTGCGCAGGCCTTTGGGGAAGAGGGGTCGGATCGGTCGGTCGATCTGGCGGCTGATCAGGACGGCCTTCTCCGAGGGGCGTCCGCCGCGTTTCATGAAGCCGCCGGGGATCTTGCCAACGGCGTATTTGCGCTCTTCAAAGTCGCAAACAAGGGGAAGGAAGTCGATGCCCTCGCGGGCGCTCTTCGACATGGTCGCGGTGGCAAGGATGACGGTTTCGCCCATCCCGAGAAGGACGGAACCGCCCGCCTGCTTTGCCACACGACCCGTTTCGAGGCTGAGGGTTTTGCCCCCAACCTCAAAGGTGTGGGTGTGGATCATTGAGCCTCCTTACTAGCGAGGCTTCACTTCTCTGATGCCGAGACGCTGAATGAGCGCGCGATAGGCGTTGATGTCGCGCTCGCGCAGAAAGCCCTCCAGCCTGCGGCGCTTGCCGACCAGCTTGAGCAGTCCCATTCGCGAATGGAAGTCTTTTTTGTTCGACCGCAGGTGGTCCGTAATCTGAACGATACGGGACTGCATCAGCGCGATCTGAACCTCCGCCGAACCCGTGTCCCCGTCCTTGGTCGCGAACTCCTTTACAATCGATTCTTTACTAGCCTTATCCAGCGGCATATGTGAGTCAGAAGCCTCCAGACTGATTACTGACATCCGCACGATGCGGGTGAGGCAAACTTGCGACTGCCGCTCTACGCAACTTCCCGTGAGAAGCTCCGTGCAACGGCACTCCAACGAGTTTGACCTCAGGCGGAACTATACCCCGGTCCTCACGCCAACGCAAGGTCCTGCCAGCCGAAGGACCGGGCATCCAAGTAAAATCACCTCGATGAAGGTCACCGTGATCGGCGCGGGCAGTTGGGGCACGGCGTTGTCGCTTCTGCTGGGGCGCAACGGGCACGACGTGCTCCTTTTGGGGCGCGACCCAGAAGGGGTCGAGGCGCTCAAGGCTCGGCGCGAGAACTTGCGTTACCTGCCGGGCTTCCTGTTGCCCAAGTGCGTCCGGTACGCGACGCTGGATGAAAGCCATGAGAGCGCCGACATGGTGGTGATCGCCGTTCCCAGCTCCGCGGTGCACGAGGTGCTGCCGGGGGTGCGGAGCGAAGGCCCGATCGTCGTGGCGAGCAAGGGGCTGAATGCGGTGACCGACGGCGTGCTGTCGGACATGGTGGCCTCGGCGTTTCCGGAGGCCACCGTCGGCGTGCTGAGCGGTCCCAATCTCGCCGTGGAGTTGGCCCAAGGCATCCCGACCGTGGCGGTGGCCGCCTGTACAGACGAGGCGTCTGCAGCGCGCATCCGCGACGCCTTCATGTGCCCCACCTACCGCGTCTACATCAGCGACGACGTGAAGGGGGTGGAGCTTGCCGGCGCGCTGAAGAACGTGCTGGCGATCGGCGCGGGCATCTCGGACGGCCTGGGCTTTGGGGACAACACGAAGGGCGCGCTGATGGCGCGCGGGCTGAACGAAGTCGCGCAGATCGGTTTGGCGCTGGGCGCCCGGCTCGATACGTTCTTGGGCATCGCGGGCGTGGGCGACCTGTTCGCGACCGCGACCAGTCGGCTCAGCCGCAACTACCGCGTGGGCCGAGCGCTGGGCGAGGGGAAGGAGCTCAACCAGGCGCTTGCCGAGATCGGCCAGGTGGCGGAAGGTGTGCCTACCTGCGAGGTGGCAGTCCGGCTGGCCAGGCGCCTCGGCACGCCCGCGCCGATCTGCGAGGCGACCTACGCGGTGCTCCATAGTCGGGTGACCGCGCGTCGCGCCGTCACGGAGCTGATGGAGCGCATCCCCAGAAAAGAGGGCGTGCTGGCGGGCGACGGCTGGCGTTCGAAGGGGGGGAAGTAATCCACGATGTGTGACCAAAACGGAGAGCCGTTGGACGTTCGACTTGGCGTGATCTGTACCGACTTCCTGGGCTGGAGGTCGGTTAGGAAGACGTGGGAGGAGCATTTCGGGCGTTACGTGCGCGACGTGTGCTTTCTTCCGCCCGAGCGGTTTTACGCTCGCCTGAACACGCCCGGCTGGAGGACCGTGGGCAAGGCGCTCGCCTATCGGCGCGCGGCGCAAGCGGCACACGCGGCCGGCTATCGGAACGTTCTGGTCGCAACGTTCGGCGAGGCGACGTTGTTGCCGCGTAGGTTGGGGCTTCGGTACGCCTTGTACGGGGACGCAGCCTCCAGGCAGTTGCGGCGGCTTTACGCCGGCAAAGAACTCTCGACCAGGATGAAGCTGCAGGAGTCGCGCATCCGGCGGTTGGTTCGGGACGGCCACCCGTTCATCGCCCCCTCCGACTGGTGCGCGGGCGGCATCAAACGCGAACTTGGCGCGCGCGAGGACCAAGTGAGCGTGGTCCCGCTCCCGGTCGATACCGACCTCTTCGTCCGGGAGGAGCCTCCGCGAAACCCCGCGCCAAGGGTGGCGTTCGTCGGTGGGGAGTTCTACCGTAAGGGCGGCGACCTGCTCGAGGCTGTCGCGCAGAGGGAGGAGTTCCGCCACTGGAGCTTCACCTTCGTGACGTCCCGCGAAGCGGAGGACCACGGCAACGTGCGATTCCTCAACGGCGTCGAACCGCAAAGCGAAAGGCTGTTGGCGGTTCTACGCGAGGCAGACTTCTTCGCGTTGCCCACCAAGGCCGACTGCTCGTCCATCGCGGGCATCGAGGCGATGTCCATGGGGATGCCGGTCGTGTTGGGCGCGGTCGGCGGCGCGGCGGACTTGGTGGTTGACGGGGAGAACGGCTACCAGGTTCGGGAGTGGTCCGAGGAAGCGTTGGCATCCCTGCTCTTGGCTTGCGCCGGGGACCCGTCGGACAGGGAGCGGATGGGACGCAACGCCCGGGTGCGGGCGGTTCGCGACCATTCGATTCCGAACCACATTCGCGGCCTGCTGCGGGCGATCGAGGGCTAAGCCTTCGGCAGCCGCTCCCACAACCGCTCGAACGCACCCAGCACCGCGGCCGTCGAGACCGCCTGTCGGGGGTCCATCGCGGGGCCCGGTGGAAGCACGGTTTCGGAATCGACCTTCCACGGGCCCCAACGCACGGACCTCACGGGGTAATCGGCCATCGTGCAGAGCATGACGCTCGGCACTCCCTGAGCGACGGCGGCGTGCATGGCTCCAGTGCTGCCGGAAACCGTCGCTCGGCAACGCCCGAGCACCGCGGCGAGTTCGCGAAGCCCAAGGCGCCCGGCCAGCGAGAAGACGCCGCGGCCCGCTCGGGCGCAGACCTCTTCGGCGACGGCCTCTTCGCCCGGCGCGCCGGTCACCACACAGCGTACGCCGTACCGATCGACGAGCGAGGACGCAACCTCGGCGTACCGCGCCGATGGCCACGCGGGCTCGCTGCCACCGGTGGTCGGAACGATCCCAACGAGAGGGCCGTCTCCGACCAACCGCTTGGCTTCGGAGGTCGCGCCCTGGCCCGGCTCCAGTTCAAGTGGGAACTCCGCGAGAGGAGCCGAGACGGCGGCTTGCGCGTGCGCGAGGTTCCGTCGCACCTCGTGCATTGTCTCGGGCAGGTCGCCAATGAGGTTGTGGGTGAGCAGCCGGCCGTAGATGCGCTCCGTGCTGCCGACCCGCACGGGGATGCCGGCCAGCCGCGCCAGCAACGTGTGGTCGCCAGAGCGGGTTTTGAGCAGCAGCGCCGCGTCGAAACGTTTCCGTCGCAGCGTCGAAGCCATGCGCAGCGCACCCCACACGCCCGGGTGGCGCGAAGTTGGGCTCAGTTCGTCCACGTTCGGGTTGCCTGCGAGTACCTCCCGGTACTGCGGCGCGCTCATCACGGTCAAACGGGCCTCCGGATGCGCCGTTTTGAGGGCGCGGTAGACCGGCGTGGTCAAAAGGAGGTCGCCGAGGGCATCTTGGCGGACGATTAGAATACGCAACGGCTTGATCCCAGTAGTTTGAGCGCGGCATCGAGCACGTGCTCCGGCGGAACCGACCGCATGCAGCGGCCATCGCAGTTTTGGCAGTCGCGCTTCAGGCTGGTGCAATCGCCTTTGATAAGGGCGTGACGCGACCCCCAGGGACCGGTGTGGACGGGCACGCTGGGGCCGAACACCGCTACGGTCGGCGTGTCCATCGCCGCTGCAATATGCATCGGTCCGGTGTCGCCGCAAACGAGCAGATCAAGCCGGCCGAGCAGGCACGCAAAGGGCAGCAAACGCAGCGGCCGGGTGAGCCGGGCCGGGCGGCAGGCGGTCCGCGCGGCGAGGTCGTCGACGAGGGGTTGATCGGCCGGACCGCCGACGAGTAGGGGACGCGCGCCGCTCTTGGCCAGGCCGTCTACGACCGCCGCGAGCAGATCGAGGTCCCAGCGGCGCCGCGGCTCGCTGGCGCCGGGATGAACGCCCACGATTGGGCCGCCCGGGTCGCCTCCCAGCGCCTTTCGCAACGCGCCGTCGGCGTCAAGGCGGTCCTGACGACTGGGGAACAAAACCGGCCGAAGGTCTTCGGCTTGGCTTCCGAGAAGGTGGAGCAGGTCGCGGCAGTTGTCGCGCACCTCATGGCGATCGGCCATCAGCGGTACGCAGGCCGTGTAGAGCCGGCCGAACCGGCGGCCGCGCCAGATGCCGACTCGGCGCGGTATGCCGCCGAGCCATGCGTGCAACACCAGGTCGTTCGAATCGTCGAGCAGCACGGCCAAGTCGAAGCGCCGGCTGCGCAACCTTCGCGCGAAGGCGAGCTTGCCCGCCACACCTTGGTGGGTCGGCCGAAGCCACAGCTCGTCGAAGGCGGGGTTGTTGTCCAGCAGGTCCTTGCCGCGTTCTCCGACTTCGGCGACGATGTGGGCGTCGGGGAAAAGGCGCCGCAGTTCGAGGAGCGGGCCGGTGACGTTTACGATGTCGCCCAGGTGCTCGCGGGCCGGGGCGAAGATGCGTCGAGGGGGGTGGGTCGCGAGGGTATGCCGGAGTCTCTCGGCCGCAGATGGGCTGAGAGGGGCTTGTCCGGCGTGCGAAGCCTTCATCAACCTGCCTTACGGGAAAGGATTGGGGCGGAAGATGGGTCTCGAACCCACGACCTCCTGAGCCACAGTCAGGCGCTCTAGCCCCTGAGCTACATCCGCCACCTAGCCGATCATTATGAGGCGACCGAATGGGGCCTGTCAACGATTCCTAGGCCAACTGGCTGTTGCATAATGAACGCCATGGCTGACCTTGCGATGACGCCGGGTGTGGCCGGCGTGGACGAGGCTGGGCGCGGTCCGCTTGCGGGGCCGGTGGTCGCCGCAGCCGTGATCCTACCGGACGGCTTCGATGTCGCCGGCATCAACGACTCCAAGAAGCTCTCGCCGCATCGGCGCGAGGAGCTGGCGGTGCGCATCCGAAAGGAGGCCGTGTGGGCCGTCGAGGCCGCCGAGCCGCAGGAGATCGACCGGCTCAACATCCTGCATGCGAGCCTCGCGGCGATGTCGCGGGCGCTGGACGCCCTCGGCGTGGTTCCCGATGGCGCCCTGATCGATGGTAACCGCGTGCCGCTTTGGGGCGGTTGTTCGCTGCGCGCCGTCGTGAAAGGGGACGGCAAGTACGCGGCGATAGCCGCCGCCTCGATCTTGGCCAAGACCTGTCGGGACGCGATCATGCGCGAGGCTGCCAAGCAGTACCCGGGATACGGTTTCGAACTGCATTTCGGTTATCCGACGCCGGCGCACCTCGAAGCGCTCAAGCTCCTCGGCCCGTGTCCGATCCATCGTCGTTCGTTCTCGCCCGTTCGGGAGGCGTTGCTCGACCGGGCGGGTGAAATGGGGGGGCAGTGCCGCTTGGTCTTCGACGACTAGGAAGCGAAGGGGAGGACCGCGCGGCGGCGTACCTGCTGGACAAGGGGTACACGGTGGTTGCGCGTCGCGTGAAGACCCGCTCGGGGGAGATCGACTTGGTGGCCCTGGACGGCGAGGTGCTGGTGTTGGTCGAGGTGAAGCTCCGCCGGACCGACTACCAGAAACCTGAGGAGGCCGTCGGCCCGACGAAGGTGCGGAGGTTCGACCGCGCCGCGGCCGAGTACCTGCACTCCGTCGGCGGCCCTGAGCGGGCGGTTCGCTACGACCTCATCGCCATCGATCGCGACGGGCTTCGGCACTACGAGAACGCCTTTTTGGGGCAGGACGCCGAGCGGCCGCCCATCGAGGAGATCGAGGAAGACTAGTCGCCCAATATGTGCTTGAAGCAGGCGTCGACGTAGCCCCGCATGAAGAGGGCGTAGAGCACGGCGCTTCCGCCGACCATCACCAGCACCGCCCAACAGCCGGAGCGCCACTTGAGCTTGGCGTCGGCCTCCCTCATCTCCTGCTCGCACATGGCGCCGGCATGGCCCAGGGCCTGGGAAACCGTCCCCGTCGCCTCGCCCGTTTCCAGCAGCGCCGCGTAGTCGGGCGGAAGCGTCTTCGCGTTTCGCGCCGCCTCGGACAGCTTGGTTGTGTCCGACATCCGATCGCCCGAGTCCGCCAAGGCGAGCGCGCACGTGAGGTTGGGGACGGCCCGCGCGGCCAGCGCCCAGGATTCGCGCGGGGCGATGCCCGCTCGCTGAAGCCGGTCCAGGTGCCACGTGAACGTGCCGTTCGACTCCATCGCGCAGCGGCGAGAGAAAACGGGGGCGTGCGCCGCGAGCCGATGCCGGAAGGCCAGCGACTCGGTCCGGTAGAGGAGGACACGGGCCACGTAGTAGACCGCGACGCACGGCAGGGTGACCCAGCCGATCGGCCCGAGGGTTCCTTCGACGACTCCGGAACCCAGCGCCCGCACCCCGCGGAACATGTCTCCCTCCGTGTTGATGGTGGCCGCCGCGCGGTCGATGCCCACGCCGGCCACAAGCACCATCGGGATCGAGAGCAGCGTGCCGTTGATGAGCAGGGCCACCCACCAGTACACGCGGCGAAGCCCCATGACGCTCTGCAACTGGTTGGCCACCTTCTCACACGCCTCCCAGGTGTAGCCGCCCTGCTCGCCGGCCCGAACCGCGCCCGCTTGGCCGGGCTCAAACAGGTCGATGTAGGAGTCCATCGCGTCCGCCAAGCTTCCCCCGGCGGCCGCGTGCCGGGCCATCGCCTGCAGCGCCTTCGCCATATCCGGGTGGCTCGTCCTGCCCGAAACCTGTTGGCAAGCGTCCGCCGGGGAGACGCCGGCCTGAAGCAGGTTCGCCAGTTGCGTGAACGCGAAGAACCGAACGCGGTCCTTGCAGCGCCTGGTGCGGACGATCCCGAGCTTGGGAACGGGCGCGACCTTGGCCGGCTTCGCTTCGGCGAACGCTGGGCGCTCGACCGGGCGTGCGGACTGGCGAAGCGGCGGATTCAGACGGGCTTGCACGGCGCGCGTCAGGCTCTGAACGCGCAGGCCTTGACCGGCCAACCGGCGGATCGCCTCGTCCTCCGTGAGGGCGTCGATCACGCCGGACTGCGGTTGATTGCGCGCATCAAGGCCGCGGTAGGCGAATTGGGGCATGCGTCACCTTTTGTACGTCTTGCGATAGGACGGACGGATTGCGAAGCAGATCCGTTGCCGTCCCCATGCCGGGAACGACGAGGTCGGGCGCGACCTCGACGAGCGGTTCGAGCACGAAGCGTCGCTCGGCGAGCCTTGGGTGCGGCAGCGCCAGCGTCGCGCCGGCGGTCGAGCGGAGGATCAGCGACCCGTAGACGATCAGGTCCAGGTCGATCTCGCGGGGGCCGTAGCGCTCGCGCGGGCGCCGGCCCAGCTTGAGTTCCGTGGCCTTCAGCAACGCCAGTAGCGCCCGCGGGCCGAGCTCTGTTTCGGCGAGCAGGGCGCCGTTGAGGAACGGGGGTTGGTCGCCGACCAAAAGCGGCTCGGTCTCGTAGAGACTGCTCACGCGGATCGCCTGAAGCGGGCCGTCGAGTTCGCGGAGCGCCTTGGCGATGGCGGACTCGCGGTCTCCCAGGTTCGATCCGAACGCGATCACGACGGGCGTCACGCGCTGGGTGTACCCGATTTGGCCCGAAACGGGGGGCAGTAATAAGCCACGGTTGTCTACATGTTTCGGAGTAGAATGGCGGCAAGTCATGGGCCAGGACAAGATCGTCGTCGTCGGGGCGCGCGAGAACAACCTCAAGAACATCACGGTGGAGATCCCCCGTGACAAGTTGGTCGTGATCACCGGCCTCAGCGGCTCGGGGAAGAGTTCGTTGGCGTTCGACACGATCTACGCCGAGGGGCAGCGGCGGTACGTGGAGTCGCTCAGCGCCTACGCCCGCCAGTTCCTCGGGCAGATGGACAAGCCGGACGTCGACTACATCGACGGGCTTTCGCCGGCCGTCTCCATCGACCAGAAGAGCGCCAGCCGCAACCCGCGCTCCACGGTCGGCACCGTGACCGAGATCTACGACTACCTGCGCATCCTCTTCGCGCGCGCCGGCGTGCCGTATTGCCCCAACTGCGGCACCGCCATCGAGCGGCAGTCGACTGACCAAGTGGTTGACGTGGCGATGGCGCTGCCCGAGGGCACGAAGGTGCAGGTGTTGGCGCCGGTTGTGCGCGGACGAAAGGGCGAGTACAAGAAGGAGCTGCAGGAGATCCAGAAGGCCGGCTACGTGCGCGTCCGGGTGGATGGCCGCATGTACGAGGTGACCGACGACATCCCGATGGACCGGTACAAGGTCCACACCATCGAGGTCGTGGTTGACCGTTTGGTTATAAAGGAAGGCGTGGACCGGCGGCTGTCGGACTCGGTGGAGACCGCTTTGAAGATGGGCAAGGGGTTGGTGAACCTGAGCCACCAGCCGCCATCGGGGCCCGGCGTGCAACAGGAGGAGTGGACCGACCAGCTATTTAGCGAGCACTATTCGTGCGCCGAGTGCGGCTTCAGCATGCCGGAGTTGGAGCCGAGGGTCTTCAGCTTCAACGCCCCCTACGGCGCCTGCCCGTCATGCACCGGGCTTGGCACGAAGACCGAGTTCGATCCCAACCTGATCATCCCCGACCCGAGCCGCCCGTTGCGGCGAGGGGCGATCGCCCCGTTCGTGTACAAGAGCGGCGAGGCGAAGGAGTGGTGGCCGGAGGTGTTGGACGCGGTGGGACGCGCGACCGGCTTCGACGCCCATCGTCCCGCGCGCGAGATGCCGCCGGAGGTCCGGGATGCCGTGATGAACGGCCTGCCGGACCCGGTGACCGTCTCCGTACGGTACAGCCGGGGCGAGCGGCAGTTCGAGACGAAGTGGGACGGCGTCGTCTCCGTGCTGCGCAAGCGATACGACCAGACGGAAAGCGAGTGGGTCAAGGCGGACCTGGAGCAGTACATGAGCACCAAGCCGTGTCCGGTCTGCGGCGGCTTGCGGCTGAAGCCCGAGGTGCTGGCGGTCAAGCTGGCCGGGCGCAACGTCGCCGAGGTCACGGCGTTCTCGGTGGACGATTCGCTCGAGTACTTCGACGGGGTGATGGACCAGCTTAGCGAGCGCCAGCGTACGATCGCCACGCGGGTGGTGAAGGAGATCAAGGCGAGGTTGCGCTTCCTGAAGGACGTCGGGCTTGGTTACCTGACCCTTGACCGCAACGCCATCACGCTGGCCGGTGGCGAGGCGCAGCGCATTCGCCTGGCGACGCAGATCGGCTCGGGGCTGATGGGCTGCCTTTACGTGCTCGATGAGCCCAGCATCGGACTGCACCAGCGCGATAACCACCGGTTGATTGAGACGTTGGTACGGCTTCGCGACCTGGGCAACACGGTTCTGGTGGTGGAGCACGACGAGGACACGATGCGCGCCGCGGACTGGCTCATCGACCTCGGTCCGGGCGCCGGCGAACACGGCGGCCGCGTGGTGAACCAGGGAACGCTGGATCAGTTCCTTGCGACTGACTCGCCGACGTCGCGCTACCTGAACGGTCTTGAGTCGATCGGAGTGCCGATCACCCGCCGACAGCCCCGGACGCCCTGTCCGCTGTAGGGCTGGTGGGCCGTGAGCTTGCGGCACTTCCGGTAAAAGGAACGTACCGTCAACTGCCCATGAGCCGGGCAGCGCGGCGGCACGATATGATAGGTGCTGACCATGCTCAGCGCCGCCCTCTTAACCACCATGTGTGCTCTCAAGCCTTCTGCCGACTACCCGGTCCAGCCGGTTCCCTTCACCTCGGTGCAGGTCGATGACGTGTTCTGGTCGCCCCGCTTCGATACCAATCG
>CAZIIS010000003.1:0-46825 GCA_964539295.1 uncultured Fimbriimonadaceae bacterium | reverse complement strand
AGAGCGAACGGTCTGGTACGCCTTTCAGAAGTGCGAGGAGACCGGGCGCATCGCCAACTTCGCCCGCGCGGGCGGTTTGGAGCAGGGCGAGTTCCAGGGCAGCCCCTTTGACGACTCCGACGTTTTCAAGGTGATCGAGGGCGCGTCCTACATCCTGGCGATGGGGCCGAACCCCAAGCTGGACGCGTACCTGGACGGCTTGATCGCCAAGATCGCTGCGGCGCAGGAGCCGGACGGCTACCTCTACACCGCCCGCACGCTCAAGAGCGGTAGCCCGCGGGCCGGGCGCGATCGTTGGCTCAACGAGCGCGGCGCGCAGACCCCCGGCCAGGACAGCCACGAGCTGTACAACCTGGGCCACCTCTACGAGGCGGCCGCGGCGCACGTTCAGGCCACCGGGAAGCGCACGCTTTTGGACGTGGCGATCAAGAGCGCGAACCTGGTCGCGGAGACCTGGGGACCCGGCAAGCTCGAGATCGCGCCCGGCCATCAGGAGGTCGAATTGGGCCTGGTCAAGCTCTACCGGGCGACCGCTGATCGCAAGTACCTGGATCTGGCGAAGTATCTGCTCAACTGCCGAGGCAACGGCAAGTACGAGATCCCGGGCGGCTCGTTGGGTTCCACCTATTACTCCGACGACAAACCTGTGACTCAGCAGACCACGGCGCAGGGTCACTCGGTCCGGTCCGCATACATGTACTCGGCGATGGCCGACGTTGCCGCGCTCACGGGCGACAAGGCGTTTTTGCGCGCCGTGGACGCGCTCTGGGAGAACGTGGCGAGCCGCAAGACCTACCTGACGGGCGGCATCGGCGCGACGGCCGGGATCGAGGGCTTCGGGACGGACTACGAGCTGCCCAACAAGGCGTACAACGAGACCTGCGCGGCCATCGCCAATGCGCTGTGGAACCAGCGCATGTTCCTGCTGCACGGCGACGCGAAGTACGTGGACGTGCTCGAACGCATCCTGTACAACGGCTTCATCTCGGGCGTCGGGTTCTCGGGCGACACGTTCTTCTACCCGAACCCGCTAGAGAGCGACGGCAAGGACGGTTTCAACCACGGCGCCAGCGAGCGTTCCCCCTGGTTCGGATGCTCGTGCTGCCCGGTGAACGACGTTCGGTTCATCCCCTCCATCGCCGGCTTCGTCTACGCGCAGAAGGGAAGCGACCTGTTCGTGAACCTGTTCATCGGCGGCGGCGCCTCGCTGAAGCTGGGCGACCTTCCTGTCCAGGTGAAGCAGCAGTCGCGCTACCCTTGGGAGGGCAAGGTCTCGATCGCGATCTCGCCGGAGCGTGCCGCGGAGTTCACGGTGAACGTGCGCATCCCGGGCTGGGTGCGCAACCAGCCGATGCCCAGCGACCTGTACCGCTACGACGACGGCGCCAAGCCCGGCTACAAGCTCAGCGTGAACGGCAAGGCGGTTGAGGTCAAGCTGAAGAACGGTTACGCGCCGATCAAGCGGCGGTGGGAACCGGGCGACCGGGTTGAACTCGAACTCGATATGCCCGTGCGGCGGGTTGCAGCCAACCCAATGGTGAAGGCCGACGTGGATCGGTTCGCGGTGGAGCGCGGGCCGCTCGTCTACTGCGCCGAGGGAGCGGACAACCCGACCGGCGTGTTGAACGCGGTGCTGAGCGGCAAGGTGACGATGGTCGCCACCGCGGAGCCCGACCTGCTGCGGGGCGTCACTTCGGTGACGTTGCAGGCCGAGAACGGGGCGCGCCTGAAGGCGATCCCGTACTACGCCTGGTGTCACCGGGGGGCCAACGAGATGGCCGTTTGGCTGCGGACGAAGTAGCTTCTTCCGGTCTGGTTGTGCCGCCTCCGGTGGACAATGGAGTAGACTAGTGTATGCCATGTCGAACGGCTGGCTCGTAGTCCGCAACGCTCAGGGCAACAACCTCAAAGGGATCGACGTGGCGATCCCTTTGGGGCTTTTCGTGTGCGTCACCGGCGTGAGCGGGAGCGGCAAAAGCACGCTGGTGCAAGACACGCTCTTCCCGCGCCTGATGTACGAGGTGTACGGCACGCGCGGCACATGGGCGCCGCACGACTCCATCGAGGGCGTGGACCAGCTCGACAAGGTGATCGACATCGACCAGTCGCCGATCGGCCGCACGCCGCGCAGCAACCCGGCCACCTACACCGGCACGTTCGACATGATCCGCGACCTCTTCTCGAAGACCCCCGACGCGAAGATGCGGGGCTATCGGCCGGGTCGCTTCAGCTTCAACGTGAAGGGCGGGCGGTGCGAGGCGTGCCGAGGGGACGGCATCATCAAGATCGAGATGCACTTCCTGCCGGACGTCTACGTTCCGTGCGAGGTGTGCAAGGGGCGGCGCTACAACCGCGAGACGCTCGACGTCAAGTACAAGGCGAAGAGCATCGCCGACGTGCTGGAGATGACGATCGAGGAGGCGGCCGAGTTCTACCGTCCGATCCCCAAGATCGCGCGCAAGCTGGAGACGCTGGAACAGGTTGGCTTGGGTTACCTGCATATGGGGCAGCCCGCCACGACGCTTTCGGGGGGAGAGGCGCAGCGCGTGAAGCTGGCGACCGAGGTGAGCAAGCGCGCCACCGGTTCGACCTTCTACATCCTGGACGAGCCGACCACGGGGCTGCACTTCGCGGACGTTCGCGCGCTCCTGGAGGTGCTTCACAAGCTGGTGGACCAGGGGAACACGGTGCTGGTCATCGAGCACAACCTGGACGTCATCAAGACGGCGGACTGGGTGATCGACCTCGGTCCGGAGGGCGGGGACGGCGGCGGCCGCGTGGTCGCCTCGGGAACGCCGGAGCAGGTGGCCGCGGTCACCGAGTCGTACACCGGCAAGTACCTGAAGCCGCTGCTTACGCGCGGGAGCGCGGCGCTGGCGCCTTAACCTAACCTTAGTTGTTCGAACGGCCCGCAGGGGCGCCTCCCGGCAGGCGAGGGTGGACATAATTCGGGTCATGCGAATTCACACTCGTCGTTCGTTCGCCGCGATGGCGCTCGTCGCCGTTGCCGCCACCGGAGCCTTCGCCGCCAAACCGGCGAAGAACGTGATCCTGATGATCGCCGACGGCACGGGCTTCAACGCCTACGCAGCAGCGGCGATGTACGAAGGCCGCTACGGAAAGGAGGTGTTCGACGGCAAGGGGTGGCTCCATCTGGCCGCCTCCACCTATCCGCTGAACCGCTCCTCCAAGCCGCAGACGACCGGCCAGCAGGACCCGAACCTGGTCTACTCGCCGGAGAAGGCATGGGACAAAGCCGACCGCTACGCGTGGCTGGTGGCCACGTGCACGGACTCGGCCGCGGCCGCCACGGCGCTGGCGACGGGGGTGAAGACGTTCAACAACGCCATCGGATGGTCCGACATGGGCAAACCTCTTGACAACGTCCACCAGGTGTTCAAGAGCTTGGGCAAGGCGACCGGCGTCATCACCACGGTGCCGTGGAGCCATGCGACCCCCGCCGGGATGGTGGCGCACAACAAGACCCGCAACGACTACGCGGGTATCGCCCAGGAGATGGCCGAGCGGAGCGGCGTGGACGTGATCATGGGCTCCGGCCACCCGTGGTACGACGATAACGGCAAGCGGCTTGCCAAGATGGGCTCGGCAAATTACGTGGGCGGCGCCCTTTTCACGACCCCCGCGGCCACATGGGGCAAGGTTCGGCTCATCGAGACGAAGGCGGATTTCCAGGCGCTCGCCAAGGGCCAGCTCGACATGATGGGCTGCACGCGGCTCATCGGCACGGCCCAGGCCTCGGCGACCCTCCAGCAGGGCCGCGGCACGAAGGACTGGAACGGCGACGGCAAGGTGAACGCCGAGGACATCAAGGTCGCCCCGGCCTACGGCGATCCGATGAACAAGAACGTGCCGTCGCTGGCGACGATGACCTCCGGTGCGCTGAACCTCCTCTCCAAGAACGAGAAGGGCTTCTTCCTGATGGTGGAAGGGGGCGCGGTGGACTGGGCGAACCACGCCAACCAGCCGGGTCGCATGATCGAGGAGGCCGAGGGCTTCTTCCGTGCGGTTGAGACGGTGTCGAACTGGGTGAAGTCGCACGGCGGATGGGCGCAGAACCTGGTCATCGTGACGGCCGACCACGAGACCGGCTGCCTGTGGGGCCCCGATTCCAACACCGACCCGTTCCAGGCGATCGTGAACAACGGCAAGGGCAAGATGCCCGGCCTGCGCTACAACACGAACGACCACACGAACAGCCTCGTACCCCTCTACGCCCGGGGCGCGGGCGCGAGCGAGTTCATTGAGCTCGCGGTCAACACGGACCCCGTGCGTGGCAAGTACGTGAACAACACCGACGTCTTCAAAGTGATGGCGAAGGCCGTCGGCAAGTAGGCGACGGAGGGCCGGGCGCCGATGCGGCCCCGGCCCTCATTGCGTCAGGGCCCTGCGCTCGGGTTCAGGCGCCAGATGGCGTAGTTCAGCGTGCCCGCGTAGCTGACCCACGCGAGGTAGGGCGCGAGAAGCCAAGCCGCGACCGGGCTGTGGCGGTGGAACGCAAGGGCGGTGGCCGCGATGGCGATCCAGAGCACCGCCAACTCCGCGAAGGCCCAATCGGGGCGCCGCAGGCCGAAGAAGAGCCACGACCAGGCCGCGTTGAGCATCAGTTGCCCGACGAAAAGCGCGAGCGCCGGGCCTGCGGCCGTCGATGACCGGAACCAGACCAGAGACGCGGCCACCCCCATCAGCAGGTAGAGCGCCGTCCACACGGGCGCAAACACCCAGTTGGGCGGGTTCCAGGCGGGTTTGACCAACCCCGCATACCAGGTGGGGATCGAAGACGAGGTCCAGACCGAGCCGAGCGCGCCGGCCGCCAGGCTCAGTCCGCAGAAGACCAGGAGCGTGAGAAACCGTGCCGCCACATCTCCATCCTACGAAGATGCGTGGCGGATCGCGTCTCAGGCGCGTTCGTTGGCGACGATCGGGATGATCAGCGGGCGCTGCTGCGACTTGCGTTGCACCACGCGCTTGACGACCTCGTTCACCGACTTCTCGACGACCTCAAGGTTCTTGCGGTCCGCCGGGGACATCGCCCTAAGGTCCGAGGCGAGTTGGTTGCACGCTTGGTCGATCGTCTCCTGCGAACCGGAGAATCCGCGGTTGACAATGGACGGCTCGCGGACCAGCGTTCCCATCTCGAAGTCGATGCCGAGCGAGACCACCAGAACGCCGTCGTGTCCGAGCGCCGTGCGTTCGCGCATGACCTGCGGCTGTACCCCGTCGCCGTTCTGCTGGTCTAGCAACGCTTCGCCCCACGGCGCCTCCTCGCCCAACCACGCCTTGCGGTCGTCCAGGCAGAGCGACATGCCGTTGGAAAGGCAGAAGATGCGGTGCTCCGGGTAACCCATGGCGCGGGCCATGTCCAGGTACATGCTCTGGTGGCGCGGCTCGCCGTGGATCGGCGCCAGGTAGAAGGGGCGGGTGAGGTTCACCATCATTTTAAGCTCCTCCTGGTAGGCGTGCCCGGAGACGTGGATCGGGTTATCCTCGTCGGCCACCACGTGCGCGCCCATCTTGTACAGCCGGTTGACCGTCCGCCAGATCGCCGACTCGTTGCCGGGGATCGGGCGGGCCGAGTAGACGATGGTGTCGCCCTCCACGATGCGCATGCGCGAGTACTCCTCGCGCGACATCTGGCTAAGCGCCGCCATGGGCTCGCCCTGGCTGCCGGTCGTGAGGATGACCAGCTCTTGGGGCGGGTACTTGGCGATCTCGTCCAGCCGGACGTAGACGCCTTTGGGGACCTGGATGTAGCCCAGTCGTGCGGCCATCTCCAGCGTCGATTCCATCCTGCGGCCGGCCACGGCCACGCGGCGCCCGGTCTCGGCGGCCACGTCGAGCACCTGCTGCATGCGGTGGACGTTGCTGGCGAAGGTGGTGATGAGCACTCGCCCCGGCGCGTTGAGGAACGCCTGGCGAAGGCCGCTGCTCACCGTCCGTTCGCTCGGACCCCAACCCTTTCGGTCGGCGTTGGTGGAGTCGCTCAGCAGGAGCAACACGCCCTCGCGCCCCAACTCGGTGAACCGGGTCACGTTGGTCATCTTGCCGTCGACCGGCGTGAAGTCGAACTTGAAGTCGGAGGTTAGCAGCACCACGCCGTACTCGGTGTGGACCGCAACGCTGCATGTTTCGGGAACGGAGTGCGTGACCCGGACAAACTCGACGTTCAGGGCGCCGCACTGCACGTTGTCGCCCGGCTTCATCTCGCGGATGTCCATCTCCACGTCGCGGTTGCGCTCGTCGTTCTTGGCGCGTACCATCGCGGCGGTGAAGGGAGTGGCGTAGACGGGGCAGCCCAGCGACGCCATCAACATCGGAAGCGACCCGACGTGGTCTTCGTGGGCGTGGGTTAGGAAAACGGCCTTGACAAGCTCTTTGTTCTCGACAAGGTAGGTGAAGTCTGGGACGACGATATCGATGCCGTACTGCTCGTCGTTGGGGAAGGAAAGCCCCGCGTCGATAACGACGATCTCGTCATCTTGGCGGATGACGGTGCAGTTCTTGCCGATCTCGCCGGATCCTCCCAGGGGGATGACCTGCAAAAGGCTCATGAACATCTGAGCATACCTGCTGGCTTTTGACCGCCCGCGGGCCACGGGCGGCGACGCGCGTCGCTGCGAACCCGTTTCTTTGCCTTGGTCAGACGCGCGGATCGCCGTCGCCTCCGCGGTATGCTCCTGACGATGCGCCTGGAGACGCAAGGGCCGCGTGCCGGGTCCGGAGCTTCAAACAGGGATTGTCCGATGAGTTGTCTGCCTAGTCTGATCGCCGCTCTCTCGATTACGGCCCACGGACCTGGTGGCGGCCTCCGTCCGCCTGCGGTTCCCTTGGTCGTCTGCGACCCTTACTTCAGCATCTGGTCGCGCGCCGACAAACTGACCGAGGTCCCGACGACGCACTGGACCGGCAGCGTTCATCGGTTGACCTGTCTGGTTCGCGTGGACGGCGAAACGTACCGGTTGCTGGGCGACGAACCCAGTGGGGTCCATCCTCTGGATCAGACGAGCCTTACGGTAACGCCGACCCGGACCGTGGCGACGTTCGCCGGGCCGGTCGAGATCGCGCTTACCTTCATGACGCCGGCGCTTCCGGAGGACCTTGACGTCTACTCGCGGCCGGTCACCTACGTGATCTGGACGGCGGCGAGCCGGGACGGCAAGGAGCACGAGGTGAGCGTCTATCTGGCGGCCTCGCCCGAGATCGCGGTGGACCAGCCGGACCAGGAGGTGGAGTGGGATCGTCCGAAGGCGAAGGGCTTGACCTGCCTTCGCACGGGCACGGTCGACCAGCCCCAGCTTGTGCGCAAAGGGGATAACTGCCGGATCGATTGGGGACACCTGTACGCCGCGGCCCCCAAGGCGCCGGGCGTGCGGGCCGCGGTCGCCCAAGCTTCGGCGTGCGAGAAGGCGTTCATCGGCGATGGCACGTTGCCCAAGGAGGACGAGCTTTCCACCCCGAAGGCCGCCAAGGTCGCTCCGGTGCTGGCGCACGTCATCGGCCTGGGCAAGGTCGGCGCCAAGCCGACCTCCCGTCACATGATGCTCGCCTACGACCCGGTGGCGGCCATCTGTTACTTCAGCAAGTCGTTGCCGCCCTACTGGCGTCGAAACGGCATGGACGCGGCGAAGCTGCTCGAGGTGAGCGAAAAGGAGTTTTCCTCGCTTGCCGAACGTTGCGCCGCGTTCGACGCGGAGCTTTGTGCGGACCTCGAGAAGGCAGGCGGTCCCAAATACGCGCAGCTTGGCGCTCTGGCCTACCGGCAGTGCACGGGTGGGAACGGGCTTGTGGCGGACGCCAACGGACAGCCGCTGCTCTTTCCGAAGGAGAACACCAGCAACGGTTGCGTCGGCACGATGGACGTCATCTACCCGATGGCGCCGCAGTTTTTGCTCCTTAGCCCCTCGCTGGCGAAGGCGATGCTGGCGCCGCTGATGGATTACGCCGCGTCCAACCGTTGGCCTTGGCCGTTCGCGCCGCACGACTTGGGCGTCTACCCGCGCGCCACCGGCCAGGTCTACGGCGGTGGCGAGCAGACCGAGGAGAACCAGATGCCGGTCGAGGAGACGGGCAACGCGATCATCCTCCTGGCTGCCCTGGCGAAGTTCGAGGGGAACGCCGACTTCGCGGGGCGCTACTGGCCGCTGGTGCAGCGTTGGGCCGAGTTCCTGAAGGCGAAGGGTTACGACCCGGAGAACCAACTCTGCACCGACGACTTCGCCGGCCACCTGGCGCACAACGTGAACCTGTCGGCCAAGGCGATCGTGGCGCTCGGCGCCTACGCGCAGCTTTGCGCGGCGCGCGGCGAAAAGGACCAGGCCGAGACGTACCGCAACCTGGCCAAATCGTATGCCGAGCAGTGGATGCAGCAGGCCGACGACGGCGATCACTACCGGCTCTCGTTCGACCGTCCAGGCAGTTGGAGCCAGAAGTACAACCTGGTTTGGGACCACATCTTGGGCCTGGACCTCTTCCCCGAAGAGGTGAAGGCGAAGGAGATGCGGTTCTACCGCCGTAACCTGAACCCCTACGGATTGCCGCTCGACAGCCGCAAGGTGTACACGAAGGCCGACTGGATTCTTTGGACCGCGACGCTTGGGGACGAACGCGATTTCCGCGCCCTGCTCACGCCGGTCTGGCAGTACCTGAACGACACGACGGACCGCGAGCCGATGAGCGACTGGTACTGGACGCACACCGGCCTCGAGGCCGGTATGCACGCCCGACCCGTCGTGGGCGGCGTCTTCTTGAGGATGCTCTACGACGCCGACGTGGTGCGGAAATGGACGTCGCGCGACCGAACCCGCGCCAAGGGTTGGGCTCCGTTCCCCTGCCCGGCCGAGGTCGAGCACGTCATGCGGTCGTCCCAGTGCGAGGGTCACGCGTGGCGCTACACGACCGAGCAACCGCCGAGCGACTGGACCTCCACCAAGTACGACGATACGCGTTGGGGCGTCGGCCATGGTGGGTTCGGAAGGGAAGAGACGCCTGGCACGTCGGTGCGGACCAAATGGGAGACGCCGGACATCTGGATTCGGCGCACCTTCCCGCTTCCGGAGTGCGACCACAAGCGCCTGCAACTGTGGATCCACCACGACGAGGGGGCCGAGGTGTACATCAACGGGGTGCTCGCCGCCCGCGTTTCCGGCTACCTGTCCAGCTACGAGGCGCTGCCGATCACCGAAGCCGCGAGAGCGACCCTACGGACCGGCGCCAACTTCATGGCGGTACATTGCCGCCAGACCGCGGGCGGGCAGTACATCGACGTGGGGATGGTCGAGGTCAAGGAGTAGGGCTCCCAAGAAAAGGGAAGCCGGGCGGCGCTTGGCGCCGTCCGGCTTTTGTTTGTGCGGAAGGAAGCGGCTAGAGACCGACGCCCTTGGCCGCCCAGAGCATGCCACGGCGCTGGATCTCGGTCACTTCGGGGATGGCGAACACGTTGCGCACGTGCCCGAGAGCCGAGTAGAAGACGCGACCCTTGCCCCAATTCCGGGTGTAGACCTGAGGGACCTTGCCCGCGTTTCCGGAGTGAGGGCCGACGACCGCCGGGTTCGGGAAGTCGGTGGTGGCCAGGACGTTGTTGCACGGGTCGGTGTGCAGGTAGTACTGCTCGCTCACGACGTCGAAGTCGGCGATGCCGTCGGTGATCGGGTGCGGGTTGTCCCGGCAGATGTTCACGCGGTAGGGCGTGCCGTCGTTGCCCGGGTGCGCGATCCACTGGGCGCCGGTCATGAACTGCCACTCCGTGTCCTCGCGGAAGGCGTCGCACATGCCGCCGTGGCAACCGGCCAGGCCAACGCCGTGCTCGGCCACGGCCTTCATGACGGGGTCGCGCTGTTCGGCGGTGATCTTGCCCATCGTCCAGATCGGGATGATCAGGCTCAGGCGGGCGAGCTTGTCCGCATCGAGGAAGGCGTCGAGCGTATCGGCGACCTCGACCTCGAACGACTCGGCTCGGAGAAGGTTGGCGAAATGCTGAGCGACGAGGTCCGGCTCGTGGCCGTCCCAACCGCCCCAAACGATTAGCGCACTGCGTTCAGACATCGTGGGGGGAGGATACCTGCCGGTTCGAAGGCAGGGGGCCGGGTGCACCCTGGGACGCGCCCGGTCCAATACCAGTCTTTACTTGACCTGGTCGGCGTAGACGTAGCGGCTTTCGTACTTCGTGGGGTTGGCTTCGTCGAGCACGAACACCCTGGCGCCGCGGATGCGGTTGCGGACCTTCTCGTCCTTCGAATCCAGGCCGTAGGAGGCGTAGCCGATGCTGCCGCCGTAACCCAGCTTCACGCCGTAGTAGTCGCCCTCGTAGGTGTCGGTGTGGTCGTGGCCGACGTAGATGCCCAGCACGTCGCCCCGGTCGAGCACCGCGGTGAAGAGGCCGCTGTTCAGGTTGGCGGGGCAGACCGGCTCGTTCTTCTCGCCCACCAACGGGCGCTTCTCGGCCATCGTCGCCAGTTCGGGCAGGCCGATGTGGAAGAACATGAGCGACGGGATCTTGTGCCCGAACGTCTTCTCCAACTCCACCGATTTGGTGTAGTACCAGACGATCTGGCTGGTATGGATCCAGTCGTAACCGCCCAGCTCCTGTCCGCCGACCTTCTCGGGCGCATAGGCGTTGGAGTCAAACAGCCAAAGGCCGAAGACCGGCTTGGCCTTGGTCGAGCCGTTGACCACGTAGAGCGCATTGCCCACGCCGTACACGTCTTTGGGGCTCTGTACGTTCAGGTTGTGTGGGTGCTTCCGGTACATCTCGAGCATCTGAACCTTGTCGATCCCAAGGTTCTTTAGCCCGTCCATGTCGTGGTTGCCGTACACCATCGCCCAGGGCACGCGCCGGCTCTCCATCGGCTTGGCGATCTGGTCGATGATGTGCTGCAGGTCGGCGACGTTGGCGATGCCGCCCGTGGCCACCTGGTCGCCGGTGAGCACGACGAAGTCGGGCTTCTCGGCGTCCAGAATCCGGCCCATCGCGTCAGCGGTTCGTGGGTCGAGGTCCTTGGCGTCCTGGATGTCCGAGAACTGAACGACCTTGAACTGGCCGTTCGGACGGGACTTGAGGGGGGCGGTTTTGGCCTTGGCGGCCTTCGGCCCGCCGGTCGGGGCGAGGGTAGAGAGCATGGATGAAGAGCACTTGGCGGCCATCGCCAGCGTCACCGCGCAAGTTCCGGCCAGCACAAGGGTTGTGAGGGAAGTGAACCTAGACATAGCGACGTGCGGTTTCTACCCTATCCGCCGGGGTGGCCACACCCTCAAACAACGAAGCCCCTCGGCTTGGCCGAGGGGCTTCTTCGCGGTAACGGGCTATTCCTCGATCCGTTCGCTGTTGGCGACGAGTTCGCCGTCTTTGAGGTCGCGGAAGAAGCAGCTTCGGTAGTTCTCATGGCACGCCGCGCCGACCTGCTCGACTTCGATGAGGAGCGCGTCCTTGTCGCAGTCCACGGAGATCCGCTTGACGTGCTGGACGTGGCCGCTGGTCTCGCCCTTGACCCAGTACTTCTGGCGGGACCGGCTCCAGTAGGTGCAGAGCTTCGTTTCGACCGTCTGCTGAAGCGACTCGCGGTTCATCCAAGCCATCATCAGCACCTGGCCGTTCTCGGCGTCCTGGATGATGGCGGGGATCAGACCGTCCGCGTTGTAGGTGAGTTCGTCGATAACGGACATCAAGTGATAGGGTACCAAGCGGCGCGCCAAAAGGGGATACAGAGTGCTCACCCCGAGGCCGACTTCGGCGTCAGGGCGCCACACTTCAGGCCAGATGGCGGATCGCGAGGACGTAAAGGGCGGGGGAGCGAACGGGCGAATCGCCTGGGCTGTGGCGTTTGCATGCCTTTTGCCGCTCCTGGGCTTCTGGCTGTACGGCCTGCTGGATTTGGACGAGGGGTACTACGCGGCGTCGGCGCGCGGCATGATGCTGCGCGGCGATTGGGTGACCCCCTGGTTCGCCGGCGCGCCGTGGTTCGAAAAACCGATCCTAATCTACTGGCTGGCGATCCCAAGCATCCGGCTTTTCGGCGAGGCCATCGGCCCGAGGCTTCCGAGCGTGCTCTGCACGTTGGCCACGGCCTGGGCGCTCTTCGCCTTTGCCAAGCGTCGCCTGGGCGGGGCGAGCGCGGCGCTCGCCGCCCTCGCCTACGCCACATCGCTGCTGGTGGTGGGCGTGGGGCGGATGATGCTGACCGATCCGCCGCTCGTGCTTGCGCTGACCCTGGCGCTGCTGACGTTCTACGAGTCGCTGGTCGGCGACCGCCGCATGCGGCTCTGGACGGCTGCGCTCCTGGGCGTGGCGGTGTTGGCCAAGGGGCCGGTGGCTCTCGTGTTGTTCGGCGCGGTGGCGGCGATCACCTACTGGCGGGAGCGCGATCTGCGGCCGGCGTTTCGGGGTTGGTGGCTCCTGGGCACGGCTTTGTTGCTCGCCGTGGTCGCAGCGTGGTACGTGCCGTGCTACCTGGCGAACGGGCAAACGTTCGTTCAGCAGTTCCTGATCGAGCAGAACGTGGGGCGGTTTGCCGGCGGCGACAAGGCGCACGGGGTGCCGCCCTGGTCGCACCTTATCTACTACCCGGCGGTGCTCCTGGTCGGGATGGCGCCGTGGTCGTGGTGGGCGTTGCGCGGCAGGCCCTGGAAGAGGGATGCATCGCCGGAAGGCGCGTTCCTGCGATACCTGGCGGTCTGGGCGTTGGTTGTGATCGCCTTTTTCGCCGTGAGCGGCAGCAAGCTGCCGCACTACGCCGCGCCGGCGTGTCCGCCTTTGGCGATGCTCGCGGGCGATTTCCTGGCGCGGCGGCGGGGCAAGGGGTGGAGCGTCCGGTCGTGGCTTCGCTTCGGCCTGGTGTGGGCGGTCGTCCTGTGCGCCGTGGCCAACGCCGCGTTCCTCGGCTACTACCGTCGGCAGTTCGCCCAGGCGCACGAACTGGCCCGGTTCGCCCGGGCGCAGGGGATGAACCCGGCCATCTTCCGCATGGGCAAGCAGGACGGCGCCGCGCCGGGCGTGTCGATGAAGCTGAACGAGACCAGCCTGCCGTCGCTGCTGTTCGACCTGCCGGATGCGGTGCAGACCGACTCGATCGACGACCTGGCGAGCGGGCGGTTCGGTTCCGTGCTCACCCGGACCGGGCGGTTCTCGGCCTCAGACGTCCAGCGGTTGAGGGCCGCGGGGCTAGAGCTCAGTCCGGTTGAGGCGCCTGGCCAGAGCCCCGGGGGCTACGAGTTGTGGGCGATCGAACGGCTCGGCGGTCAGAGCCGCAGGTAGGCGCGCATCTTCTCCATCTTCTTCGGCCCGATGCCGGGGACGGCCATCAGCTCGTCGATGGTCCGGAATCCGCCGTGCGAGTTGCGGTAGTCCACGATCTTCTGGGCCGTCGCAGGCCCCACTCCGGGTAGCTTGTCCAGCTCAGCCAACCCTGCGGAGTTCAGCGAGATGGAGCCCTGCGCCGCCGAAGAGGAGTCGGGCGTTTGAGGTCCGGCTCCCGACGCCGACGGCGCGACGGCGGCTTCACCGGCCCGAGGCACCACGATCTGGGAGCCGTCAACCAAGTGCGCGGCGAGGTTGAGGGCGTTCGGGTTGGCGTCCTCGGTCGCACCACCGGCCTTGTCGATGGCGTCCTGAACGCGCGCGTCGGCGCTCAACTCGACCAGCCCCGGCTTCTTGACCGCCCCCACGACGTGTACCTTCACGCGGCCGGGCGCGCCGCCGCCCTGCAGAAAAGCCACGTCGCGCGGGCGGTGCAGGCACGAGGAGCCCACCCAGCCCACGACGACGACCGCGAACAGCCCCAGGCCGCCCAACGCCAACCTTTGCCGGTCCGGAAGGTTCCTCCACATCGACGACCCACCTCAAGACGCTCGACGATGCGGAGTATAACCACCGAAACACGGGGCTATGTCAAGGGGTGGCCGGCGGGAAACCCCTCTTCGAGCAGGGCGTGCCGCCAACCGCGCACGCTCACCACGCAGGAGGCGACGCAGACGGCGTGCATCACGCGCTCCAGGATGAGCGAGCCGGTGTGGATGGTCCGCTCGCGCCCGGGCTCCAGGCCGACCAGAGCGCGCCGCCCTGCGTCGTCCAGGTCGGACATGCGGGCGAACGCTTCGCTCACCTCGTCGAACCGCAGCGCGGCGCCATGCACCTTGCCGGGCTGCCAGGCGGCCAGGCCTTCGCGCATCGAGACCAGGTTTGTGCCGATGGCGCCGAGCGCCACGAGCGTGCCGGCTTCGCCTGACCGGTACCGGAAGCCCAGCAGGTCGTCGATGGCCGCCGAGGCCCGGAGCCTGGCTTCGGCGCCGGGCGTCTGCGGTTCCAGGTGGCCTTCTCGGAGCGCCAGGCCGCCGACCGGATAGCTGCGGCGGAAGAGCACCTTCCATCCCCCCTCGACCCGCTCTGCGGTCTGGAGCTCGGTGGAGTGCCCGCCCGGGTCGACGATGCTGAGCCGGTCGATCCCCTTGAACAGCGGGTCGTTGGCCACGGCGCGGAAGCCCAGTTCCGCCTCGGCCTCGCCGCTGAGCGGCACGATGGGCGTTCCCTGCTCACGGGCGCGGCACAGGAACTCATCGGCGTTTCGCGCGATCCGGACCGCCATGGTGCCGGCCGCGCGGACCTCCTCGGCCTCGTAACGGCGCGCGTTCTCGTAGGCACGGGCCACCGCCGCCAGCGTGTCGCGCATGCCGCGCTCGCTGAGGAGCCCCGTGGTCTTGGCGCCATCGCCCAGGCCGGTGACCTCGCTGGTCTCCAGGAGCGTCTGCCAACCCTCCGGGCCTTCGCGCTCGACGACCAGAAGGATCGAGTTCGAACCCACGTCGATGGCAGCCCTAGTCACGGCAGGGCAGTGTACTCAAGGGCCGGCCAGGGTGACAGAATGGGACCATGGCCAAGCTGTTGGGCATCGACGTGGGCACTTCGGGGTGCAAGGCGCTCCTGATAGATGAGAACGGAAAGGTGTTGGCGCAAGGCGCCGCGGAGTACCCGCTGTCCGTTCCCCAGCCGCTTTGGGCCGAGCAGAACCCGGAAGATTGGTGGCAGGGCGTTCAGTCGTGCATCGAGCAGATCGGCGAGAGTAAGCCGGACGCCATCGGCGTCACGGGCCAGATGCACGGCGCGGTGTTTCTGGACGCCGAGGATCGGGTGATCCGGCCCTCCATCCTCTGGTGCGACCAGCGCACGGCCGAGGAGTGCGAGGAGATCGACCGGGTGGTCGGCGCGGAGAAGGTGAGGGAGATCACCTGCAACCCACCGCTCACCGGCTTCCAGGCGCCCAAGCTGCTTTGGCTTCGGAACCACGAGCCGGAGAACTACGCCAAGGTCCGCTCGCTCCTGCTGCCCAAGGACTACATCCGGTACCGGCTGAGCGGCGTGAAGGCGACCGAGGTGAGCGACGCCTCCGGCGTGGGGCTGTTCGACGTGGCCCGCCGGCGGTGGTCCGAGGAGATGATGTCGGCGTTGGGGATCGACACGGCCATCTTCCCGGAGGCGTACGAGTCGGACGAGGCCACGGCCAAGACGAAGGCGGTGGCCGGCCTCGAAGTGGGCGTGCCGATCGTGGGCGGCGGTGGCGACCAAGCCGCCGGCGCCGTTGGCACGGGCGCGGTCGAGCCGGGCGTGGTCAGCGTGAGCCTTGGCACGAGCGGCGTGGTTTTCGCGGCCATCGAGCGGCCGGACAAGGACCCGACGGGCGCGGCGCATGTCTTCTGCCACGCCAACCGCGCTTGGCACGCGATGGGCGTGATGCTCTCCTGCGGCGGGGCGCTGCGCTGGTACCGCGATACGGTTGCCCAGGGGATGGACTACGACGCCATCGGCCGCGAGGCGGCGAGCGCTCCGGCTGGGTGCGACGGACTGACCTTCCTTCCTTACCTGACCGGCGAGCGGTGCCCGCACCAGGACCCGCTGGCGCGGGGTTCGTTCTCGGGGCTCACGTTGGGCCATGACCGGGCGCACCTTGCCCGGGCTGTGTTCGAGGGGATGAGTTTCGGGCTTTTGGACGGCATGGAGCGGCTGCGGTCGCTGGGCGCCACGGCGGACGAGGTGCGCGTGACGAGCGGCGGCGCCAAGAGCGACTTCTGGGTGCAGATGCTGGCCGACCTGTTTGGCAAGCCGTGCGTGACGCTCGAGTCTGACGAGGGGCCGGCCTACGGCGCTGCGGTGCTGGGCGGCGTGGGCGTGGGCATCTGGCCGGACGTGGCGACGGCATGCCGAAACGTGGTGAGGGTCGTGCGCAGGGTGGAGCCGTCGGCCGCGGACTACGGCGAGGCCGTTTCGCGTTATCGCCGCCTCTATGCGGCCCTTAGGCCTTGGAATCATGGGCTGGTTTAGGTTAAACTTACACGTTCGCACAATTCTGGTAGAGTAGGGGCGAGCGAGATCGCCTCACCACTCTCCGAAGCAGGTACTAGCATGACCGACGACCAGTTGACGCCAACGAGCGCTGAAACCGAGGCTCAGCAGCCGGTAACGGCCGAAGAGCCAACCACGGTCGCTCCGGAAAGCGGCGTCGTGCCGAGTTCACAAACCGCGACGCCCGAGCCGAGCGCACCCATCGACACTCCGGCGGAACCGGCGGGCGAGACGCCCGTCGCGACCGCGACGACAGACACCGTGACCAGCGCCGAATCCGACGCCGGTGAGAAGACCGAAGAGGAACAGAGGGCCGAGGACGACCTGCTCTTCGAAGCCGCCTTGGCCAGCATGGAGGGCGGCGAGGAGTCCGGGCGCGAGAAGGGTCCGCGGCTTTCGCGCGGCGATCGCGTGGAGGCCACGGTTATCCAGGTCGAGAAGGACCGCGTGTTCGTGGACCTGGGCACCAAGGCCGAAGGCGTGGTGCCGCTCAACGAACTCGCCGAGCAGGCTCTTGACACCGCCATCGGTCACGTGGCCCCGGGCGACAAGTTCGAGGTCGTGGTCATCCGTCCCGAAGGAGCCGAGGGCAATCCGATCGTCTCCAAGCGTCGGGCGGACTTCGACTTGGCGTGGAACCGCATCATCGAATCGTTCGAGGAGGGGCGCGTGTTCCAGGCTCAGGTTGTGGACCGGGTGAAGGGCGGCCTCGTGGTCGACATCGGGGTGCGGGGCTTCGTCCCGGCCACCCACGTCGGAACGGGCAAGCTGCGGAACATCGAGAAGTACGTCGGCCAGACGTTGCCGGTCAAGATCATCGAGATCGATCGGGAGCGCCGCAAGGTGGTCCTCTCGAACCGTGAAGCCGAGGAGGAGCGCCGGACGGAAGTTCGGAAGAACCTCTTCGACAAGGCTCAGCCGGGCGACATCCTTCAGGGCGCCGTTCGCCGCCTGACCGATTACGGCGCGTTCGTGGACCTCGGCGGGATCGACGGTCTGTTGCACATCAGCGAGATGAGCTGGGTGCGCATCGACCACCCGCGCGAAGTGCTGAAGGAAGGGCAGGAGATCAACGTGATGATCCTCCGGCTCGACCCAGGCGCAGGGCGCATCAGCCTTGGTCTGCGGCAGGTGCTTCCGGATCCGTGGAACCTGGTCAAGGACGCCTACAAGGTGGGCCAGAAGATCCAGGTCAAGGTGAGCCGGTTGGTGCAGGGCGGCGCGTTCGTTCGCTTGCCGGAGGGCGCGGAAGCGTTCCTGCCGCTGAGCGAGATCTCGAACCGGCGCCTGAAGAAGCCGAGCGAGGCGCTGGAGGAGGGCCAGGAGATCGAACCGACCATCCTCGACCTGCGCCCGGACGAGCGCCGCATGGTGCTCACCCTTCGCGACATCCCGGTCGGCGAGGGCGGCTACACCGGCAGCTATGGCGGCTACGGCGACGACCGCAAGGGCGCTCGCGGCGGCCGGCGGGGCAAGCGGCGCCGCGAGGAGCCAGAACCCTACGAGACGCTCGCGCCGACGACGCGCGTCGCCACCGGCGGCGCAACCATCGGCGAGCGCCTGGGGATGCTCAAGGGCATGAAGGCCATGCTGAAGGCCGACGAACCCGAGGCGGAGGCGCAGCCGCAGGAGCATCCGCAGGAGACCCCTGCCGAGGTTCCGGCTGAGGCTCCGGCCGAGGGCGAGAAGGAGTAACCTTTTCCCCGACCGTGACGTGGACGGGCGAGACGCCTTTGGCGACTCGCCCGTCTTGTCATACTCGGGGGCACAGGCAAACCAGATGCGGGTGGCGGTGACGGGCGGCATAGCGGAAGGGAAGAGCACGGTCGTGTCCTATGCGGCGTCGCTCGGGGTGGAGACCGCCTCCGCGGACCTCTTTGCGGCCGAGGTGTTCGCCGACCCGTCCGTGCAGGAACGGCTGGCGCACGCGTTGGGCCTTCCGTTGCCCCTGGACCGCGCGGCGGTTCGCACCCGACTGGCCGACCCGGAGATGCGCCGAAGGCTCAACGCCGTCACCCATCCCGGCATCCTGAAGCGCATGGCGGAGTGCCCCGCGCCGATCGTCGAAGTGCCGCTGCTCTTGGAGGGTTGCCTTCAAGGCCTGTTCGGAAGAGTGTGGGTGGTTACCTGCGGACCGGAGGAACAACTTCGGCGGCTTACGCAACGGATGGGGAACCATGCTTCTGCGCTGGAACTGGTGCGTACCCAACTCCCAATCGCCGTCAAATGTGCGTTTGCCGACCACGTCTTCCGAACCGATATGCCGGAGGAAACCGTCTTTCACGATGTGCGGGCAGAGTTGCGCCGGTGTGGATTGGTGTAGTTGCGTCAGCCTGGCGCGCGTGCTATACTTGCGACACCTGCGTCGAACCGAGCCTAAAGGCGGCTTTGTCCGTGGGGGTAGGAAACGCATGCGCCGGTATTGGTTGCGCGGATTCTTCGGAATCGGCTAATCTCACGCTGGCGGAGGCGGCACGGCGAGCCATATGCGCTCGGCTGGGCCGGCCGTGGATCTCTACAAGGATTACGAACAGGAACGAGGAGGACGCGTCAGAGTGAGGCGTGGAATTTACAAATTGAAGAGCGGTTTAGCGCCGTTTGTCGCTATCGTGGCGGCGGTATTGACTTTTGGCGGCGCTCGTGTCGCTCAGGCACAGATCGAAACGCGGCCGACATGGGCCGTCACCGAGTTTGAAAACGTCAGCAAGAAGGGCCCGGAGAATCTGGGCAAGATTGCGGCTCAGGCTATTTCCGACGAGTTGGGCAAGACCAACCAGTACGACGTGCTACCGGTGGAGACCGTGGTGCGCGTAATGGCCGATCTTGGCCTGCAGGCGCCGGTCAAGAACGCTCCCGACCTGAACCGCCTGGGTATGAACCTTCAGGCTAACACTGTCGTCTCTGGTCAGATCGTCAAGTGGCGCATCATCCCGTCGGGCGCGGGCAAGCAGGCCGACGTGCTGCTTCGCATGGAAGTGCGCGACGTGGCTTCGGGCTTGACCGTAAACGGTTCGGCCCTTCAGTGCTCTTCGGGCGTACGCACCGGCGACGTCTCCGACGAGACCCTTCTTACGCAGGCCCTCACCGCCGGCGCGTTCACCGCGGTCAGCGATATGAGCAAGCGCAGCCTTCCGGCGGCGACTGTTCTGAACACGCTGCCGAAAGAGGCGCTGATCAACAAGGGCTCGCGCTCCGGCTTCGAGGAGAACCAGACCGTGATCATCGTCCGCGGCCGCGAGCAGGTCGCGCAGGCGTTGGTTGCTCGCGTCGACCCCGACTCCGCCTTCGTGCGCGTCACGCGCCAGATCAAGGGCGTGCAGCCCGGCGACCGGGTTCGCGTTATCTTCGACGTTCCGAGCATCAAGGACTTCGGCGCCGCCGGTCAGCCGCGCGTCGCCTCGCGGCCCAAGTCTCGCAGCAACGCGGGCCTGGTTTCGCTGATCTTGGTACTCGCCATCGTCGGCTTGCTCGCCAACAAGTCCGGTCAAGACATGGCCACCGACGTGAAGGCCGAAGCGGTCACCACGATCGCCGCCAACCCCGGCGTCCGCGTTAGCTGGAGCCGCGACTCCCTGCTCCGCGGGAACAACGAAGGCGCGTTTGCCTGGCAGCTATGGCGCAACGACGTGGCCGGTACCCCGGTCGCCGTTTGCGACGGCCGCGATTCCACGGTGGTCGACGACTCGCTCGGCACCAACGCTCCCGGCAACGGCCGCAGTTGGTACGACTTCAAGGGCGTTATCGGCGGGACCACCTGCGACAACACCACTCCTCCGACGGGCGCCAACCCGACCGGCTCGGTCGCCTGCATTCCGGGCACCCCGTACAACTACTTCGTCGAGGTCATCTACCGGGTCTCCCCGTTGACGCTCCCTGGCGAGGGCAGCAGCTCCGGCGGCACCGGCGGGGGCGGCGCCGGCACGGGTGGATCCGGCACGGGCGGATCGGGTACCGGCGGTAGCGGTACCGGCGGTTCGGGCACGGGTGGATCCGGCACCGGCGGTTCGGGCACGGGTGGATCCGGCTCGGGTGGTTCGGGCTCGGGCGCCATTGGGGCGGTTCGCGCTGGCGACTACTGCTACTTCGCGTCGCAGAAGACGGCGGCTGGCGGTCAGGCCACCCCGCTCAACATCCCGACGCTCCGCTCGCCGGACGATGCGGCCGTGGTCAACACCCCGCTGAAGTTCCAGTTCACCTCGGTCCGAGGCGTGATCCCGACCGTCAGCCTGCAGTACGTGATTCAGCTATCGACCGACCCGTCGTTCCCGCGCGGAAGCAAGACGGTAACGCTCGCCCCGATGATCGACCAGACCTCGGCCAATGGAGCCACGTTGAGCTCGTCGACGATCGACACTTCGACGTACTTCACCGGCGCCACGACCGTCTATTGGCGTGTGGGAGCACGGAACGTTGCAGACCAGCCCGGTCCGTACGATCCAAACGGCATCGGACGCTATATCTACAGCGCTCCGCGACGCTTCACCCGCCAGTCTGCGCCTCCGAATCCGCCAACGGGGGCCCGTTAAGGCAGCACTGACTCAAACAAGGCAGGCTTCCCCCACGCCGGGAAGTCTGCCGTGAAGACTTGAGAGAGACACGGTGATGAGGAACTTTAGGTACTTAGCAACCACGATCGGCCTCGGACTGCTAGCGGGAGCGGCGCTCGCCCAAGCGCCCCCCACCGGCCCGGGGTGGTTCTTGGAGTGCATCGATCCGGACAAAGACGGCAATCCGTTTACCGCCTATTCGGACGATTACAATATACTGGCCCTTGGGAACGACCTGATCAAAGTTGCCCTGGGGACTAGCGGCAAGGTCGATTTCGGCGGAGACCGAAATGACGACAAGATTTCGGTTTGCTACTCGGACACGAGGTCTTTGGAGGCCGCCGGGCGGCTCTGCTTCTCCGTCGGACCCCTGGGTTCGGTCCAGTCGGCGTTTGACAACGATTTGGCGCTAACCACTGGCGCTCCGATGGACCCTGTGGGCGACTTCTGCTACGCCAGGATTCTGAAGGGCGACAACAACACCTCCGTGCTTTACGGCGACGGCGGTATGCAAGGCTTTTGGACAGGGTTGAGCAAACGCTACATGATTGGCGTATGGTCGGACGCTGACGTGAGCGCGGAGCTTGAGGTCCGCGTGATCGCCGACGCCGTCCGCCTTCGCTGGCGCTTGACGAACCTGAAAGCCACGCCGCAACCGCTCGGCTTGATGTGGGGCGCCTATGTCGGAATGTTTGGTTCGACAAAGGACTCCGTCGGGGCTAACGAAGCCAACACCAGGTTGCAGGGATGGACCGGTACGAGGAGGGTTTATGACACCTTCTTGAGCTTCCCCGACATGGACTACATTGGCTGGACCACGTTGCCGACCGGCAAGCCGGTTCGCAACTGGCGCCGGTACGCGTCGAGCAGTCCGACGTTCCCCGCGTACGTGGACTTCCAGTTCGCCCAAGCGCAACCGTACGGTACGCGTGTCGAGAACGGGCCCACGGAGGCGACGAAGGACGCCTCTATGGCGGACCTTATCGTGCTGGGCAGTCACACGGGGCTCCTTGGGGGCAACGCGATGTACCCGCACGTTTTCGGAGATCCGAACGACACGAAGGAAGAGGCTGACGTCGCGATCAACGATATGTCGTTCATCCAGCGGTTCCCGGTCCAGACCGTGGCCGCCGGCGCCTATCGCGACGTGGTCCATTACGTGCGGCAGCCTTGGAGTTCCGCTTCCTACCTTGACCCGTATTCGGTCGTGGTCGACGCCCCGCGGGTGATCGCTCCGAACAGGAGCGGCGATCCCGGCTTCCAGCAGTCGGAGTACACGGTTCGCGCGTACGTCGACAACCAGTACGCCGTGCTCGACAAAGAGGTGGCCCAGCAGAACGTCAAGCTGACGATCACGCTGCCCCCCGGCGTCGACTTGGCTTCTGGCGAGGCCGCGACCAAGACGATCGGACGCGTTGAGCCGAACGCCATCGCGTCTGTCGACTGGAAGGTCGTTCCGCAGGTGACCGCGCATGGCAAGCTGCCGTTCATCGTTTCGGTGAATGCCGTTCCCGGACCGGCGAAGACCGTGACCGCTTATACGGAGGTCGCGCCGACGCGCGTGCTGCGCCTTTCGGCGGGTCCGAACCTGGTCACCTTCCCGTACCGGTTCGCGGACTCCTCGCTTGACGCGATCCTTGGGCTCCAGGCGGGCGTCGACTACCTCGCCTACCGCTGGAATCCTGAGCAGTACACCTACGTCCCGACCACCACGGTGGAGCGCGGCGCGGCTTACTGGGTGGTTCCTGCCACCGACCAGGGCTACGTCACCCTTCAGAACGCTTCGGAAGCGACGGATACCGCCAAGGGCGGCACGCTGTTCAGCCTTAGCCAGGGTTGGAACCTGATCGGCAACCCGTACAACTACCCGGTGCCGCTCGCTCAGTTGGTGGGCGTTGCCGAGGAGTCTCCGGCCGAGTCGATGACCTGGATCGAGTTGGTCCAGGCGGGCTACGTGACCTCCAGCTTGGCGTTCTACGACACCGACTCCCGCCAGTACCGCTACACCAGCGGGCCCGACGCGTTGTTGGAGCCGCACGTCGGCTACTGGATCTACGCGGCGAGCTACAAGCCGGTGCGCATCTCTTGGCCGGGCGTCTACGTTCCGGGCTATCCGAACGCGTCTCGCTCCGGTGCGGATACCTTCCAGCAGACCGCCAAGCAGTGGCGCCTGCAGCTCGTTGCCCGCAACGGCGACGGGATCGACTCGCAGAACTTCGTCGGACTGGCCAAGGACGCGAAGGCGGCAAACGCCCTTCGCTCGCCGAAGCCGCCGATGGCGCCTCAGGCGAAGGTGGAACTCTCCATCTCCGACGAGTACAACGGCAAGGCGGTGCGCGCCGCAGCGGCGTTCACCGACAAGCTGGCTCGGAAGGAGTGGAAGGTCAACGTTCGCAGCGAGCAGGCTGGCGACGTCACGGTCACCTGGCCGAACCTCGCCTCGCTTCCGCGAAACATCCGCCTGAAGCTGGCCGACCCGGCGACGGGCGTCACCAAGGACCTGCGCGTGGTCTCCGGCTACACGTTCAACATGAACGCCGCTGGAACCCGTGAGCTGACCTTGACGATGGAGCCGAGCGGATCGGCCAAGCCGGTCATCGGCAACGTGGTGGTCACGCGGCCGAGCCGCGACCGCAACGCCGCGTTCTCGATCAACTACGCCCTGTCGGCTGACGCGCTGGTGACCGTCCGAGTCCTCAGCGGCGCCGGTCGCGAGGTGTACACGGTGACCCGCGGTCGCGCGGACAACGCCGGTCAGAACGCCGTCACCTGGGCGATGCGCGACAACGCGAATCGTTCGGTGGCCCCGGGCGTCTACCGCGTCGAGATCCTCGCTGAGACCCCGAGCGGCGAGCGCGTCCGAAAGGTCGTGCCCGTCAACGTGGTCCGCTAACGAAAGTCGCGGCCAGGACTAGAACCTCTGGTCCTGGCCGCCCGTCTTCTTCTTAGGTGTTACGTTTTCCCGCTGCAATGCGAGTCTGTTCCCGCGCGCTGACCATTTGGGTTTGGCTGCTTGCGTTTCTCGGGGTTTGCTGCATGGCGTTCGCCGATAACGGCGCCGTCCAACTCTCCGCCTATCCCGGCATCAGCGTGGCCGATGGCCGCAGCACGATCACCATCACCGCCGAGGTGCGCGACGCCTCCGGTCAGTTCGTCCCGGACGACACGCAGGTGGTCTTCGAAACCTCCGCCGGCTCCTTCCGCGAGAGCGTGATCCGCACCCAGAACGGTTTTGCCCGCGCGATCCTGGTGGCGCCGAGCACCCCCGGCACGGCGCGCGTGCGCGCCAGCGTGCTGCGTTTTGCGACCAACACCACCCTGGACGTCGAGTTTGTGGCGGACCGCAGCATGCTCTCCACCGCGAAGGAGTACATCGAGGTGGTCTCGGGCGAGGCGCTCCAGTACAGCACGCAAGAGAGGGTGATCGAGGCCTCCTGCAAGGACCGGGGCGTGAAGCTGCGGTACCGGGACATCGTGATCGAGGCGGACGACCTTCAGCTTCAGGTACCCGGATACGACGTGCGGGCGCGAAACGCCAAGCTGACCATCGGGAAGAAGACGCGAGAGTTCGGCCAGCTTCGGATGCGCCTGAACCAGCGCAAAGGGATGGGTACGAGCGAGATCGAGGTCGACGCCTGGCGCGTCGTTCATCGCGGGAGGCTGGCCACGGTCGTCCCGGAGAAGCGACTTCGCACGGCGCTGGTCAACGTGAGCGCCTCCGGCGTCGTGGCGTCTGAGGGGGCGGCTCCGCCCGACACCTTCAAGTTTGCGGACATCTCGGAATCGGTCTCGACGATCGAGGCGAAGAAGGCGATCGCCTATCCGAACAAGGAGGTGCAGTTCCAGCGAGCCGACGTTCGGGTCTCCGGCGCCTCGGTGATGAAGGTTCCGCTGTTCCGGGTGAGTACGCAGACGTCCACCCCGGTCATCACGGAGCAGTTCGTCAACATGAGCAACAACCAGTTGGCGGTCAACTACCCCTACTACCTGTCGCTCAAGCCGGGGGAGACCAGCCTGTTGCGCTTCCGCTACGGCAACCGTTTTGGGTCGGGCGTGGGCGCCACGGACGGCAGCTACCTGGACTACGAACTGCGTTGGAATCGGGGCGACGAGATGGACGGCGGGGTCACCCTGGGCGGCATCGGCCGCGACGACTGGGGACTGGGCATCCGCCAGTTCTGGCAGGCCGACTCGCGCACCAGCCTGACGGCCCAGTTCGACCTTCCGGCGCACAAGAGCCTATTTGGGAACGCGAGCATCAGCCGGTCGTTCGACGGCTTCCAGATGGATTTGACGGCGCAACACAGCCGCGCCATCACGGGCGACTGGTTCCAGAGCCAGCAGTATATGGCGGTCGTGGAGAAGGACCCGATCAAGTTGGGGTTCATCCCCGCGCAGCTCTTCCTGGGCGTGACGGCGAGCCAAAGCTCGTACAAAGCCGGTGAGCTGTCGGACTACCAGCAGCGCTACGGCCTTCGAGCCAGGATGGCGTCCAGGCCGATCCGAATCGACCGGAACAACTCCTTGACGGCGGCCTACAGCCTGTCGCGGTATGCGGGCTCAAACGTGCTATCCAGCTTCGGGAACGAGGGTAACGTTTCGCTTACCTCGTTGTTGGGCTCGGGCTCGTACGTTCAGACGACGTACGACTTCCTGGACGACGGCTTCAGCAGCAGCCTCATCGGACGCCACCGACTGACGACCGAGCTGTTCACGGGCTCGGGCAAGTTGACCACGCGCACGATGCTATCGCGCAGCCTTGACGTCGACCGGATGAGCGTCACCCTGGACATGGGTTACCGGTTCAGCCCGCTTTGGCGCCTTAGCTACGCCTACGGCATGGACCGTTACGACGGCGACTCCTATTTGGACCAGACGGTGGTTTTGGGCTACCGCGTGGGCTTCCGCGAGATCGGCCTCAGTTATTCGAACCGCACGAAGCGGATAGGGTTGGACCTTCTTGGGACGAGCTTCAACTAGTCTGCTGCTCGTTCTGCTTGCGGTCGCCGGCTGGGGGCAGGCGTTTGGCCGTTTTGGTTACCGCCATCTGCCCGACGTCCCCGGTTTCGACATCACCGACGAAGGGGTGCGAGCGCGGTTTCCTGCCGCCGACCGGCTGTACTTCCGGGAGAAGCTGCCCGTGCTCAAGGTTCAAGAGGTCAGCGAACGGGCGGCGCTGTATGGCGGCGTTCGGCGAGCGGCCAACCCGCAGAAACTGCGGGTGAACCTGCGGAGCCCCGGTTTCGAGCTCTACTTCCCGCTGGGCATCGAGTTCCGGACAACGGCTCTTTCCGCGCCATACCTGAGCTGGGCCGAGGGAAGCGTGGGGGCGGACGTGCCGACCCCGCCGGTCAAATGGCTCTTGGTGTCGTTCCGCGACCGCCAGCCGCCCGTGCTGCTTGTCTTCCGCGATGGGCCTGCGGCGCTCAAGGTCACCGGCAGCGCCGGGGACTGGCGGATCCGCACCACGGCGCATTACGACGGTTGGGCGCGCATGTGCCTTCCGATGGGCGTGCGGCCGCTTCTGGCCACGACCGCCGGAGGCCTGGGGGAGGCCGTCTCCACCGTCACAACGCACGAGAAGTTCTGGACGCAAAGCCCGCCGGAGATGACCTCCGCCACCGTCCGAGCCGACGACGAGAGCGTGACCGCGGTTTGGACCTTCGCCGCGCCCGGGGCCGTCGTGCCGTTCCCCGTGTTGCTGGCAAAGGCGGGTGGCTACCCCATCCAACTGCTTTCGGAGGTGAAGGTCACGGACGCGGCCACGGAGGACGGCCCGGTGGTCTACGCCACCTCCCGCAAGTTGGCCGTGCGGTTCCCGATTCGGCGGGTGGCCACGGGGCGCGCCGTCGCCATTGGCGAGTTGGAGGGTTCGTTGATCGGTACCGCCTCGCCGTTCGATGCGCCGAGCGTGGCCGAGCTTGCCCTGGAGAACCTGCTTGCGGGGCGCGACCCACTGGCGGAGGAGACCGCGCAAAGCGCGCTTCGCGATTACCTCGCGCAGGCCGCCTACACCGCCGAACCGTTCACCGCCCAGAAGCTGCCATACGACGCCGAGGGAAGGGGGATCGACGCGGCAGCCGCCCAAGCGCTGTTGATGCAAGCGCTCAGCCTGGGCAAGGGTTCGGAGACGGAACCGAATTCGCTTTTCACGTCCGTGGCATGGCGCCGCGACTGGCTCACGTGGCGTCTGTGGGCGCCGGAACCCTCTCGCGTGCGGCAGGCCGGGGCTTACGCGGCCGTCGCCGGGGCGTTATCGCCGGAGCCGGCCGCGCGTCTCGAGGCCGCGATGCTCGAAGCCGGCCTGGCGGCGGAACGAGCCCTTCAGGCGTACCGCCGCAAGTGGGAGATGCCCCCGCTCGGGGCCTTGCCGGAACCGCTGGTGGAGCTGAGGGCGGCGCTCTTCTCGCCCGCCGGGCCGGCAGATGGCGCCGGCTTCGCCAAAGCGCTGCTCAGCCCGCTACGAACCCTGTCCCCCTACGCCGTGACGGCTCGCTCCACCCCGAAAGGCGTGGTTGTGCGCTGGGTGTACGCCAAGGACGGACCTCGGACGCTCGCCTTCTCGACGGCGGCGCCGTTGAAGGCCCAGCCAGCGTTGAACATCGCGAGCATGTCCGCCCGCGAAACGTTCGGCGTGCTCGTGGTTCGGTTTGAACCGAAGGTTGAGGGGCCGTGCGAGGTGCTGCTTACTTGGCCTTCTTGGGCGAAGGCGCTTCCTCCGGCAGCTTCGCCGACAACTTGTGCTCTGGCACGCCCTTGATCAGGTCGAGGTTGTAGTGCAGGCCGACGTTCTCCTTGCGGGACAACGCCCCCTCGAGCACGTAGCGGGCGCCGATGAGCAGGTTGCGCGCCTCCAGCGCGTAGGGCGAGTACGGCGCGGCCGGTTGCGCCTCAAACTCCCGGCGCAGGCTCTCGACGATCCGCAGCCCCTCGCGTAGGCCGGCGTTGGTGCGCACGATGCCGGCGCATTCGGTCATCCGCTTCTGCAGGGAGTGCCGGATGCGCACCGCGTCGCTCTCGGGGATGCTCTTCGGTTCGCTCGGCTCGACGTCGGTGGTCGGTTCGTAGCGACCCTGCGCCGCGTGGCGCCCGGCGGCCCGTCCGAAGAGCACCGCCTCCAGCAGGCTGTTGCTGGCCAGGCGGTTGGCGCCGTGGACGCCCGTGCATGCGACCTCGCCCGCGGCGTACAGCCCGGGCACGTTGGTGGCTCCGTCGATGTCCGTGACCACGCCGCCGCACGAGAAGTGCTGCGCCGGCACGACCGGGATCCACTCCTTCTCCATCTCGATGCCCACCGAGCGCAACTGGCCCCAGATGGTCGGGAACTCCCGCTGGATATCGGCGGGTTTGAGATGGGTGACGTCGAGGTAGACGCACCAGGTCTCCAGCTTCTGCATCTCGGCCACGATGGCGCGCGCCACCACGTCGCGCGGGGCAAGCTCCAGGCGCTTATCGTAGTCGTACATGAAGCGCCGCCCCATGTGGTTGCGCAGGTTGCCGCCGGCGCCCCGCACGGCTTCGCTGATCAGGAAGTTGGGAAGCTGGGGGTGGCTCAGCGTGGTCGGGTGGAACTGCATGAACTCCATGTTCGCGATGCGCGCACCCGCCAGGCTCGCCAGCGCGATGCCGTCCCCCGTCGCCACCGACGGGTTGGTCGTGTGGCGGAACATCTTGCCGCACCCGCCGGTCGCCAGCATCACCGCGGAGGCCACCACGGCCCGAAGCCCGATCTCGGCGATATGGACCGAAGCGCCGATGCAGCGTCCCTCCTCCATGATGAGCCCGGTGACGAATGCGTTCTCGATAAACCGGATGTTGGGGTTCGCCCGAACGGCTTCGGATACAGCGCGTTCGACCTCCCACCCGCTCTTGTCGGCGTGGTGGACGATGCGGTTGCGGCTGTGCCCTCCCTCGCGTCCCAGCGCAAGCTTGCCGTCCTTGGAGCGCTCGAAGGTGGCGCCAAGCGACAGGAGCCACTCGATGGCCGCGGGGCCGTTCTGCACGAGGTACCGCACCGCGGCCGGGTCGTTGATGCCCCCGCCGGCGATGAGCGTGTCCTTTTCGTGGAGCTCCCACGAGTCGTTGTCGCCCATCGACGCGGCGATGCCGCCCTGCGCGTGGTTCGTGTTGGACTCGACCAGGTCGGACTTGGTGAGGATGGCCACACGACCGTGCTGTGCCGCCTCCAGCGCGAAGCTGAGGCCGGCCAGACCGCTGCCGATGACGAGGAAGTCGAACTTCACGGCGCTCATGGCTGTATGCGCGTATTCTACTGATGTTCGAGCGTGGTCCCCCCGTCGCAATGGCCCTGGTCGAGCCCCCAGTAGGGCATAGGGTACAACGCGCTTTACACCAAGAGGGCTAAACGATGGAAGAACGAGAAGGGCTGTTGGAGGAGTATCGAACGCTGCGGACGGAGATTCTGCAGAACGACCGCGTGTGTCAGGGGCTCTCGGTGAGCGCGTTGGCTCTCATCTCCTTGAGTTGGGCCGCCATGGTCTGGTCGGGGGAGTTTTTGCTCGCCGTGTTGCCTTCGGCCATCTACCTGGCCTATCTGCAGCTTCTGTTGCACAAGTACGAAGGCACCTACCGCATCGCCACCTACCTGGCGGCCTTCCTGGAGCCCAAGATCCCCGGGCTTGGGTGGGAGACGCGGCTCAGGCGGCAACGCGAGGGCGCTACGGCGGCCGGCTTCTGGGCCGGCGTCTGGAGCATCGAGGCGCTGCTGATGATCCTGGCGGCGGCCCCAGCCTTCGCGTTGGTGCTGTGGCAGTTCCGCATCGCCACGCCAGGCATGGGCGTACCGCTGTGGTGGGTCGTGGTGCTGCTCGCCGAGGTCGGGGTGGTCTGGATCGCCTGCCAGCAGATCGCAAAGGTCCGCGGCTATATCAGCCTGCATGGCGGTTTCTGGGCGGAGTGGCAGAAGGTGAAGCAGGGCGAGTAGGGACCCTGCGCGGAGGAAGGCCTCTGGGCGGCTTCGACGCCCAGAGGCCAGTGCACGCTAGCGCCGCGGGCAGGCGCCGGCGATGAACGCGGTGACGTCCTGCTTGAGCTTCTTGAGCGACGGCTCGTGGATGTACATCATGTGCCCGGCCTCGAAGTAGCCGGTCTGCACGTTGCCCCGAATCTCCGGGTCGATGCCCATGTGCGCCAGCGTGTACTCGGTGGCGTAGTAGGGGGTGGCCAGGTCGAAGTAGCCGGAGGCCACATAGATCCGCATGTGCGGGTTGCCCGCCATCGCGTGCCGCAGCGCCTCGCTGGTGTCCGGATGGCCCTCGCCCGCCGAACCCCAATCCCAGGGCTTCTTGATCCCCTCGAAGATGAAGTAGGGCTGGTCGGTCTTGTAGCCCAGCTTGGTGCGCAGGTAGTCGTTGTAGGTCGCGGTGTAGGGCGGCGTGAGCGCGGTCATGCTCGGGTCGTGCTCGGGGTGTGCCGCGGCGCCGTTGATGGTGTCGTCGATTCCCTTGATGCGGCTGTCGATGCGCCCGACCGTGCGCTTCTGGTCGCGCAGAAGCTCCTTGCAGAACATGTGGATGTTGATGCGCAGGTCGCGGTAGTCGCAGTACTCGGGCTTGAGACCGGTGTAGCGGGCCAGCTTTTTGACGATGGAGCGCCGCTCGGCGGCGGTGAGCTGGTCGCCCCGGCTGAGCGCAGCCGAATACTCGCCCATCGCCCAGGCCTCGACCTCTTTCAGCGTCTTGTTCAGGTCGCGCGAAAGGTCCGGCCCCAACTTGCCGTGGTAGAACGCCGTGGCCGTGTAGGTCGGCAGGAAGAGCACGTACGGCAGGTCGTTGCCCTTGCTGAAGCGGGCGGTCTGGAAGTTCAGGATGGACGAAACCAGCACGATGCCGTTGAACGCGATGCCTCGGCCGATGAGGTGGCCCGCCAGGCCGGCGGCGCGGGTTGTGCCGTAGCTTTCGCCCACCAGGAAGAGCGGGGAAGACCAGCGCTCGTTCCGGGTGATCCAGAGCCGGATGAACTCGCCCACCGATTCGATGTCGCCGTTCACGCCCCAGTACTTCTCGGCCTTCTCCTTGGTGTGCGCCCGGCTGTGACCGGTACCGATCGGGTCGATGAAGACCAGGTCCGTCTTGTCGAGCCAGGTGTAGGCGTTGTCGATCAGCTCGAAAGGCGGTTGCGGGTAGTAGTCGTGCTCCTCCACGTCCACGCGCTTGGGACCGATGGCGCCCATGTGCAACCACAGCGACGGCGAGCCCGGGCCGCCGTTGAAGGAGAACATAACCGGCCGTTTCTCCCCGGGGGCCACGTCGTCCTTCGTGTAGGCCACGTAGAACATCTGGGCGTCGATCTCGCCCTCCTCGTTCTTGATGGGCAGCCGGCCGGCGGTGGCGGTGTAGTTGAACGTCTGGCCGTCCACCGTTATTGAGTGGTGGGTGACGACCGGCTCCTCCTCGACCATCGGCTCGGGCTTCTTCTCGTCTTCGCTGGGCTTTGCGGGCTTTTCCTTCTCGTCCATTTCGTCCTCTAGGCCCGATTGTTGCACGTCAGGGCCGGCCGAGGCCCAGTTGGTCGGCGGCGATCCGGTCGAGCAGCGCGTCGGCTGCTTCGTCCAGTCGGTAGGCCGCGGCCCGTTCGCGATAGCCCTCGCCGATGCGCTTGAGCGTGCGGCGCATCGAGCAGTGGCTCGACCATTCGCCCACGACCGACTTGATCTTCGTGTTGTCGAACCGTACGGAGAACGTCTTGTCGCCAAGCAGGGGGCCTGCCCACTCGGGGCGGTACCGGATGAGCGTGTCCGTGGGCACGTGCACCAGCTCTGGTTCGACGCCCAACACCTCGCCCATCGTCCAATAGATGGCGTTCCAGGGGTTCACCTCATCGCTGGTGATGTGGAACGCTTCACCCAGCGCCTTGGGGTTGCCGAGCAGCCCGATGAACGGCACGGCGAACTCGTCCGAGTGGGTGAGCACCCAAAGCGACGTGCCGTCCCCGTGGACGACCACCGGCTTGCCGTGAAGGATGCGGTGGGCGGTCAGGTCTCCGTCCACGAAGGAGCCCGGGAAGCGCCGCCGGCAGGTGTGGCTCGGGCGCACGACGGTGACCGGCGCCCTGCCCTCGGCGTGGGCCTGCATCAGCACCTTCTCAGCCTCCGCTTTGGCCTGGCTGTAGGGCCAGTACGGGTTGTCGAGCGGCGTCTGCTCGGTGATCACGAACTGCTTCGGCGGCTTCTGGTAGGCCGACGCCGTGGAGATGAAGACGTACTGGCCCACCTTGCCGCCGAACACCTCCAGGTCGCGCCGGACCGCCTCGGGGGTGAACGCCAGGAACTGGCACACGACGTCCCATTTCTGCTCGCCGAGCGCGCGGTAGGCCGCCTCGTCTTCCAGGGCGCCCTGGATGCGCCGAACGTTGGGCGGCAGGGGCTCGGTTCGGCGGCCCCGGTTGAAGACCGTGATCTCCTGCCCGGATTCGGCCCCTGCGCAGACGCAGGAGTAGGAGATCTCGCCAGTTCCGCCGATGTACAGGACTCGCATTTGGGGGCCTCAAGGCGATGATATCACCGCCGCCGGGGCCCTTGGTCGCGCGGGCCCTGGGGCACGCGCGCGGGGGCTTTGGGTATGATCCGTTTCGGCTTCGCGGGCGGTTAGCTCAGTGGTAGAGCACTTCGTTCACACCGAAGGGGTCACTGGTTCAAATCCAGTACCGCCCACCATCCTCCTCCCTTTTTCACCAAGGCGTCGTTGCGCCTGATGGTTGGGGCGTCGCTGTGACCCGCCTGCTTTGCCCGCTTTCGTCGCCAGCCCACCGCCTTGTCATCCCGAGCACAGCGAGGGATCCGGTGGCGCCCGTTTGCCGTATGGCCGGGGGTCGACGCGCCGCCGATTGGGGCGATTCGTGAATCGCCCCTACAAAGCCACGCGGGACGCCGCAGCGGCCGGGTCCCTCGCTTCGCTCGGGATGACACCCAGGAGCAAGCGGCGGAGAGGAGGTTCTTGGGAGATGCCGCAAGGTCACTGGTTCAAGTCCAGTGACACCCACCATTCCCCTCACCTAGTTGCCAAGGCGTCGTCGCGCCGCTCAGTCACCCGGTGGTCGCCCGTCACGCTTGGTGTTCTGGTGTTGCCGCTTGGCTCCAGCTATATACTGGAAGACAGGATGCGTTGGCTCAAGGCTTCTGTCGTGGACGTTCCGGCCAGACGCGAGATGGCCAGGGTTATACGCCGGTTTGTGAGCGGCAAGATCACCGTCGACCAATTTGAGGATTACTCTGATAGCCTCTACAACGGGGACCAGGCGGTTTTCGAAGCGACCACCTTCGCTTGGCTCCATTACGACGACTACAGGACCGAAAGGCTGATTGGCGAATGGAAGGTCGATGACCGCCGAGACTGGGCTCGATTGGTCCTGTACCTGATGGTGGATCAGAAACCGCATCGCAGCAACAGTTGGGTTTTTCCGCTGTCGGTGGGCCCGCTTTTTCTGGCCGCCTACGTCACGATGAAGCTGTTTCCGTGGACTTGGCTCGGAAAGCTCCTCATCGAGGAGGTAGCCAAGCTCTGGTACTGGCCGTTCGCCAACCCCGAGGATCTCGCGCTGGCCCGCCAGTGCCCGAACCCGTTCGGCGAGCACGAGCCCGCCGCTCAACCGTAGCCACTGTGCCGAACGTTATAGTCGCCAAGTGTTCATAACGTCCTCGGGAACGCCGCGTTATTAACGGAAATGGCCGGGAACCGTTAATAACGCGGAGTTGAGGGGCTTCGGGCGGGCCAACCAAAGCGGCGGCGGCCAGTGCCCGGAGGCCAACAGGGCGTAGACCCAGTTGGTGAACTCCTCTTGGCCTTTTCCGTACGCCATGCGATTGCCGGCGCGCTCGGCGCCGAGCGGTGCATTGGAGGAATCCTTATATCTGCCAACAGGACATAACGGGCTCGGACGGGCGCTGTTATTCTAGGAAAAGGCCGAAAACGTTGAATAGCGCAGCCGCATGGGCTCCTTCCAATGGCCCGAAGAAACCAAAAAGGCCGTTTCCGTGTGTTGTTTCGTACAATGCCTTCATGGACGAACGGGTTGGGAACGCGCTGAAGGCCGAGTACCTGGCCTCGTTGGAAATGCTCCGCGACGCGGTGGAGCGGTGCCCGGAGGATCTCTGGGGCAGCGCGGGCAAGATGCCCGCGGTGTGGCAGATCGCGTACCACACGCTCTTCTTCACGCACCTCTACCTTCAGCCCGGAGAGGCCGCCTTCAGGCCCTGGGAGGTCCATGAGCGCCCGGACGACCCAACGCCGCTTAGCAGGGAAGAGGTGCTTCGTTACCTGGCCTTCGTTGAGTCGATGGTCGGGACGTGGGTCGACGCCCTCGACCTGGAGTCGCCCGACTGCGGCTTCCCGTGGTACAAGGTTCCGAAGCTGAACCACCAATTGGTCAACATCCGCCACGTGCAGGGCCACGTCGGGCAGATCGACACGCTGTTGCGGCAGGCCGGCCTCGAAGCCGTGGACTGGACGCCCTAGCCCTCGCCGTGGGCGCGCTTCCACTCGGCGTCGTTGGCGTCGAACTCCTCGCGGGTGAGCCCATAGAGTAGATCGTCGTAGTAACGCCCGCCGGTGAAGACGTTGCGCCGCCGACGCCCCTCGGGTTGGGCGCCGATGCGCGCGAAGTGGCGGATCGTCCCTTCGTTCGTCTCGATGGTGGACGAGTTGTACTTCTGCAGCCGCAACTCGTGGAAGCAGTACCGCAGGACGATACGCTTGGCCTCTTCGAAGTAACCCTTGCCCCGGTGTTCGCGGTGGATCAAAGAGCCCACGCAGAACGTGCCGTTGCGCGTGTCGACCGAGTTGATGTTGAGTCCGCCCACCAGCTCCCCCTCGAGCGTTTCGATGGAGAACATGATGCGCTCCCCGCTGTTGCGGAACTCGCCCCATCGCTCGAAGAAGGCGGCGCGGTCGCGCTCGGTCTTCGGTAGCCCGATGCCGGGCTCCAGCAGACGCTCGGTCTCACTGTCGCGGCTCTGCTCCAGCCAGACGTGGGTGTCGGCCTCGGTCAACGCCCGGAGCCGGACCAAGTGGCCTTCCCAGAAACAATGTAGGTGCAAGGTTCCGGCGGGAGACATAGCGTCAATGATACCGGCCTGTGGTATCGTCGCCGCGTGACGCCCTCCCAAGACGACGAGGTCATGGTAACCGAGCGCCTGGTCATCCGCCGGTTCCAGCCGGGCGACTGGCGCGCGCTGCAGGAATACGTCTCCATGGAGGAGGCGATGCGCTTCGAGCCGGAGTACCCGAAGGACGACGCGGGGTGCCGGAGATTGGCGGAGTTCTTCGCCGGCTGCGATCAGTTCTGGGCGGTGTGCCTCAAGGAGGGCGGGAAACTGATCGGGCACATCCATTGCGGCCCCTGTCAACCCGTGGAGGCGGGGAACTGGAACCTGGGCTTCGTGTTCCACCCCGATTACCAGGGCCGCGGCTACGCGACCGAGGCGTCTCGGCGTGTGATGAAGCACGGGTTCGAGGTGCTCGGCGTGCGTCGGTTCGCGTCGGGCTGCAACCCGGAGAACACCCCTTCGTGGCGGTTGCTAGAGCGCCTGGGGATGCGCCGCGAAGCGCACCACATTCAGGACGGCTTCCTCCGCCGGGCGCCGGACGGAAGCCCGATCATCCAGGACTCGTTCGTCTACGCCATCTTGCGCGACGAATGGGCTGCGCGCCAGGAATAGCGCGGCAGGTGGGCCGTAGTTGTGGCGGCCGGCGCAATGGGCTTCCGGCTCAGTTTTGCCGGGTAATGTTGCCCAGATGAAGCCGGCCACCCCACGCCTGAACCTCTCTCCACGCGCGAAGCGCGCCGCCGCTCTGATGGCCGCCACGGTGGCCTGTGCCGCCGCCGGGTCCGCGCAAGCCGCGCCGGAGCGGTTGCTTTGGCACGAGGTTCGGCTTGATTCCCAGGGCAAGCTGCTGAGTTGGGCCAATGGCGACTCCCCCTACGACCAGGTGGTGCGCGCGGCCTGGGGCGCGTTCCTGCAGATCCCGGTTCAACCGGACGGCTACCGCACCTACTTCACCTACCCGACCTTCTATGGCCCGAACGATCCGAACCACCCGGTCTTCTCGGGCCGCGGATGGTGTCACCACCCGGCGGGGGTGTTCGCCATGCTCACCGACTCGGCGCTCCTCTACCACGCCTACACGGGCGACCGCGAGGTGCTGCGCCGGGTGCGCGAGATGCTGGACTTCGACATCGCCAACGGCTTGACCGCGCCGTTCGACGCATGGGCGTCGGTACCGTACACGTGCAGCGACGCCGGCGACCTGGTCTACCGCGGCGCCACCGACACCCGCTACCGCCAAGAGCCGACGGACGTGGGGCGCGGCGACGGGGTGGGCTACCTGGAGCCGGACAAGGTCGGCGAGGCGGGCTTCGCGTTCCTTCAGTTCTATGAGGTGACGCTGGAGTCCAAGTACCTGAAGGCCGCGGTGCGGTGTGGGGACGCGCTGGCCAAGAACGTGAGGAAGGGCGACGTCAGCCACTCGCCGTGGCCCTACCGGGTGGATGCGGCCACCGGCACGCAGGTACGCGAGGAGTACACCGCCAACACCATCGGGCCGATCAAGCTGCTGGACGAACTGATCCGGTTGGGTCGCGGCAACGTGCCGGCCTACAGGCGCGCCCGCAAGATGGCTTGGGATTGGTTGATGACCTACCCGATGAAGAACAACGCCTGGACCGGCTACTTCGAGGACGTGCTGGTCTACCCCGATTACCGCACCAACCTGAACCAGTATTCGCCACTGGAGACGGCGCGCTACCTGTTGCAGCGCCCGGAACTGGACCCGCAGGGTCGGCAGAAGGCGAAGAGGTTGATCGATTGGGTTGCGTCGTTCTTCGCCCAGGACTCGGTGACGATGGGCGGCCTCCCGGAGAAGGGGATGCAGTGGGGCGCCGAGGTGGTCTCCGAACAGGTGAACGACATGGACAAGATGTCGAGCCACACGGCGCGTTTCGCTTCGCTGCTGGCGCTTTGGCACGAGATCTCGGGTGATGAATCCGCCAAGGAGCGGGCGTACCGGTCGTTCAACTGGGCCACCTACTCCGCTCAGGAGAACGGTTTGGTGAAGACGAGCCTGGACGAGGGGACCGGCTACTGGTTCTCGGACGGTTACGGCGACTTCATGCGGCATTTCCAGCGGGGCATGGCGTCGGTCCCGGAGTGGGCTCCGAGCCAGGAGGATCATCTGCTGGATTCGACCTCGGTCGTCCGGTGCGTCCGGTACGGCAAGGACTCCCTGGCATACATCACGTTCGACGACGATGCGCGCGAGGTGCTCAAGCTCCAGCGCAAGCCGACGAAGGTGATGGCCGGTGGAAAGCCGTTGCCCAAGGCGCCGGATGCCCGGAAAGCGGCCGGCTACAGCGTTGAGCCGTGCCGGGGCGGCGCCTTTGTGGTTCGGGTGAACCATGGGGCGTCGGGCCGAGTTGAGATCCGTTTCTAGTTCGTTTGCGTACCGGCGGTGATGTTACGACCGCCGGTACGCTCGGTCGGTGACGGAATAACGTCACGCATTTCTGATGGTAATTGAATTGCGGGATCACTCGCAATGTGATACATTGAAGGGCAGGTGGCATCAGACGGGCGCCGATCGGCTTTGCGATCGGTTCGCTTGATGCTCCCATCGGAGAGGAACATGAAACGAACATTGCTTCTTGCGGCGCTGAGCGCGCTGGGGGTGGGGGCGTTCGCGTCCCAGTTCTACCCATTTGACGAAGCGGGCTTCTTGGGCGTCATCCAGCCCGACTACTACTTGGAGGACTTCGACGGCTACACCTATGGCAGCCCGTTGGACGGAAGCCAAACGACCTGCGCTTACGGCCCCGTGAACGGCTATGCCTACACGGCGTCGGCGCCGCAGGGCCTTTGGTCGAACGTGGGTGCGCTGTCGACCAACAACACGGCCGATCCGCTGACGATCGAGTTCACCGGCAAACCGGTTACCGCGGTCGGCGGCATCTACGGCGTGACCGATATCGCCGGCGAGCCGATCGATGGGGTGGCCCATGTCACCTTCAGCGACGGTAGCTGGTTCGACATCACCTATACCGGCGGCAGCAACGCCTTCATGGGCTACACGTCGGACATTCCGATCACGTCGATGGTCTTCGATGCGCCCGACGACGGGGATGTGTATCGCTGGCCTCAGCTCGACCACTTCTATGTGGGTCAGGTGGTGCCCGAACCCGCGAGCTTGGCGGTTCTCGGGCTCGGCGCGTTGGCGCTGCTTCGGCGGCGGCGCGCGTAGCTCCGCCTTGACACGACAATAAAGAGGGCGCCCCGGCTTCGGTCGGGGCGCTTTCGCGGCGCTAGAATGGGTCCTCGGCTCGCCGATGGAACACGCGGCTCCAGAAGCCGCGCCGCGGCTTCGGCGCGGTGGCCTTGGCGATCTGGTTCGACAGCCGGTCGATCGCCTCGCGGGCTTGGCGCTGCTCGGCGCGGATCCGCTCGATGACCGCGGCCTGCTCTGTGACCGCGGTTCGAAGGCGCTCGGCCTCGTCTTCGGATTCGGCCCGCCACGAGGCAAGGGTCTGCCGCAGCTCCTCGGCCAGTGCGGCAACCTCGTCGGCGGTATGAGAAGGCGGAACGGGCTCTGTGATGCTGACGGCGGCCAGCGGCGCGGGGGCCGACTCGCCGAGTTCGGCGTCGGCGGCGGCGAGTTGCGCGTCGAGCTCGGCCCGGAGCTGTTCCTGCTGCGAGGGCGAACCGCTCGGCTCGACCAGCGCGATCAGCTTGCGATAGTGTTCGAGCGTGGCGCCCAGTCGGAGGGCGGCGTCGCCCTTGCCCTGCCGCGACATTTCGTCGCGCCTTCTGGCGAGTTCCTCGAGTAGGTCGGCGGGCATCACGTCGATCCTAGGTTAGCAGTGAAACCCCGGGACGCCAAGTCGATCTGCCCCAAGCGACGCGAGCGTCTGGCATTAATGCGAGGAGAGAGGAGCCCTAGGAAAAGAAGATGGCAGGGGCAGCAGGGCTCGAACCCGCGACCTGCGGTTTTGGAGACCGCCGCTCTACCAGCTGAGCTATACCCCTGCGAGTCGAATCAGTTTACCACGTCCAATCGGTCCCAACTTTCCGTGGCATGCCGGTTCGGCCTTAGGTCACAATGAGCCATGCGGTGGCCGAGTCTTCTTCTCCTTTTGCTGGGGGCTTTTCTGATCGTGGGGTGTTCCGAGCAACCGCTAATCGGCGGCGAAAAGCGCACCTTTGAGTACGTCGGCGTCTTCAGCTTGAGCCCGAGCACCACCGAGGTGGCCGGCAGTCTGCAACTCACGCACAAGTTCCTTGGGCGCACCGAGTCGTGCAACTACCCGTCGTTCCTGGCCTCGAAGCCGGTGGTGACGAGCGGCACGAAGCCGGATTTCGAGACGATCATGGCGTTGAAGGCGACCACGCTGGCCGGCTTCAAGAAAGAGGAGGAGGCGTTCCGGAAGCAGCATCCCGGCGCCAAGGTGAACGTGGAGCCGCGCTTCCTGGCCATCTATGACGCCGCCGTGCTCAGCGAGGCCGACGTTGCCAAGTTCAAGGAGCTCGGCATCGAGACGATGCCGGCGAAGGTCTCGACCATTGAGGACCTCAAGGCGTTCATCTACGACCTGATGGGCAAGGTCGGCGCCGAGACGGCCGGCAGCCAATACGTCGACAGCATCGAATCGGCCCGCGAGGTGGCGTTGGCCGCCGCGCCGAAAGAGAAGCACCGCACGGCCGTGCTGATGGACTTCGGCGGCGCGGAATACATGATCGCCGGGCTCGGTACCTTCCAGGCGGACGAGGTCCGCGCCGCGGGCGGCGAGCCGGTCGGACCATCCGACCCGAAGTTTGTGCAGGCCAACATCGAGGAGTTGATCAAACTGAACCCGCAGGTCATCTTCACCAACGGGATCAGTGCGCGGGTGCTGAAGGACGCGCGTCTGGCCTCGCTCGACGCGATCAAGAACAAGAGGGTGTGGGACATCAACCCGGATGCGCTGCTGCGCGCCGGTGGCCGCGTGCCCGAGACGATCAAAGCGTACAGCTCGCTCTACCAGGCCATGGCCAAGACCGGGGGCGCTCGGTAGCTCGCCATGGCTGACTACGCGGAGATCGGCGTTTTCGGCGGGTCCGGCTTCTATAAGCTCCTGGATGACGTCACCGAGTGCAAGGTCGACACGCCGTATGGCGCGCCGAGCGATTCGTATATGCTGGCCACTCACGCTGGCCGTAAGGTCGCGTTCTTGCCGCGGCACGGCCGCAGGCACACGATTCCGCCCCACAAACTGAACAACCGCGCGAACGTGTGGGGCTTCCGCAGCCTGGGTGTCAAGGCGATCATCTCGCCGTGCGCCGCAGGATCCCTGCAGCGCGACATCCACCCTGGCGACTGCGTGGTATGCGACCAGTTCGTCGACCGCACCACCGGGCGAGACGACACGTTCTACGACGGTCCCGTCGTCACGCACCTTTCGGTGGCCGAGCCGTACGACCCCACGCTGAGGCGCTTGGCGATCGAAACCTGCCGGGAGATCGGCGTTCCGGTTCACGAAACGGGAACGATGGTGGTGATCCAGGGGCCGCGATTCGCCACCCGGGCGGAGAGCCAGTGGTACACCAAGATGGGCTGGCACGTCATCAATATGACGCAGTACCCGGAAGCCTATCTTTGCCGCGAGCTTGGAATGGCCATTGTGAACGTCTCGCTCATCACGGACTACGACTGTGGGCTCATGGAGGACCCCACGCTGGCGAGCGCGCACGACGTGCTGCAGGTTTTCAAGAATAACTCTGAACATATGCGGAACGCCGTGCTGAACCTGATCGCCAAGATGCCGCAAGACCTGGACGCGCTTGGCGCCGCCAAACCGCTGGAGTTCAGCCGCGGGGACATTTCGGCGATGTCGAACCGTGACGTTCGGCTCTTCGAATAGAATAGGGCCATGTTCGCCGCTCTCTCCGGTCTCGGTCTCGTGTTGGCGCTGGCGGCGCAGCAACCCCAAACCGACAGCGTGACGCTGGGCGCCGTCAAGATCGGGGACCGCGAGATCGCGATGAACGTCCCCGCGCAGCCGGGGCCGTACGGCGCGGGAACCCCCCACATCGAGTGGAACGGTTGGAGCTTCGCGGTCACGCCCCAGGGCGAGATCGGACCGAGGTACCGGGAGGACGGCGGGTGGAGGGACGCGGCGCTGCTCTATGGCGAGGCGGCCAAGGCCGAAGGCGCGCGGACCAAGCTGCCGGTCAAGCTCATCCTCTGCACCCGCTCGATCATCGTCGATTATGGGCGCGACGGGGTCGTGCGGCGACGGCAGCTTGACATCGAACCCACCGGGGTCAAGCACATCGTGGATGCCGCGGCGCAGATGAAGGCTCTGGCCGAGGCCGCCACGCCGGGGATCGAACTCTCGCTGGAAGCCGAGCTGGACAGCGACCTGGTGCTCGAGGCCGCAACGCCCGGAACCGCGACGCCGAGCGCTCCGGCGGTGCGGCTGGCCACGGGTTCCAAGGTCGGCTCCTCGTCGCCCTTCGGGCCGCGGTTCGTGCTGGAGGACATCGCCCCCCGCATCAACGAAACCTATTTCGACGCCGACGACAAGGTCTACCGCGGCCCGTACGCCGCGGTGATCGTGGTCGTGGCCGGCTTGACGGACGCCACGCGCACCTACCGCGTGGACAAAACCCCGGTGACGGTGGTCAGCTACTACAGCTACGGCGACCGACTGCCGAAGGAGGACCTCGGCGTGCAGCTTTTCGAGGTCTGGCGGCAGCAGGCGGCGATCCGAGCCGAAGCGGCCGGCCTTGCGGCCCGTCCCGGGGCGCTCGTGACCGGCGCGTCGCTCCCATCTCGGCCCTCGGTTGCCGACCAACGCATCCCGCTCGGCACGGCGCTCGCGGGCATGTCGGCCGGCCCTCGCGCCGCTCGAACGATCGGCCCGAAGGCGACTCCGTTTTCTCCAGAGGACGCATGGAAGGACCCGCTCGGCGCGCTCCCCAGGCTATCGTTGCGGTGGCTGGGAGACGCCACGTTGATGCCCACGGGTGGCCGTGCGGTTCGCGCGGGGAAGGTCGGCGATGCCAACGTCGTTTTGTCCCAGGCGCGGGTAGCGGACCTTGTCGCGGCGAAGCTGGGAGGAGGCTCGCCCGCCACGGCGCTCGGCGTGATCGCCGGCGCGGAGCCGGTCATCGTCTTCCAAACGCCCGACGTTCGGCAGGACGGCTCCGACCTGCAGGTGCTCGGCATCGCCGCCCCCGAGTCGGGCGCGCAGGCCAAGCCGGCCCCATCGCCGATGGGCGTGGGCGACTTCGCCTTGCAGCAGGGAACCGACTCGGAGCGCGGCGTGACGTTCACCGTGACCGAGACCGGTTTGGCCCGTCGCGGCTACGCGGTGCTGGCGCCCAACTCCGGCGTGCCGCTGGCCTCGACGGCGAAGGCGTCGATCGGCGCCTCCGTTCGCATCGACTCCGCCGACCCGATCGCCCTTCAACTGCTGGACGCGCAGGGCGTCACCCGCGCCGTGGTTTCGCTATCCGGCGTTACGCCGGTTCCGGCCGAGGCGCCCGAGACCTCGCCGGTGCAGACGCTGTGGGCGACCATCCCCGCCGACGGGCAGTGGCATCCGTTCTCCGTAGACCTGTCGAAGCTCGCCGAGCCGTTCGACGTCGCCGAGGTGCGCCTCGGGCCGCCGCCCTACGGGCGGTTCGTCGAGAGGGCCCGCCCCGGCGCGGCGAGCTTCGCGGTTGCGGGGCTGACTTTCGGGGCTTCGACCGGCGCGGCTCCAGCGGACCCGCCGGCGCCGGACGAAGCGGAGGTCAAGGCGCGCGAAACCGCATCATCGACCGACGGGACGGCGCTGGTAGCGGCGCTCCGCGACCCGCGGGAACCGGTTCGCCTGAACGCCCTCCTGGCCCTATCCAAGGTGAAGTACGCGGAGGCCGTGGCCGAACTTGCCGCGCAGGTTCGCAGCGCGTCGCCGACGGTGGCCTACCTGGCCGCACAGGCGCTGGCGTTCCAGGATGTGCCCGAAGCGTGGGCCGCGTTGAAGCTGGCGGTCGAACGGGGGCCGTTCGACCACAACGGGCGGTTCGCCGCGGCGGCGCTTGCCAAGAACCCCGACCCCAAGATGGCCGCCTCGCTCAACACGCTGATGGCCGCCCGGAGCTGGCGTGCCCGGCGAGAGGGCGCCCGGGCCGTCGGGGCCATCAAGACGCGCGAGGCCGCCGTCATCCTCATCGCGATGATCCAGGAGGTCAACCCTTGCGTCTGCCTGGAGGTGACGCAGGCTGCGGACGCCGCCAACGAACTCGTCTGCCGGCGATTGCTCTGGAGCGCGGTGAACCACACCAGCCAGTACGTGCGCGCGGCCAGCTTCTGGCAGCTCATCGGCTCGCCGATCGCGGAGTATCGCGACGAGGGGTACAAGGGCGTGCGCGACGAGGCCGAGGGCGTGCGGCTCTACCTGCTGCGGCAGATGGCCGGCCAACCGAGCGAGAACCACCGGAAGGCTTTGCGCCTGGCGGTGGTCGACCTCTCGGCAGAGGTGCGTGCGCGGGCGCTGGACGCCCTGGCCGTGCAGCCGGGGAACGTGGAGCTCGGCGAGGTGCAAAACGCGCTGACCGACCGCGACGCCCGCGTGCAGGTGGCGTTGCTGAGGCTGGCGAAGGCCAAGAACCTGGCGATCCCCGCCAACGCTCTGGAGGCGCTCCTGCGGAGCGACGACCCCGACGTGGCCGAGGCCGCCAAGGCTCTGCGGGGTGGCCAGTGAGGATCGTGTTCGGCTCCGACCACGCCGGTTTCCAGCTTAGGCGGCGCCTGGTGGCGGTCGCCCAGGCGTTTGGCCACGAGGTGATCGAGGTCGGGGCGCAGTCGGAGGCGCCGTTCGACTACCCGATCGCCGCCGACGACGCATGCGCCAAGCTGCTCCAAGGCGAGGCGGACCGAGCCGTGCTGGTCTGCGGCACCGGCATTGGGATGGCCATCCGGGCGAACCGCCACATAGGGATCCGCGCGGCCAATTGCACCACGCCGGATATGGCCAAGATCAGCCGGGCTCATAATCACATTAACGTGTTGTGTTTGGGCGAGCGCACGACCTCCGCGGAGGTTGCCGTCCAGGTGTTCGACGTTTTCCTATCGGCGCCGGAGGATAAGCACGAGCGACACGTGAGGCGTGTCGGCCTGCTGGATAGGAACGTGTGACCCTCCCCCGGTGTAGGAACCAATGATGCTATGCAGGATCTGAGAGCTCATCTCGCCGCTGCGGGAAGTGTCGTGTTGGTGGTCGCCGCGATGGTCGCCGGCGGTGTCGCGCGGAACCACGTGGAGGTCGGCCCCCGGTCGCCTTTGGGCCGCGACCAACATGCCGCGATGTTGGCCTCGCGAGAAGGCGTTCCGGCCATATCCGAGAGCCAGTACTTCTACCAGCTCACCCAGCTGCTCGAACGCGAATACGTCGACCCGGTGAAAGACGAGCAGAAGCTCGCCGTGGGCGCCGTGCGGGGCATGGTCGGCAGTCTGGCCGACCCCAACGCCGTGTTCATGAACCCGCAGCAGTTCAAGGCGTTTATCGGGCAGCGGAGCGGCGTCTTCGAGGGGATCGGCGCCGAGGTGGGTTTGCGGTTTGACGACGCGCAGCTCAAGAAGGCCCGGGCGGGAAGCCGGTCGGTGGATGTGCTGCTGATGATCCCGGACCTGATGGTCACCGCGGTGGCGCCGGGTAGCCCGGCCGAGAAGGCCGGCCTTCACGCAGGCGACCGCATCACCTCGGTGAACGGGCGCTGGGTGCTCTCTTCGAGCGAGATTCGCAGGTTGCGGCTCCTGCAGGCGCAGGTCCAGGCCGGCAAAGCCAACGGCGACGAACTGATCAAGTTGCGCGACGACCTGCGCGCGAAGACCAAGCACAACGCGACGCCGATGCGGGCCCGCGACATCCTGACGCAGGGCTTCGAGGGTTCGGTCAAGCTGGCTTGGCTGCGCGGCGATAAGCCGATGGAGGCCCAGATGGCGAAGTCCAAGACCGTCGTCCCGGCGGTGAAGTCCGGCGCGGACGGCGTAATCGCGCTGCGGTTCTTCAGGGACGCCCCGCAGGCGCTGAAGCAGATCGTCAAGGGCGGCAAGCCGCTCACCATCGACCTGCGCCAGAGCACGCAAGGCGATTTCGCGGCGATGCAGCAATGCCTGGCCGTCCTGGCCCCGGCCGGGGACTACGGCACGCTCGTCACCGAACGCTCGAGCAAGCCCTCGGAACTCAAGGTGGCGAAGGGCGCCGCGAAGGTTCCGAACCTGAAGCTGATCGTGGACGGATCGACGCGCGGCGCCGCCGAGGTGTTCGCGCTGGCGCTCTCCTCAAGAGGGTACGCGCGGCTTCAGGGTTCGAAGACGGCCGGCAACCTGGCCTGGATTGAGGTCTTCTCGTTGCCCGATGGAAGCGGGTACACGCTTCCGGTGGGCGTCTACCGGCCAGACCGGGCCTCGCAGGGGGCGGCGCGCTCATGAAAAAGGTGTTTCGGACGGCTCTGTTCGTGGTCGTGCTTCTTGCCTCGTTCGGCGTGGGCTTCGCGTGGCGCGACCTGAGGACGGGACACGGCCCCGCCGTCGGCAAGCTCGGCGCCCTCGTCGACTCAAGCGCGTCGATGACCCCCACGGAGCTGTTCCGCTACCATTCCGGGTTGATCCAGACTCGGTACTTCCGCGACGTGGACCGCCAACGGCTGAAATACGCCGGGATGGAGGGGCTTTTCGCCGCGCTCGGCGACCCGCACACCCAGTTTATGGAGCCCGTCGCCACGAAGGAGTTTTCGCTGGAGACCCACGGCGACTTCGTAGGGATTGGCGCGCGCCTGTCGACCGACCCGCTGGGCGCCCGGATCGCCGGCGTTTTCAAGGAAGGGCCGGCCGCCAAGGCCGGGCTGAAGTCGGACGACGTTATCACCATGGTGGACGGCAAGACCGTTGCCGGCACGGACGTCGAGGACATCGTACAGCTCATCCGCGGCGAACCCGACACCATGGTGCGGTTGGGGGTCATCCGCGACGGCAACGCCAAGCCGATCCATTTCAACATCCTTCGGGCGAAGGTGGTCGTGCCGACCGCCGAGGGGCAGATCCTGCCCAAGACGGACATCGCCTACATCGCGGTCTCCCAGTTCGCCGAGATCACCCCGGCTCAGTTCGACCAGGCGCTCGACGAGGTGTCGTCCTCCAACCCAAGCGGGTTGGTGATCGACCTTCGCGGTAACCCGGGCGGGCTGCTCGACGCGGCCGCGGACATGCTGTCGCGGTTCGTGAGCGGCAAAACCGTGGTGACGATGCGCTTCCGCAACGGCAAGGAGGAGAAGGTGGTGACGCCGTCCGGGCTCACTCGCTCCTTCCCGTACCCGGTGGTGGTGTTGGTCAACGAGGATTCGGCGAGCGCGGCCGAGATCTTCTCCGGCGTGCTGCGCGACTACAAGCGCGCGACGTTGGTCGGCGCGCACACCTACGGCAAGGCTTCGGTGCAGAACGTGTTCACCTTGGTCGACATGTCGAGCGCCAAGGTGACGATTGCGCGCTACTACCTGCCGAGCGGGGAGGACATCGGGCGGCGCGTGGACGACGAGGGCCAGTACCTCAGCGGCGGCCTCAAGCCGGACGTGCCGGCCGAACTCGAGGACGCTTTGCCGCCGGAGAAATCGGGCGGAGCCAAGACGCCCGCCGCCATCGGAGACCCCGAGCGCGACACGCAGCTTCGCAAGGCGATCGAGGTGATCCGAGCCAAGCAGGGGAAGGGCGAGCAGTCGACGAGCGCCCTCAAGGGCAAGCCCACGGCCTCGTTGGCGTGCTCCTCGTGGGCGTAGCCTGAAGCTCCGGCAAACGTGGAATCGGCGTCGGCCCCCCGAGCGGGGGCCGACGCCGAACCGTAATCAGCCGCGCAGGATCTTGGCGGCGGAGAGCCGGTCGCCGAGTTCGACCTTCTTCACGACGTCCAT
>CAZIIS010000002.1:0-62903 GCA_964539295.1 uncultured Fimbriimonadaceae bacterium | reverse complement strand
TCCTGGCTCCATATCGCCGCTCCGCGACCCTGGTAGGGGTCGCAGGTAATAGCCCGGGGTCGAAGACTCCGGGATCGACCCGCAGGAATCCCACGACCCTGGAAAGGTCGCAGATCGGAGGATCGCACTCCCCGGGGGTGAAGTCGAGAACGATGCGCCCGGACCATGCGGTGGGGCGATTCGTGAATCGCCCCTACACCAGCCAAGCGACACCAAGAGGCGGCCTCGCGCATTCGTCCTTCGGACCGGGCTGCACAAGACATCACCCCGGCCCGTGTGGTAAAAGGGCGTGCGGCCCCGGGGCGAGCGCCCCGCTGGTATGCTCCCTCGGTAACGATGCTGAGTCCCGCCGTCCTTCTGGTCGCCTGCCTGTTCTCCCCACCGACCACTCGCACCGACGCAAGGACCGACGGCGCCACGCTCATCGTCAACCAGGTTCCGGTCTACACGGTCCGCTCCTCGCGCGCATCGTTTACCCCCAATCAGCGCGCCCAAGCCGCAGCCGCGATGCTGGCCAAGTCCGACCCGAAGCTTCGCGCGGAGGTCAAGTCCGACGGCAAGGTTTGGCGCGTGGTCGTCGGCAAAAGCACGCTGCTGCTCTTCACCCCCGAGGAGGCCGGGGAGGTCGAGGGCCGCCGGACCGCTTCGATCGCCTTTGCCAACAAGCTGAACGGCGCGTTGGCGCTGCCTCCGGTCCTGTTGGCGAAGGGCGAGGAGCGGATCGTGATGGCCGCGCGCAGTTCGCGGACGGTGACGCTGGTCGGCTCAGAGGCCGCCCGGGCCACCGTACTCGTGGACAACCCGTCGCTCAAGGTCCGCCGCTCCGGCGCCGGCCAGTTGACGCTCTCCGCTATCGCCGCCTGCAGGGGCGCCCTCACGGTGGAGTGCCCGTCGGGCGGCCAGAGCATCGAGGTGGAGGCGCTCCCGCTGGCCGTCGAACTGCCGCAACGGCTGACGGCCTTCGTGCGCGGCGCCCCGGCCACGCCCGGCGCGGTGCGCGCCTCGGCGTTGGCGGCGGTGACCTCGCGCCTGGAGGTTTCGCCCTCGGCCGAGCTCACCATCGGCACGTCGTTCCCCTGCCCGAGCGTGGGGGCCGGAGGCGCCGCCAAGGTGATGGCGCCGGTGAGTGCCACCGCGCCCGGCTGTGCGCGGGCCACGGGCCAGGTCGAGGTGACGGTGACCAACCTGGGCGCGGGTTCGAAGGCAGAAGAGGAGCTTTGGTACAGCAATGACCCAGAAAACCTGTACGGACCATGCGATCTTTTCACCGGCCAGTTGCACCCGTCGCGGCCCGTGCGGTTGCTCCTGCACCACCAGAACCGCACCGCGGCGCCGCTCATCGTGCAATACGCGCTGATCAACCGGGGCGCGACGGAGGCCCGGGTCGCGGTGACCATCGGCGACGGAACGCCCGACCCCAACCCGACGTTGGTCGGCCTCAACGCGGGCGAGGAGTTCCTGCAGGGGCGGAGGGTCGGTTCGGCTTCGGTGGTGCAGATTCCGCCCGGAACGATGGCGCCGCTCGCCCTGCGCGTGCTGCGCCGCGAGGACACGGCCAGCGGCCTGGCCACGCTGGAGCTGCTTCAGGGCGGCCCATCCTCGGTCACGCTGAAGGCGACGACCCTGTCGCCCGCGTCGCTATCCGAGAGCTGGAGGCGGGCGGCCTACGGCGCGGAGCCCTGGGCCTGCATGCGCCCCGTACCGGCGCCCGCGCCGCCCGTGACGGCTTCGTACAGCCGCGACGTGTTCCCCACTCCGTTCCGCCGCGAGAGCTTCGCCTACGAGGTCGGAGGACGCCACGCCTTCATCCGCGTCGGCGAGAAGGCGATCCCGCGGAGCGACCAGCGGAGCACGCTGCAGGGCAACTTCGGCGTCACCTATGAGGTCACGGGAACCGTTCACAACCCGAGGGACCGGGCGACCGAGGTCGAGTTGGTGTTTGAGGCCAGCGCCGGTTACGCGGGCGCGCTGGTGGAGGTCGGCGGCAAGCTGATTCGCGTGCCGCTGGCGCAGGCCAAGGGCGAGCGGCAGGTCGCGACCTACTCCTTGCCCGCCGGCGCCACCCGGCACGTGCGCTTCACCACGATCCCCCTCTCCGGCGCCAGCTACCCGGTCACGTTCATCGTGCGGGAGTCCGAAGCGAAGGCCCCGAACCGAACCGCTCGAAGGTGAGCCGACCGTACAATAGGGCTATGGCTGACCCTTACAAGCTGATCCGCGACCTATTCGAACCTCCCGAGGCGCCGAACCTGGAGGACGTGAAGGGCGAAGAAGGCTTGACGGAGGGCCGCACGGCCGATGAAAGCAAGCAGCTCGGCGCCGTCAAGATGAAGGAGGGCGACTACAAGGCGGCCGTCGAGCATTTCAAGCGCGCCGTCGAGCAGAGCGCCTCCGGCGACCCCCAGGCGATGGCAGACCTTGGCGCGGCCTATGAGGTGCAGCAGATGGCCCCGCAGGCGTACCGCCAGTACCTGAAGGCGCTGAAGGTGGAGGCCAGCGGCGAGTTGCACCTGGGGCTCGGCTCCCTCTATCGGCAGTACGGGCGGATCTCGGACGCCATCAAGGAGCTTCATGAGGCCGTCCAGTTCGAGCCGACAAACGCCTACTTCCACTTCCAGTTGGCCGAGTTGCTCCGCAACGCCGGGTACCGGCAGGCCGCGCTCGCGGCGATTCAGAGCACGGTCGCGCTGGCGGCCGACCAGTCGTTCTACCACTACTGGATGGGCGACCTGCTCATTGAGATGAAGCGGTACGACGAGGCGTTGGAGGCGTTCCGCGCAGCGGTGGAGATCGCCCCCGGCGACGATCACCTGTTCGCGTGCATCGCCCTCGCCTTCTGGGGTCAGGGCAAAAAGCAAGAGGCGATCCGCGCCGTGCGGCTGGCCTGCGACCTCGACGCCTCGAACCGCGTCTACTCGGCGCTGCTCGAGCGCATGCTCCGTGAAGCAGGAATGATCGAAGAAGCCGACGCAGAGTTGGACAAAGCAAGGCAGATCGACGACTACGACGCGACGGTTGTGGAGCGGATGCTTCACCTGGCCGGCATCGAGTCGTGATGCGCCTTGGTATGCTCGTTCCGTTTCGCAGGTGAATGCTATGAAGAAGTTCGCCGTCGTTCTCTCCGGCTGCGGCGTGCGGGATGGCTCGGAGATCCACGAAGCCGTCCTCACGATGCTGGCGATTGCGCAGCAGGGAGCCCAATACCAGGTGTTCGCGCCCGACGTCACCCAGCACGACGTCGTGAACCACCTGACCGGCAAGCCGACTGAGGAGAAGCGCAACGTGCTCGTGGAGTCGGCGCGCATCGCCCGCGGCAACGCCAAACCGCTCTCGCAGTTCGACCCGAAGGCGTACGACGCGCTGATCTTGCCCGGCGGGTTCGGCGCGGCCAAGAACCTCTGCAGCTTCGCCCTCGACGGGGCCGACGCCAGGGTGAACCCCGACGTGACGAAAGCGATCCAGGGCATGAAAGCGCTCGGAAAGCCGATCGGCGCGCTCTGCATCGCCCCGGTAGTGATCGCCAAGGTGCTGAGCGAAGTGACGGTGACGATCGGCAACGACGCGGGCACGGCCACGGCGATCGCCAAAATGGGCGCCCACCACCAAGCGTCGCGCAGCGCCGAAGTGGTCGTCGATCGGCGCGCGAACGTCTTCACCACCCCCTGCTACATGATGGACGTGGGCATCGACGAGATCGCCAAGGGCGCCGGCGCCATCGTCAAGGCGATGCTGGACGCCATCGGCTAGATCCAAGTCGTAACGGGCGGATGATGTGGAGGCTGTACACTAGCGCCGTTTGACTGATGTGCCAAAACAGGCAACATCACGTATGGCTCAGACGTCGCGAACGATGGCGTTCGCCCGCCCCGTCATGATAAAGTAGAAGGAGAAGCACCATGGTTGAGGCACGCGCAACGGCACAGTCGCCTGAAGCGATTATCGACGAGCTATGTTGGGTGGCTCGGTGCAGGCAAGGCGACGAAGTTGCGATCGGCGCGCTGGTCGCCAAGCACCGCCGCCGGTTGATCTGCGTCGCCTCGAACGTGCTTCGCGACCGGAACGAGGCCGAGGACGTCGCCCAAGAGGCGTTCCTGAAGGCTTTCCGCGAGATTGGGCGGTTGCGCGACGACCGCGCATTTGCCAGCTTCCTCTACCGCATCTGCGTGCGGCTGTGCCTGGACCGTCTGCGCAGCCGCCGGGCCGAACCGGCGGAGTTCGACCGCGTGCAGCCCTCGGTGGCGCCTCAGGTGGAGACGCGCGTCCTCGTCGAGAAGCTGCTCGACATGCTGGCGCCCGACCTGCGCGCCACGCTGGTGCTGCGCGAGATCGAGCAGCTCAGCTATGAGGAGGTTGCGGAGATCATGCGCGTGCCGGTCGGCACCGTTCGTTCCCGACTGCACACCGCGCGGGAGCGGTTCCGGCGGCTCTATTTGGACGCGATGAAGGAGACCGCATGAGGCGGCCTTCCTGCCGACGCTTCGCCCGAGCGCTCGACCGTCAGCACGACGGCCTCGACACGGATACGGACCGCAGGTTCATCCGGTCGCACCGCGAAACCTGCGCCGAGTGCCGCGCCCACGAGGCCGCGCTTGGCGCCGCCCTCAACTTCCTTCAGCACGAGGAGATCCGGTACGAGGGCGAGGACGAGTTCGAGCGAGCGGTCGTCCGCGACTGGCGTCTGGAGAAAGAGGCCAGGAAGGCGCTTCGCTACTACGCTCCGACGGCGCTGGGGGCGGCCGTGGCCGCGATGGCGCTGCTGGCGATCTTGCAGATCCTGACGAACAGCGCCAGGATGCAGCCCATCGACCTTCGCGGGCACGAGGCCAGGCGGATCGAGCGCAACCTCATCGTGCTGCCCGATTTCGAGGTCGTCGAGTCCAGCACTCGATGAGCGTTTCGCGGCGTATCTTCTTCGGCGCCCTTCTCGGGGCGTTGATCGTCTTGGCCGCACACCCCGCCGCCCGGCCCTACATCGGCCAAGGGCTGTGGGAACTGGGGCCGTCGCGCTTCTTGGCCCGCACCGAGTCGCTGCCCGAAAACCTTTCGCGGCTTCCCCAACCCGAATCGCTCGGCACGGCCGCGCTCTGGCTTCTCGTCGCCTCCGAACGCGACGCGGCGAACATGCCGCTGAACCCCTCCGTATGCCGGCGCCTGACGGCCATCGCCCAAGCCGGGGCAAAGCGCGAGCCGGACAACGCCTTCTGGCGGCAGATGGCCTCCGTGATGCTGGGCAAGCTGGGCGACATCGAGGGGGCGCAGCGGGAATGGGACACCGCCGCCCAGGCGGCACGGTGGAACGACTACCAGGGCGCCCGGCTCGACCGTCTGCTGGACGGGCTCAAGGCGGAGTCGGGGCGACCGATGGGCTGGCACTACGCGTTCACCTACAGCCGTCGTTCGACCGCCCCCGCCCGGATGATCTACCGACACGGGCGGATGCTGCTCTCCAAGGCGACGAGCCAACCCCGCAGCCTGCTGGACGTGCGCCTGGACACGCTGCGCAACGGCCAGTTGCTCCGCGACGGAGCCCGCCTGAACGACGCCAGCGCCTTCGGCATGAGCCTGATCGAGGCCTCGGCGTTCCCGTACCTGCCCGAGAGCCGGTCGTTCGAGGACCTGACGCGCGGTTCGCCCCGAAAGCGGTTGTTGGCGCGCTACGCGTTCGTGCGCGAGTTGCAGGCCCGGCACGCGGAAGCGGAGGTCGAGCAGGTGATGGACGCGTTCAACACCAACGAGTCGTGGATCGCGCTCATCGATTCGCAAGCGCCCGCCGACCACACCCGCCTTCTGGCGATCGTCTCGGTCGCCTCCGCCTCGCTCCCGGGAACGCTCCTGCTGGTTGCCCTCTTCGGCTGGTTCATCAACTTGGTCGGCATGGCGATGGACCGGTGGCCCAAGCTCCAGTTCGTCTTCAAGGTGCCGGCCGCGCCGATCCTCGGCGTGCTCCTGGGCGGCGCCACCTACCTGTGGACTCGGCTGCCGTTCCCGGCCGTCTGGATCGCCGTGGTGTTCGGCTGCTTCGCCGTCACCCCCGATAAGATCAAGGACCACAAGCCGCGGGACCTGGGCGACGCCTTTCGGTTGACGATGGGGATCGTTGCGGCTTGCATCGGCCTGGTGACGATGCTGTTCTTTGCCGGCATCAGCAAACCGGGCGTCTACCTGCTTCACCAACTCGGCGTGGCCGATTCGTACGGCAGCGGCTCCACCGCGCTTCTGGCGCTCGTGGCCGTGTTGCTCGGCTTGGTGTTGGCGTCCGCCTCGGCCTGGGCGTTCGTACAACAGCATCGCCCCAACGAACTCGCACCGATCGCGTTGCGCGTCTGCGGCGCGTACATCGGCGTGACGGCGGTCACGCTGGCGGTGCTGGTCGCGCCGGTCGCCATCGGACTGGATCGCCACCTGAGCGACACCTTGGCCAAGGTGTTGCAGAATGAACCGACATACTTCTTGACGCGATGAGGGACGAAACCAGGACGGTCATCGAAGAGCTGCGTCGGCGGCGCGCCGAGTTGCTGCAGGAGTTGAGGGCAGAGCCGTCGGGGCTGGATTGGTGCGACCACCACACTCAGATCGCCGACGATGTGCTGCGCGCGCTCTACCAGGACCTCACCAAACAGTTCGACGAGCTTCCCCCGCTGGCCGTCGTCGCGACCGGGGGTACCGGCCGGCGCGAACTGGCGCCGTCCTCCGACGTCGACATCACCATCGTCCCGTTCGACGAGGCCCACCCGAATCTGGACGCGGCGATCAAAACGCTGTTCCACGACGTACACGAGGCGTTCGGAAGCATCCTCGGCATCGAGGTGGGCTATGAGTGCCGGTTCATCGGCGACGTCCCCGGCCTGGACGGAAGGACCCGCACCGGGCTGCTCGACGCCCGGCTCGTGGTCGGTTCGCGTCAGGCTTTCGACGCCCTGATGCGCGAGTACTGGGAGACGTTCCCGGTTGCCGAGTTCCTGATCGACAAGCTGGACGAGCGGCGCAGGCAGATGGCGCGGCACAACGACACGCCGTATGCGGTGGAGCCCGAATTGAAAGAGGGGGCCGGCGGCTTGCGCAGCTTCCAGTGCGCCAACTGGATGGGCGCCGCCATCGGCGAGCGCATGACGCGCCCAACCGCGCCCTACGACGCGGTGCTGCAGGCCCGCAACCTGCTGCACCTGGTGGCAGGCAAGCGGCAAGACCAACTCACGCGCACGCTGGGCACCAAGGTCGCGGAGTTGACCGGCGCCGACCCGCTCAGCTACGGCTCCGACCTGGCCGCCAACCTCCGCGCGCTGCATGAGGAGTACCTGCGCGCCACGGAGCAGCTCCACGAGGCCCGATTCCCGCTGGGAAGCGGGGCCGTGGCGCTCCGGGGCGAGATCCGCATCGCGCCGGGCGCGTCGGCCAGCGAGGCGTCGCTCGGCGTTGCGCTGGCCACCAAGCTCGGCCTGCGCGTCTCGGAGATGCAGGCCGCCGCGACGAAGGAGGTCTCTGGCCCGGAGGCGTTGGTGGCGATCTGCAGCGGCGAGGGCACGATCCGCAACATGGAGCGTTGCGGCGTGCTGGACGTGCTGTTGCCCGAGCTCGCCCGGTGCCGCACGCTGATGCCCCCGGACACCTCGCACGCCTTCACCGTCTTCGAGCACACGCTTCGCGTGGTGCGGTTACTCGACTCGATCAGCCCCGACAGCTTCTATGGCGAGGTGAAGAGCAAGGTACGGGACCTGGGCGCCCTCTACCTGGCGGCCCTGCTTCACGACACGGGGAAGATCGACGCGATCCGCATGCACGAGGCGGTGGGCGAGGAGATAGCCCGCACCGTGAGCAAGCGTTGGCGTCTGCCGGAGGCGACGGTCGAGGCGGTCGCCTGGTTGGTCCGCGAGCACCTCTCGCTGGACCGCTTCACGCGGATGCGCGACGTCATGCACCCGGAGACGGCGCTTGAGTTCGCCAAGCTGGTGAAGACGCCCGAGCGCCTGGCGATGCTGGCGCTGCTGACCTGGGCCGACGCCAGCGCGGTGTCGCCCGAGTCGTGGACGCCGGTGCAGGACATGTTCCTGCGCGAGCTCTACGTCCGCACCCAGGCCGCGCTGGAGACCAAGCTGGAGCCCGAGACCGACCCGGTGCAGTACCGGCGACGCATCCTTCGGCGCCTGAAGAGCGAGCAGGCGCCCGAACAGCAGTTGGCGGCCTTTGTGGACAGCATGCCGGCGCACTACCTGCTCAGCACCGACCCCGAGCAGGTGGGCGAGCATTTCCGCTACGCCGAGCGCGCCCTCCAGGGCCAGCCGACCGTGGAGCTCTTCCAGCGCCCCGACTTCAGCGCGATGGAGGTCACCGTCTGCTGCGCCGACTCGCCGGGGCTGCTCAACCGGATTCTGGGCGTCATCTACGCCCTCGACTTCAGCCTGGTGGGCATCCGCGCATCAACCACTCGCTCCGAGCATCCAGTGGCGCTGGACGTCTTCACCATCACCTTCGGCAACCGTCCGATCCCGCAGACCAGCGCGAGCCACCTGAGCGCCGCCCTGTACCAGGTGCTGCGGGGCGAGGCGCAGGTTGCCGACCTGATGCGCCGGGCCCGGAAGGACCCCGAGCGGCGTCAGGAGATCTACCGCTACACGTACAAGGAGGGCGCGCCGGGAATCCTGGAGGTGCGCGCGCCGCAGGGGCGGGGGATGGCCTACCGCATCTCGCGCGTCATCTCGGAACAGGGCTGGAACATCATCGCCGCGCGCGTCGGCCAGTGGGCCGGCAGCGGGGCCGCCGCGTTCTACGTGCTGGGGCACGACCTAAGAGCGATCCCGAGTTCGGACGTGGAGCGGGTCTTCGGAATGCAGAAGGTATGATCGGGCACGCTGACACACCGGCGAACGGCGCTCTAGCCGCGAGCCGGCCAAGCGTTTTTTTGGAGCGTTCATGAACGTGGTTATTCTTGGTTGCGGGCGCAGCGGCGCAACGTTGGCCCTGCAACTGACGACGCGGCAACACAACGTCACCCTGATTGAGCGGAGCCCCGAGGCCCTTCGGCGATTGGGCGGCGGTTACCCATGCCATGTCGTGGTGGGCAACGGCCTCGACGCGGACATCTTGGAGAAGGCGAACATCCAGGAGGCCGACGCCTTCTTCGCCCTCACCCACGGCGACAACACCAACCTAATGGCTGCGCAGATCGTGCAGCGCAAGTACAACGTCCCGAAGGTCTGCGTGAAGGTCGCGGACCCGAATCGCGCCGACGCCTATCGCAAGCTCGGCCTGTTCTGCATCAACCCGAGTTCCCTGTTGGCCGGCATGTGCCGCGACTGGCTGCTCGACGGCAACTACCAGACGATCGACGTGTACAACATGCTTTCGCCGGAGCAGGAGGTCTAGCGATGTACATCATCATCGTCGGCGGAGGAAACGTAGGTACGGTGCTGGCCAAGCGCCTCATCGCCCGGGGGCACGAGGTGCTTCTGCTCGAAAAGGAGATTCGTCAGGCGCAGCACCTGACCAACATGCTGGGGGAGGAGCACGTGATGCTGGGCGACGCCTGCGAGGTGTTCATCCAGAAGTCGGCCGGGTTCAACCGCGCCGACGTGGTGGTCGCGGTCACCGGCGAGGACGAGGACAACTTGGTCGCCTGCCAGATGGCCAAGGTGCTCTGGAAGGTGGACCGGGTCGTGGCCCGCGTGAACGATTCGAGCCACGAGGACATCTTCAAGGAGATCGGCATCGACGACATCGTGAGCGCCACCGGCCTCATTTTCAACCTCATCGACCAGCAGATCTCCTCGGGCGAACTGATCCCGGTCGGCGCGCTGCGCAAGGGCCAACTGGAGATCGTCGAGAGCGTGCTTGGCCCCCGCTCGCCGCTGGTCGGGCGCGAGGTGCGCGATCTGGAACTTCCCCACGGCACCTTCATCGTCTACTTGCAGCGCGAGGGCGCCGGGATGATCGTGGACGGCGCCACGGTGCTGCAAGCGGAAGACACGGTGGTGGCGATGGTCCCCACCGAGAGTGCCGCGGCGCTCAAGGCCGTGCTCTGCGACGGCAGGTAGCCGCCTCCGTCAATTCGCCAAAAGCAGGGCCGACCCACCGAGGGCCGGCCCTGCTTGCGTGAGCGGTCGGGGCCTTTTGGGACCGAGCCCGCCGGCGCCCTCGAGAACGGGCTGATATACTCGACCCCAGTGCCACCCACCAAAACCGTCCCGAACGTCGCCCGAGCCGGCGGCATCATGATGATCAGTCTGTTGCTCAGCAGGGTGCTCGGCATCATCCGGGACATGGTCATCGCGTGGCGCTTTGGTCAGAACTACCAGACCGACGCGTACCGGCTTTCCTTCCAGATCCCGGACCTGCTGTTCTACATGATCGCGGGCGGTGCGCTCAGTTCGGCGTTCATCCCGGTCTTCAGCGAGTACCTCCACACCGACCGCGAGGACGACGCGTGGCACGTCTTCAGCGCGGTGACGACCATCATGTCGCTCCTGGTGATCGGGCTGATCGCGGTCGCGTGGGTCTACGCGCTGCCACTGGCGGGGATGGTCGCGCCCGGCAAGCCGGTGGACCAGCTTCCGCTCATCGCGACGATGAGCCGCATCCTTCTGCCCGCGCAGTTCGCCTTCTTCATCGGCGGCCTGCTGTTCGGCACCTTCTACGCACGGCAGGTCTTCGGCATCCCGGCCCTGAGCCCGAACATCTACAACCTCGGCATCATCTTCGGGGCGCTGGTCATCGCCAACTTCGTGACGCCGGGAGTCATCGGCATGAGTTGGGGCGCGCTGATCGGCGCCTATGTGGCCAACCTGGTTGTGCCGGCCTGGGCTTTGCGCAAGGCTGGGGTGCGATTCAAACCCTCGCTGGACTGGCGACACCCGGGTGTCAAGAAGGTGTTCGTGTTGATGTTGCCGGTCGTGTTGGGGCTATCGCTCCCGCAGGTCTACGCGCTGATCCTGCAGTGGTTCGGCTCGTTCTACGCGGCGGGGGTCAACTCGGCCCTCGACATGGCCAACAAGCTGATGCAGGCGCCGATCGGCGTCTTCGGCCAGTCGATGGCGCTGGCGGTCTTCCCCGCCCTGGCGCAGTTCTACGCGCAGAAGCGCATGGACGCCTACCGTGACCAGTTGGCCCGGACCCTGCGCACGGTGCTCTACCTCTCGCTACCGGTCACGGCGATCCTGATCGCCATTCCGGGCCCGCTGGTGAAGATCGCCTTCGAACACGGCAACTTCACCCCGGCCGACACCGAGCGCACAGCCGCGTGCCTGCGGATGTTCGCCTTCGGGGTGGCGCCGTGGTGCGTTCAGCCCGTGCTGATGCGTGCCTACTACGCACTGCAACGCACCGTTCCGCCCATCGTGATGGGCACGCTCACGACGCTGCTGTTCATTGGGATGAGCGCGGCGTTCTACTACGGGCACGTCGGCTTCGCCTCGCTGCCGCTGGCCGGGTCGCTCTCGGCCGTCTTCCTGGTCGCGGTGATGATGGTCGGCATGCGCAAAACCGCCTGCGGCCTGGACGTGCCGGGCATCATGAAGACGCTGGGCAAGGCTCTCGGCGCGTCGGCCGTGGCCGGGGCGCCGTTGTACGTTGCGCTGAACTACGGGCTTTTGGCCGCCCCGCACGTGAGCAAGCTCGAACTTGCCGTGGCGGTGTTGGTGCTGTGCCTGGTGTTCGCGTGGCTCTACTACTTCATCACCCGCGCTCTGAAGATGCCGGAAACGGCCTACGTGAAGAACGCGATGGCCCGTCTCGACCGAGGGAAATCCGGCCCAGAGCAGCCTAGCTGAAGGGCCCAGTGCCGTTGAGCATTGCCTGATCTTATTGCCATTTGCACGTCACTGACCAGTGTTCGGCATCGGCTTGAATGTCCCCCGAATGGGCCTCTTTGGAACGGGGGACAGGCCTCGCGGGTCATACCATTGGGACGGCCGCGGCATCCTCGCAAATCTGCCTTCGCCTGCCACCATCTGAAATGGAAGATGACAAGCAGAGGAGGTTGCCGGCGGCTCCGGCGCTCCTCGATGTTTGGCGGATTCATACCATGAAGGTTCTCCTTTGCTCTGTTGAGGTTTCGCCGTTCGCCAAAGTGGGCGGACTAGCCGACGTGATCGGCGCGCTGCCGAAGGCTCTCGGCCACCTTGGGCACGACGCAATCGTATTCATGCCGGCATATGGGATGGTGGTGAAGGACAAGCGCTACGGCGCCAAGAAGATCCTCGCCGAGTTCCCGGTCGTACTCAACAAGAACAAGACGATCAAGGCTGAGCTCTACGAGATCGAGTACGGCGGCCTCAAGGTCTGGCTGGTCGACGGCGGCAAAACGTTCGCCAAGGTCGCCCGCAGCGAAGAGGTTTACACGCCGACCCGCAACGACTACCTGTTCTACTCGCTGTCGGCCATGGCGGCATGCGAGGCGATGAACTGGATCCCCGACATCGTGCACAGCCACGACTGGCACACGGCGTTTATCCCCGTGCTGATGCGCGAGCGCTTCAGCCCCAAGTGGGACTCCGTCGGAGCGACCTACACCATCCACAACCTGGCCTACCAGGGCCAGTTCGGCCCCGACACGCTGAGCGTGGTCGACCTGCCGACGCGGTTGTTCAACATGAACCAGCTCGAGACGTTCGGGAAGGTGAACTTCCTGAAGGCCGGCTGCGTGTTCGCCGATCAGGTGAACACCGTCAGCCCGACCTACGCCGAGGAGATCACCACGGCCGAGTACGGCTGCGACCTGCACGGCCTGATGGCGTATCTGACCCAACAGGGTCGGCTGCGCGGCATCTTGAACGGCATCGACACGGCCGTTTTCGACCCGGCGACGGACCCGAACCTGGCGGCCCACTTCTCGGCGGAGGACCCGTCGGGCAAGCAGGCCTGCCGCGCGGCGCTGTGCGAGGAGTTCGGCCTCGACCCCGACCCGAAGCAGCCCGTCATGGGGCTTGTCAGCCGACTGAGCAACCAGAAGGGCTTCGACCTGCTCGTGGCGCAGGCCCGGCGCATCCTGAAGGCCGGACGCCTGATCGTGCTGGGAACCGGAGACCCCTGGGCCGCGCGAGAGCTGCGCAGGCTCGAGTTCTCCCTTCCCGACCGCCTGAAGTTCGTGGAGGCGTTCGACGTCAAGCTGGCGCAACGCATTTACGCCGGCAGCGACATGTTCCTGATGCCGAGCGCGTTCGAGCCCTGCGGGCTTGGGCAGATGATCGCCCTGCGCTACGGCACGATCCCCGTCGTGCGGCGGACCGGCGGTCTCGCCGACACCGTCTTCGATGGCGAGAACGGCTTCACCTTCGAGGCCCAAGACGCGCGGGAACTCGCGGCCGCGGTCGAGCGGGGCGCCCGGGCGTTCCGCCGCCCCGACGCCTGGTCCAGGCTGGTCCACACGGCGATGAGCCAGGACTACGGCTGGGACCGCAGCGCCGCGCAGTACGTGTCCATGTACGAGGAGGCGCTCGTCGAGCGCACCCCGGACGCCGAGATGGCGAGCGCGGCCGGCTAGCGGCCCCCGTTCGCCAGGTTGATCCTCGCGTTGCGCCGGAGCTGCTCCACTCCGGCGCGACGCACCGTGGAGCCCCGGGTCAGGGCGTCCCACCGCTCCTCATCCAGTTCCGCAAGCTCGCTCAGGCCGGGCCACTCCCGCAGTTTTCTGAAGTCCGGCTCGTGCGTCTGCGGCAGGCGCTTCGGGGCGTTGAAGGGGCAAGCCGACTGACACGCGTCGCACCCGAAGGTCCAATTCCCAACCCCCTCGGCCAGTTCTGGCTCCACCTCTCCCCGGTGCTCAACGGTCAGGTAGCTGACGCACCGCCGGGCGTCCACCTGCCACCGTCCACCCTCGAAGACGATCGCGCCGGTCGGGCAGGCGTCCACGCAACGCCGGCAGTCCGGGCAGTGCTCCATGCTGGGCGCGTCAGCGGTTATGTCCAGGTCCGTCATAAGAAGACCTATCACAAACCAGCTTCCCAGCCGCTTGTTGATCAGGCAGGTGTTGCGGCCAAACCACCCGAGCCCCGCCCGCTGCGCGTACTCCCGCTCGAAGACCGGCGCGCTGTCCACACAGGCCCGAAACTGGGCGCCGGGGTGCTCCTCGGCCAGCCGTGCCGCCAGGCGGCGCAGTTTGCCCCGGACCACCTTGTGGTAGTCCCGCCCGAGGGCGTAGGAGGCAATGCGCGGCGCCCCCGCCTGCACCGCCTGCTCCTGATGGTAGTTGAGCCCCACCGCCACCACCGAACGCGCGCCCGGCAGCAGGCACGCCAGGTCGGCCCGAAGCTCCGCAGAGCGCTCCAGGTAGCCCATGGAGGCGTGGTAACCGCGCCCCAGCCACTCCCGGAAGAAGGCGAGGCCCTGCGGCGGAGACGCGTCGCACACGCCCACGAGGTCGAAGCCCAACTCCCGAGCGGCCGCCTTCACCCAGTCGGAGGGCAGCGCGCTCACGGCAGCGCCGCCAACCGGTACCAGGCGTCCATCGTCAACTGGTGGGGCCGCACGGAGGGCTCCAGCCCCACGGCGGCGATGCGCCGGGCCGCCTCTTCGCGCTCCAGACGCAACCCCGCCACGAGGTTGTTGTGCAGCGTTTTGCGCGGCTGGGTGAAGCCCGCCCGGACCAAACGGAAGAAGCGTTCCTCGGTGGCCTCGTCCAGGCCGGTGGGCTTCGGCTCGAAGAGCAGCACCACGCTCTCCACCTTCGGGGGCGGCAAAAACGCCGAGCGAGGCGCGGCCACGACTTTCGATATCTGGAACTGGGCCTGCAGAAAAACGGATAGCGAGCCGCGTTCGCGCGAGCCAGGTTGCGCCAGCACCCTCACCCCCACCTCCCGCTGCATCATCAGCACCGCCCGGGCGTACAGGCCGCGCACGCCCGCAAACGCGGTGAGAAGCGGCCCGGTGATGTTGTAGGGCATGTTGGAGACCAGGGCGCGCGGCTCGGGGAGCTCCGCGAGGACCGCGGCCAGGTCCACCTGCAGCGCGTCGGCGCGCCTCACCTCGGCCCTGGGGGCGGTGTCGGCGAGCATCGCCGCGAAACCCGCGTCGACCTCCAGCGCCACCAGGCGTTCGGACAGTTCGCTGAGCGGCCGCGTCAGGACGCCCGGACCCGGGCCGACCTCCAAGACGCCCGCAGGCGAAGCGGCCGCCTGCACGATGGCCTGGACCACCTTGGTCGACACGAGGAAGTGCTGCCCGAACCGCTTGGTCGGGGCCAACCCGTGCCGGGCCAACGCCTGCCGCAGCACCGTGGGGTCAGCAAGTTCTAGCGAGATCGGAAGACGTGGACTTTGACTTTCCTTCGCCCCCACTGCATCGCCGTTCCGTAGTCCTCCAGGCACACATCGATTATGTTCCCTTGGACTGCGCCCCCGGTGTCCGCCGCGATGGCAAACCCGTAGCCCTCGACGAAGAGGAGAGTGCCCAGAGGTATCACGTCCGGGTCGACGGCGACCACGCCAAACTGAGCGCGCCGGCCTGTGGCCGTTCGCCCGGTCGCGCGGCTTCCGCGGCCCGCGGAGGGGGTGTAGGCGGTCGCTTCCATCGTGAGCACCTTGGCCCGGATGAACGACCCGCCGCGACTACCTTCAAAGCCCTTCGGCGCCATCATGACCACCGCGTCCACGGGAGCCTCGCGCTCCGTGCGCAACAGCGCTTTGCCTGCCGGCTTCCCGCCGATGGTGGTGACCAGATAGACCTTGCGAAGGACCCCGTTCTGACCCTCTCGCGCGACCTTCGTCCGACCGGCCCGTAGGCCGCGGTCGAACTCGTACCGCACCTGGTATGGAGTGCTCTCCATCTCCACACGCGTCTCAAATCTTAAGTTTCTCGGCGCCTCGGGTCCCGCGATGCATGTTCCGTGAAGAACGAGCAGCGCTCCCGTCAGCATTACGCACGCCATTAGCCGCATTCGGTAGTTGCCTTATTGCGTTGTCTGGTGGCTTCCCTGCCGCGTTTGAGCACTATACCCAACGGCTTCTTGCAATGTTGTTGCATTAGAGCACTCTTCCCGTCGCCGCGACACCTCCTTGATAAGTGATGTAACGACCGTGATCAGGTTCGAAATCCGCGTCTGGAGCGGTCGTTTTCCCACGGGTGGAAAACAAAAACATTCGGCTCTGCTCATGCGTCCTGAAGGTCCCAGCTTGAACCTGAACGCCGACCGGGGCTGTGGAGCATGTCGTCGACGAACAGGTACTGGTGCGCCCAGCCCGCCAAAGCCCCAAAACGACCCCGGAAAAGGTCGCCGATCGCCCGGTACCGACCGCCCGTCAGGTTGCCGCCGGCCCATTGCGGGAAGTAGGTCCGCACCGCCGCTTGCCATAGGTGCGTATCGACCGGCACGGCCCAGGTGTTGCCGAGGGCGAATAGCGCGATGCAGTCGGCCAGCTTGGGGCCCACCCACTTGAGGTCGCAGAGCGCGGCGTGCGCCTCGGCGTAGGGCATCTCGGCCAGTTCCCGCAGCCACTCGCGCCCGCCCCTGGCGAGCACCTGCCGCGCCACCTCCGGGATGCTCGCGCCCCGGTAACCGAACCCTTTGGCGCGCAGTTCGGCCTCCGGAAGCCCAGCAATGACTTCAACCGACGGGAACCGCGTGACGGTTCGGCCGGCCACCTCGCCCATCGGCTCACCGTAGGCGCCGAGGGTCCGAACCATGCCGGCGATGCGCGTGAGGTGGTTGTTCGGCGTGCAGAGGAAGCAGAACATCGACTCGACCGGGTCGCTGGGGCGCATCAGCCGCAGGCCGGGCAGCGAGGCCACGTATGGCTCCAGTTCCGGGCCCAGGCGCGCCACCTCGCGCTCGATCGCCGCCTGGTCCGCGTCCAGGCGGAACAGGCGGTCAAACGCCGCGCGCCCCGCGTTCGACTCCACGCGCGCGACCTCCCCCTCGATGGAGACGTGGAACCAGTCCTCGCCGTCCACGCCCAGCCAGGCGCCCTCCTCCAGCCGCTCCCATCGGAACACCTGCCCGCAGGTCACGCAGAGCGGCAGGTCGAGCCGCGCGGCGCGCAGGTCAAGCTCGAAGCCGCTCAGAGGGTCCCCTCGGGCAGCATGGCCAGGAACTCCTCCTCGCTCATCACGCGCACGCCCAGTTGCTGGGCCTTGGCCAGCTTGCTGCCCGCGCCGGGGCCGGCCACCACCAGCGACGTGTTCTTGCTCACCGAACCCGCCGCCTTGCCGCCCAGACGCAACACCAGCGCCTCCGCGTCCTCGCGGCTGAACCGCTCCAGCTTGCCCGTGAAGACCAGCGTCTGCCCCTCGAACAGCCCGCCCGCGGGCTGCTCCACCGCGGCGGGCGCCACGCCTGCCGCGAGCAGCGCGTCCAGCAGCGCCTGGTTCACCGGCTCCTCGAACCACGACTCCACCTCGCTGGCGATGCGCGGGCCGACGTCCGGCACGGCGATGAGCTGGTCGTAGTTCGCGTGGCGCAACGCCTCCAGCGTGCGGAACTGGCGCGCCAGGTCGCCCGCGGTGCGCTCCCCCACGAACGGCACGCCCAGCGCGAAGACGAGTCGGTCCAGGGGCTGCGCCTTCGAAACCTCGATGGCGTTCAGCAGGTTCTCCACGCTCTTCTCGCCGGCGCGCTCCAGCGCGACCAGCTCCTCGCGCCGCTCGCCCAGCCCGTAGATGCTGGGGATGTCGGTCAAAAAGCCGAGGTCCAGGAACCGGGCGATCTGCTTCGCGCCCAGCCCCTCGATGTCCATGGCGTTTCGCGAGACGAAGTGCTCCAGCTTGGCCGATACCTGCGCCGGGCACGCCCGGTTGGGGCAACGAACCGCAACCTGACCCTCTTCCCGCGCCAGTGCGGCCCCGCACTCCGGGCACACGGTCGGCTCAACCGGGGCGGGGGCGTCGGCGGGGCGTTTCTCGAGCACCGCGCCGACCACCTCGGGGATCACGTCTCCGGCGCGCTGGACGATCACCGTGTCGCCCACGCGCACGTCGCGCCGCGCGAGGTCCTCGTAGTTATGCAGCGTGGCGCGGCTCACCGTCACGCCCCCTACGGCCACCGGTTCGAGTTCGGCCACGGGGGTCACCGCGCCGGTGCGGCCCACCTGGTTGGTGATACCGAGCAACCGGGTGAACGCCTGCTCGGCCGGAAACTTGACCGCGATGGCCCAGCGCGGCCCGCGCGCCGTGGCGCCCAACCGCTCCTGCAGCGCAAGGTCGTTGACCTTCACCACCGCGCCGTCGATGCCGAACGGCAGTTGCGGCCGCCGCTCGCGCACGCTCCGCACGAACTCGACCAGCTCGTCGGGGCCGTGGCAAACCCGTGCCTCGCTCCGCGCCGCGAAGCCCAACTCCCTCAGCCGCGCGATGAGCCCCGACTGCGTGGCGGCGAGCGGCGTTTCGCAAATACCTACCGCATATGCGAAGAAGTTGAGCTTGCGTTGCGCGGTCACCCGGCTGTCAAGCTGGCGCATCCCGCCGGCGGCGGCGTTGCGCGTGTTGGCGAAGACCTGCTCGCCCTCCTCGGCCCTCGCCTCGTTGAGTTGCTCGAAGACCGACTTGAGCATGACCACCTCGCCGCGCACCTCGACCCGTCCTGGTACCGGCGTGGCCATGCGCAGCGGAATGCCGCGAACCGTGCGCGCGTTGGCGGTCACCACCTCGCCGGTCACCCCGTCACCGCGGGTCGTCGCGGTCTCCAATAGGCCGTCCAGGTAGGTCAGCGAGATGGAGAGCCCATCGAACTTGAGCTCGGCGAAGTACTCGACCGGCCCCTCGACCTCAAGGCCGCGCCGCACCCGCTCATCGAAGGCGCGCAGTTCCTCCTCGCCAAAGGCGTTGTCCAAGGAGAGCATCGGCACGCCGTGGCGGTGCTCCTCGAACCCCGCCAGGGGGGCCGCGCCGACGCGCTGCGTGGGGCTGTCCGAGGTGCGGAGTTCGGGGTGGCCCTCTTCGATCTCCAGAAGTTCGCGGAACAGCGCGTCGTACTCGCTGTCGCTGATCTCCGGGGCGTCCTCGACGTAATAGAGCCGGTTGTGCCGTTCGAGGGTTTGGCGCAGCCAGGCCGCGCGTTCGGCGGGGTTCATCCCCCGAAAGTTACCCCCGAACTACCGCTTCGGAGGAGCCGGAACCACGTCGTTCAAACGCCCGAACATCGCTTCGAGCCAGGAACCGGCCGGGCCGTTCATCCCGGCCGTATAGGCCATCTGCGCCAGCGCGGCGCAGCCCTTCGCCTGCTGCCAGGTCGATTGGGCGCCGCCCTTGGCGACCTGCCACCAGCCCTGAGCCTTGTCCCACAGTCCAGCCTGGGCGCTGGAGACCTTGGCGGGCGTCTTGGCGGGCGCCTTTCCCGGGGCGGGCTTGGGCTCCTTGAGCTTGGCGTCGAGCGTCATCGTCAGCTTGCGCTCGGTGGCCTCGCCGCTCTTCAGGTCCGTGGAGATGCTCGTGGAGTCGCTCTTGATGTGCGACTTCAGCACCACGCCCCGCACGAGGTCGAACTCCACCTCGCCCGCGCCGGCCATGGTGGTCTTCACCTTGGCGCATGCGTCCTTGGCGTCTTTCACCACCTGGAGCGCCTCGTCCTCCAGGTTCTCGTACTCCTGCGTGGTTTTCACCCCGACCTTGAGCCGGTTACCGTCGATCGAGACGACGCGGCAATCGTACTTCATCGGGCTGTCGGCGAACGCCTTGGAGAAGCTCCAGACGTCGCCCACCGACACGCCGCCCTCGGGGAACTCAAGCGGCAGGTAGGTGATGTCGGCCAGACGCTTGATGTCCAGGCCCGGCAATCGCACCGGAAGAGAGCGGTTGGGCGCGTCGGTCGCCACGACCTTGCCCGCAGGCGTCATCCGGGTCACCGTTCTCGGAACGTACTCCTGGACCGTCTCCACCCCCAGACCGAGGGGCGCCCCGTTGTACGATAGGGAGAACCCCGTCAGCGTGCTGGCGGCCTGCAGGTCCTTCTCCTTGGGCGCCAACCCCTCGACCTTGATGCCCATATCGACCTTCACCTCGCCCTGGTTCCCGCCCATCACCGGCAGGAAACCGTCAAAGCCCAAGGTAACGTCGTAGTTCAGTTTCTGGGAAGGGCCGAGCCCATACACGGCCGGCGTGAGCGCGAGAGCGAGCAGTGCAGTAATCATCTTGGCAAGCCAAACGAGCGAGGTTTGCTCTAGTGACGCGCAAAGGGCTAGAATCGTTCCAGATCCCAGGGACCAACGCATGGCACAAGGACCCGATCCGCTCCCCGACGGCACGACGCTGGCCGGCCGGTTTCAGCTAGGTCCCGTTCTTGGACGGGGCGGCTTCGGCATCACCTACCTGGCGGAGGACCTTGAGCGCGGCGGACAGGTCGCGGTGAAGGAGTTGGCGCCGGTCGGCGCCACGCGTTCCGCCGACGGTTCGATGGCGTTCGCGGACGACGCCGCGGTCTCGGGCCGGTTACGGCACCAGTTCCTGGCCGAGGCGCGGCTCTTGGAGCGCCTGGCGATCCGGGGCGTGCCACAAGTGCGCGCCTGCCTTCACGAGAACGCCACCAGCTACTACGCGACCGAGTACATCGCCAACGCGCCGCCGCTCTCGCGGGTTCTGCTCGCCGAGGGGCGCCTGGACGCCGGACGGGTGAAGCGCATCCTGTTCAAGCTGCTCGACACCTTGGCCGCGCTGCACCGCCGGGGCATCCTGCACCGCGACATCAAGCCGGCCAACGTGCTGCTGCGCGGCGACGACGACGCCTTTCTCATCGACTTCGGCTCCGCGCGCGAGTGGCGGGCCGACATGACCGTGGACCACACCGTTCTGGTCACGCCCGGTTACGCCCCGCTCGAACAGATGAGCGTGAGGGCCCGGCGCGGGCCCGCCACGGACCTCTACGCCCTGTGCGCCACGGCCTACGCGCTCCTCATCGGCGAACCGCCGCCGGACTGCACCGAACGCGCCGTCGGGGCGCCGCTCATCCCGGTTCGAAGCCTGCGAAAGGACGTGGACGAGCCGTTCGCCGCGGCCATCGAGGCCGGTCTGGCGCTTCGGTTCGAGGACCGGCCGCAATCCGCCGAAGCGTTCGTCAACCTATTGGAGGCGCCCCCGACCCCGCCGGAGGGGGTGGACCGCGTGCGCGACCTGGACGAGAAGCGCTTGCGGCTGCTGCGGCTCAGGTTCGGACGCCGGCAGTGCCCGGCCTGCGGCGGCGTGCTGGAGGAACCAAAGCCGTTGCCCGAGGGGCTGTGCCCCGTCTGCCGCGAGGACAAGATCACGAAGCGCCGGGTGGACCTGCAGACCTGCCCGTCCTGCCGCATCGGCATTTTGCACAAGCGCCCGAACGCCGGCCCGCTCCGCTACTGCCCCACCTGCCACACCGGACGACTGCTGGGGCAGGCGCACCTGATCTCGCTCGGACCCAAGCGCTGGACCTGCGAGGCCTGCGGCGCGGTTTTCGAGGCGTCGCGCGGGAGAGTGCGCGTTCCCGACGGGGAGTGGCGCCCGTGGGACGAAATGCGAAGACTCTCCGGGCGCTCCGCCGTCGTACGCGAGTGCGACCTGTGCCACGCCCAGTACGACGAACGCCCGGACGGACGGTGGGTGCAGGTCACACCCAAGCCGGAACCCGGCGCGTGGAGCGCGCTCTTCCCCGAGGAGTGGGCCAACGTGGCCGCGGGTCTCGACCCGGGCGCAGGGAACGCCGCGTGCGAGCGTTGCGGCGCCGACTTCTTCTTGGACGGCGACAACGTCACTCTGCTCTCCAAGGGGCACGACGATCTGTACGGTTTTGCCGAGGTCTACACGGGCCGACTGCTGCACCGCAGCGACCTGCCCTGGCTGGGCGCCGGCAAACAGAGCGGCCACGCAGGGCTCTTGTGCTCCCAATGCGGCACGGAGTTCGACAAGGACGGCGGTTCGCTGCAACTGGTGCGCAGCGACGAGAAGCGGTTGCGCGCCAACGCCGGCAGGTCGCTCACGCTGGAGAACTGGCACCGCGTCGCGCAGGACCTGCCGCTCTCGGGTGAGGAGGCGTCGCTGGACGCCGCCATGGCCGACGCATTGGTGGAGGCGTATTGCCTGGGTGAGGCGCCGTTCGACCCGCGCGACGATCAGCTTATCTGGAAGGGCTCGGCCAGCGAGTTGAAAGGGTCCGACGAGGGCGAGGTCGAGGGCAAGCGGTGCACCCTCTGCGTGCGGGGCGGGATGCTCACGCTCTCACGCGTCCTCTGGCGCCGAGGGGTCGACCTGCACTCGCTGGCGGACGTCTGCTGTGACGGCGACGTGCTGGAGGTGACGCCGGAGGGTTGCGACCCGTGGCGGTTGCTCATCGAGCCGGTGCAACGGACCTTCAACCTGGAGTCCGGGCGCGAGGCGGTCCTGCTGGGCGCCGAGCACTTGGCCCGGCGCATCGACGCCTTCGTTCGCCGCTAACCGCCCGCCGTCTGCCGGTGCCGGAGCGGTACCGCCGGCAGGTGCAGCATGTCGGGCGTTGGCGCGGTGGTCAGCTTGATCAGCCGGTCGAGCGCCACCTTCACGGCCCCCGCGAGCGGGATCGAGACGATCATGCCGATCACGCCGAACAGCGCGCCGCCGCTAAAGATCACGAACAGGCTGACCAGCGGGTTCAACCCCACCGATTTGCCGAGGATGCGCGGGTTGATGAGCGTGTCGTAAAGCGTGCCAACCACAAACAGCGCCGCAACCACCACGATGGCAAAGACCAGCGGGCTGCCGAAGTGCATGAACCAGTTGGACGATTGGCCGCTCAACCAGCAGACCAGGAACACCATCACACCGTTGATGATGCCGCCGAGCGTCGGTACGATGTAGAAAGCGGCCATCACGATGGCCAGCAGCACCGCGTACGGAACGCCCAACGCGCTGAGCAGCAGGCTCATCAGCGTCATGTAGCAGATGGTGTTGATCGCTACGCCGCGCAGGTAGCAGGTGAAGACGTCGCCGATCTCCCGCAGCAGCGCCATGGTGTCCTTGCGGATCATCGGCGGGATCCAGGAGGCGCTCTTCAGGCGCATCCGCTCCATGTCCCCAAGGAAGAGCAGCGCGAAGATGGGCGTGAAGAACAGCATCATCAGCTGGGAGAACGCGCCGCCCAGCGCGCCGACGAATCCGCTGAAGAAGCGCTGTACCGCTTGGCCGATCTCGCGCTGGTGGGGGATGACGTATTGGTCCAGGATGGCGCGGCGGGTGCTGGGAAGGCCGGCCTGTTGCAGCACCGGGCGGAACTGCTCCAGCGAGCGGTCCACCACCGCCAGGGGTCCGGGCGGTTCGGCACGCACCACCGGGTTCCACCGGACGAAGAAGCTGTCGTTACGGTTCTCCTGCGCCAGTTGCTCGGCCAGCGATTCGATGGAGCCCCGCAGTTCGTTCACCTGCATGGCGACGCGAGGTGCGGCGATCGCCGCCAGGCCCCCCACGGCCACGAAGAACGCGATCCCGATCACAACCACGGCGACGCCGCGAGGTACGCCGCGAAGGCGCATGCGGTGCACGACCGGGTCCAGCAGCACCGCGATGACCCAAGCCAACACGAACGGCAGCAGGATGCCCCGCACCGCGTAAAAAAAGCCGAGGGCGGCTAATACGATAGCCGCCCACAGTACAATGCGCCACTTGGCCACTACGGCCGATTCTCCTTGAAACTACGCGCCGACTTCTTCGGCCGCGGCTTTGGACGCGCGCTTTGCCTTCTGCTCGGCGATCCAGTCCTCGGTCTTGGTCTTGAGGTCCTTGACCTTCGTGGCTAGCTCTTCGCGCGTCTCGGCGCCCGGCTTCGGGGCAAACATCAGGCCCGCGGCCACGCCCAGCAACGCTCCCAGTCCAAACCCGGCAAGTAGGTACAGCAAAGCGTTCTTATCGTCTGATTGACTCATCTATTTGACCTCCGGTCTTCTGCTTACAGGAAGCGCCTTTCTTCCTCTGCTCTTCCAGTATGACGCAACTATCCGACCTGCTATCAACGCAAGTGTTGGAAGCCACCCTCTTTCCCGCCAACCCGTTGCAGTTTCCACCAGGTTGACGATCGGATCAACCCGCCCTTTGCGCTGCTCGTCGGTCAGGCGTTCGAGGTGCGCGGCTTGGGCGGCCATGTTCTTTTGCAGCTTGGCCATCTGGCGATCCAGCTTGGCGAGCTCCTTCCGCAAACGGTTGATCGCCGTGAACAGGGCGAACACGCATACCAGCAACAGTCCGCATAACACCAACAGCACGATCGGGAGGGGTGTGGTCATCTGGTCCTAATCTATTGTGCCCCCTACGAGCACCGTTTCGCCTCGGTATGCGACCACTATCTGCCCGGGAGTGACCGCACGCACGGGCTCGTCGAACTCGACGATCGGGCTCTCGCCGGGGTGGAGCGTCGCGGCGCGAGGTTCCATGTTGTACCGAATCTTGGCCGAGACCCTCACTGGGCGCTCCAGGGCGGTTCCGGCGCTCCAGACCGGGTCGCGCATCGTCACGCGCGTGGCGTCCAACTCGGCGTTCTCGCCCACCACGACGCGGTTGGCCGCAGGGTCGAGTCGAAGCACGTACAGCGCCCGGCCGTGCGCCGACGCCACGGTGATGCCCCGACGCTGCCCGACGGTGTAACCGGCCACGCCCTGGTGACGCCCCAACACCCGCCCGGCGGAGTCGACGATCTCCCCCTCCTGGAACAGCTCCGGCCGCCGCTTCCGCAGGTACTCCCGGTAGCCGCCGGCCTCCGAGACGAAGCAGATCTCCTGCGACTCCTCCTTGTGCGCCACAGGCAGGTCCAGCTCCTCGGCCATCCTCCGCACGTCGGTCTTCGCCGCCACGGCGCCCAGCGGCAACAACGTTTTGGCTAGTTGTTCCTGCGAAAGCATGTACAAAACGTAGCTCTGGTCTTTGGCCTTGTTCTGTGCTCGGAGAAGCCGGGCGCCGCCCTCGCCGTGCCAGATCCGAGCGTAGTGGCCCGTGGCGATGGCGTCGCAGCCGAACTCCTTGGCCCGCTCCGCCAGCGCCCCGAACTTCATGGTCCGGTTGCAGGTGACGCATGGGTTCGGGGTCCGGCCCTGGGCGTAGACTTCGACGAACTCGTCGATGACCGCCTCCCGGAAGGCGTCCTGGAAGTTGACGACGTAGTGGGGGATGCCCAGCTTGCGCGCCACGCGCCGCGCATCCTCGACCGCACCCAACGAGCAGCAACCGGAGTGACGCGGGTCGCGCTGGCTCTCCTGCCAGATCTGCATCGTGACGCCGACCACGTCCCATCCCCGCTTCTTGAGCATCGCGGCAGCCACGCTGCTGTCCACCCCGCCGGACATCGCAACGCAAACGGTTCCTCTAGAGCCGGCCATCCGCCCCCTAGCGCACGATCATGCTGGCGATCGGCTCGCTGTGCAACAGGCCCTCGAGCTCCCCGTTCCCAACCGCCTTGGGCTTCTCGCCATGGGCGAAGACGACGAACGTGGGCGTGGCGGTGATGCCGACGCTCTTGGCGGCCTGTTGGTCCTCGTTCACCCGATCGAGCAGCGCGTCGTCGTGCGATTCCACCTTCTGCCGCACGACCTTGGCGTCGAGCCCGACCTTGGCGGCGACCGCATAGAGCCCCTCAACGCTCTTGACGTTCTCGTTGTTCTCGGGCCGCATCACCTCGTCGTGGAACGCCCAGAACTTCCCCTGCTCGGCGGCGTACTCCGCGATCATCGCGGCCACCACGCTGGTCTCGTGCCCTTTCAGCTTCCAGAGCGGCAGGTTGCGGAACGCCCACCGCACGCGCCCGGCGTAGTTCCGCCGCAACTCCTCGACCATCGGGTTCGACTTGCGGCACGACGGGCAGTTGTAATCGGCGATCTCGATGATGGTGACCGGGGCGTCGTCCGGCCCCTCGGTTTTGGCCTTGGCCGGCAAAAGGGTGTTGACGTCCAGCTTCTCCACGTCGATCGCCTTGAGGTAGCGGTTGGCCTCCTTGTCGACCACCCCGTACTGGATTGCGATCGCCACGAGCGCCACCAAGAAGCCGCCGGCCATGAGCCACGGGTCGACGCGCGCCGGCGAGGCCTCGGGTGGCGCCGACTCCACCAGCGGGATGTGCAACGCGAACACGATGAGCATCGTCACCGCCGAGGAAAGACACCAGAGGCAGGTCGCTTGTATCTCCACCACCGACAGGTAGGTCAGATAGGCGCTGAACAGCACCCCGAACAGCGATCCGAACAGCCCGACCTTGGCCAACAGCTTCCACCGCTCCTTGCCGAAAAGCGCGCGGGCCACCCCAAGGCCGCCAACGGCCAGATAACCCAGCACGCCCAACAGGGCCACCGGCAGGCCGGCGACCTCCGAACTCGGGTCCTGAGCCACGATGGCGCAACCCATCGACACGCCGCACGGCGGCGCCGCTTTGGCGTAGTGGAAAGCCGTAAGCACTCCGGCAATGAAAACGCCCAACCAAGATAGCAGGACGATCCAACGGTTCATCGTCGCGGAAGACACGCCACGATTATACGTTGGCGGGCGGGCCTCTCGGGTGGTCGATGCGTCCGGCGGGTATTCTGAGGTTCTGCTTTTGCAGGCACGCCCATGGCGCAGCCTCCACTCATCCGACCGACACTTCTTGGCAGCGCGCCGGCCCCCTCCGTGCGCGGCGCGTACTTCGTCTACACCTGGGGCTGCCAGATGAACGAGGAGGACAGCGAGCAGATCGGCCTCGGCCTACAGTCGATCGGCTTCGCGCCCGCCGAAACGCCCCAGGCCGCGCAGGTCGTGCTGCTGAACACCTGCAGCGTGCGACGCAAGCCGGAGGAGAAGGCGTTTTCGCTTCTTGGCGATCTGCGGATCCTCAAGAAGGACCACCCCGACATGGTGATCGGCGTGTGCGGCTGCATGGCGCAGGTCCGCGCCGATGAGATCCGCCGCCGCTTCTCGATGGTCGATTTCGTGGTGGGTACCGCCCACGTCGCGCAGATCCCGCTTCTGGTCGAGGAGACGCTGCAGGAGCGTCGGTTCCGCAAGCGGACCGAGCTGCCGGAACGAGGCCAGGGGGCGATGCCGCTGCCCGAGCGATGGGTGGACCGCGCCCCCAAGCTCAAGGCGTTCGTGCCGATCCAGTACGGCTGCGACAAGTACTGCGCCTACTGCATCGTGCCGAGCAGCCGTGGCCACGAGCGAAGCCGCCCGGTGGAGCAGATCGTCGAGGAGGTTGCGCTCCTGGCCGAACGGGGCACGAAGGAGGTCACCCTCCTCGGCCAGACCGTCAACAGCTACGGCAGGGGCGGGGCCGGCGAACGCACGACCTTCGCCGACCTCCTATGGAAGGTGGCGGAGATCCCCGGCATCGAGCGGATCCGCTTCACGTCGCCTTACCCGCGCGACTTCCGCGACGATCTGATCCGGGCGATCCGCGACTGCCCCAAGGTGATGGAGCACTGCCACTTACCGCTGCAGGCCGGCCACGACGCGCTGCTCAAGCGCATGAAGCGCGCCTACACCGTCGAGGGCTTCCTGAAGATCGTTGCCAAGCTTCGCGAGGCCGTCCCCGGCATCGGCCTGACGACCGACATCATCGTGGGATTCCCCGGCGAGGCCGACGAGGAGTTCGAGGGAACGCTCGACGTGGTGCGCCAGGTGCGTTTTGACGGCGCGTTCATGTTCCGCTACAGCCCCCGCCCCGGCACGCCCGCCGCGGAGATGGAGCAGGTACCGGCCGCCGTGGCCCGTGAGCGCCTGACGCGCCTGATCGACGTGCAGAACGGCATCTCGGCCGAGGTCAACAAGGCGTTGGTAGGCCGTCGCTTCGAGGTGTTGGTTGAGGGCCCCTCGCCGAAGAACCCTGCCAGGCTTCAGGGCTTCAGCCGCGAGAGCAAGATGCTGCATTTCCCCGGCGACGCGTCGCTCACCGGCCAGATCGTGACGGTCGAGGCCACCCACGGTCACCTCTGGGGGCTGTCGGGCAAGCTGGTCTGACGAACCGGGGCGCCCGGTTGCTGCAACCGAGCGCCCCTTGCCTCTCTCGGAGCGGCTAACGAAGGGCCTTGCGACGTCGAAGCGCCAGAAGGCCGGCGCCCGCCCCAACGATCAAGAGCGTCGCTGGCTCGGGAACGAGCGACACGTTGTCGACGCCCACCGTGTTACCGGCCGTGTTACCGCCCACGAAGTAACGAAAGGCCGTCGGCATCGGCTGAGACGGGCTCGCACCGCCCGTGAGGTACCAGGCATCCGGCACAAACGTACTGTGCGTGCCGGCCATCAGGTCATAGATCGTCGTCGAGGCGATCTTGTTGGTCGTGAAGTCGACGACTGTCACCATCCGGTACCAGTGGTTGAGCTGGAGGTTCGCCCAAGCGTCGCCCGGGCTTTGGTAGGCGCTGTACTGCGTGCCCGCAGCGTCACAGACGATGTAGTTGATCTGCCATGCGTTGTGCGTGGCGGGATCCACCCACTGGTCGACCGCGGTGAACGACCGCGCGCTGGCGCTAGGCTGAAGCGAGAAGCTGCCGATGTTGTCGGTCGCGGTGACGGTGTTGTCGTAGAGCGCGGCGATGTCGTAACCCATCGTCCACACGTCTCGTCCGGAGAAGTCCATGCCGTGCTCAGCCCGTGCATACACGGACGAGCCGGGGCTCCTACCGGCCATGAACTGGTCGCCGCCGGTCGGGTTCTGTACGAACCCGAGCGCGTTGTCCTGGTAGGTGTAGACCTTTTGGTCGGTGCCCGAAGGCATCGTCCAGCCCTGCTGACCGGTTACGACCACGCCACCCGAGGAGCCGCTGTAGTCGGGCGCCTCAAAGCCGGTGGTGAAGTCTGCGTGAACGATCGCCGCCCCGGCGATCAGGAAGAGAACGGCATGCCGTCTGTTCATCGTCCACTCTCCTACTATATGCACACCCCGGACGCCTCACGTCCGTCAGCGAGATTATATCACGGCTCGGTGACGAGGTCAACTCCCCAAGCCCGCAACGAAAACCCTTTGCTGACGTCTTCCGCGTGCGCTACACACAAAAAGGCGTTGCCTTTTCACTGTAGACAGATCGTCCCACCGGCCAGAAAGCAACAGCGGGCGCTTGCCGTGTTCCAGGCAACCCATTGACTTCCGCGCGGCCCATATGCCGTTAATCAGAGGTAAGGGCTGAGCCACATGCGAAAAGCCCGCAGCATATGCCACTCTTTTGCCGGGCGGTCCTGTCCTCTCCGATCGCCCGGTTTCTCTTCTTGGGCGTGGTTCTACAGGTTCAACAACCGCCAGAAGATGTGCGCGTAGATCCGGCTCATCCGGAACAGGTGCTCGACCTTCAGTCGCTCGTCGGTCTCATGCGCGGGGCCGTCTCCCTCCCATCCCGTGCCGATGCTCACGGTGTTCGGCAGCAGGCGCGCATAGGTGCCTCCGCCCATGGCGCCGGGCTCCTTCGTCTCGCCGGTCTCCTCGGCATGCACCTCGCAGATCGCCTTCACCATCGGGTGATCCAGCGGGAAGTAGAGCGGCGCGCTGCCGCTGAAGCTCGCGAGCGCAAAGCCGCCCTCCAACTTGGCCAGCTTCTTCTCGATGCCCGCCTTCACCTCGTCCCCCTTGGCGGTCACCGGGTAGCGCAGGTTGTATGTCATCTTCACCTTGCCGTCCGACAGGGCGACGATGCCGAGGTTGCAGCTCGTCGGCCCGCTCACGCGGTCGGCGTAGGCGGCGCCCAACCCCTCCCCGGACGGATTGGCCACCGAGAAGAGCTGGCCGTACGCCTTCTTCGTGGAATCGGGGCTCACCTCCATCAGGAAGCGAAGCACCCGGATGGCGGCCGAGTCGCCGTTGTACGGCTCGGCGCCGTGCGCGGCGTGCCCAACCGCCTCGATCCAAAGCTCCTGCCCCTCCCAACTCGCCGAGACGTTGCGGTCCCAACCCGAGGACACCTTGGCCGCCACCGCCTCGCGCGCGGCCGTCGACACGCGCACGCGCGCGCTGCAGGTGTCGATCACGATGTTCGGACGTTGTCCGCCGACGATCTCCAGAAGCTCCATGTCGCCGTTGGGGGCAGGGGCCTCCACGACCAGGTTCACAATGCCCTTCTCGGCGTGGTAGAGCGGCCAACCGGCGTCCGGCGCCACGCCATAGGTGGGCATCTCCTCGGTCTGGAGGTAGCGATGCACGCAAGCCATCCCCGACTCCTCGTTGCAGCCGAAGACGCAGCGGAGACGCCCGGGAAGGTCGGGGATGCACTCCTTGATGGCCCGCGCGGCGTAGAGCGCCGCCATCGACGGGCCCTTGTCGTCGCACGCGCCGCGCGCGTAGATGTAGCCGTCTTCGACGGTCGCGCCGAACGGCTCGTGCTTCCAACCCGGACCCACCGGCACGACGTCCAGGTGTCCCAGCGACACGACCAGCTTCTCGCCCTGGCCGACCTCGGCGTACCCCACGTACCCCTCAAGGTCCGTGACCGCCATGCCCCAGGCCGCCGCGGTGGAGAGCGCCTGGTTCAGCGCCTCGCGGTTGCCGGCGCCGAACGGCGCGTTCGGCTCCGCTTGCGACTCGATGCTGGGGATGCGCAACAGCGCAACGGTGTCGTTGAGAAGGTCCTGCTCGTGCGCCCGCAGCCACTCCTGCAAGCGCGCCACGATGGGGTCGCTCATAGGCTGAGGTTACCAGCAGGATGTAGGGAAAGAGACGTTGGGTGCGGTAGGCCCGAGCGGCAAGAGTTGTGGGCCTACCCGCACCGAACCGGATGTTCCACATGGGCGCCGGGTGGACCTACGCAGGATTGCCAGGTGCAGTCGCAGACCCCCTCCCCGACATCGGGTAAAAGCCAACCGATGAGCCACGAGACTGCGGCAAGGGAGTACGAGAAGCGATACGGCGTGAAGCCGCAATGGGTGACGGTTGCGCCCGGACGAGTCAACCTGATCGGCGAGCACACCGACTACAACGAGGGCTTTGTGTTCCCCGCCGCGATCAACTTCGAGATCGAGGTGGCTGCCGGCCCGACCGACGGGCCCAGCGAGCTCTTCTCGACCGGCCCGGGCGAGGGTGCGCCGTTCCGCGTGGCCGAGGTCAAACCCGGCGACGTGCGCGGTTGGAGCCGCTATGTGGCCGGCATGGCCTGGGCGTTGCGCACCGAGGGCCACCCAGTCAAGACCAACATCCGCGCCGTGGTCAGCAGCAACCTGCCGATGGGCAGCGGCGTCAGCAGCAGCGCGGCCATGGAGATGGTGTTCGGCGTGCTGTGGAACGCTGCGGACGATCTGGGGCTGGACAACAAGCAGCTTGCGCTCCTGGGCGTTAAGTGCGAGAACGAGTTTGTCGGCATGAAGTGTGGCGTGATGGACCAGATGGCCAGCGCCATGGGCCGCGCCGGCAAGGCGATGTTCCTGGACACCCGCACGCTCGAGATTCGCTACGCGCCGATCCCCGAAGGGCTGCAGGTCGTGCTCTGCGACACCACCAAGGCGCGCGCGTTGGCCGGGTCGAAGTACAACGAGCGGCGCGCCGAGTGCGAGTCCGCGGCCAAGACGATCGGCGTGAAGGCGCTTCGCGACGCCTCGCTCGAACAACTCGAGGCAGCCAAAGGCCAGATGACCGACGTGGTCTACCGCCGGGCCCGCCACGTGGTGACCGAGGACCAGCGCTGCCTGGACTTCATCGAGGCGCTCGAACGCGGCGACCTGGCCGCCGTCGGAACGTTGATGCACGACAGCCACGTGAGCCTTCGCGACGACTACGAGGTCTCCTGCCCCGAACTGGACGCGATGGCCGAGGCGGCGTGGGCCGCCCCCGGGTGCGTGGGCGCCCGCATGACCGGCGCGGGGTTCGGCGGCGCCTGTGTGGCGCTGGTGAGGTCCGAGCAGGTGGAGGCGTTCATCGAGGCGACGCGGCGCGGTTTCACGGCCAAACACGACCTGAAGCCCAAGTTTTTGAGCTGCGAACCGGCCGAAGGTGCGCGCGTACTGGGTTAGCGATCGAGGCTATCCGGGTCCGAAGGGCACATTCTGCGAAATCCCGCCCCAACCATGTTAAAAAGCCGTCCCGCTGTGGAAGGAAGCAAGTAAGCGGCAAGGCAGTCTAGAGGTATAGAGGGTTTGGGTATGGCAATGCCTGGAACGAGTAGAAGTGGTGAATCGGCCCGAGGCGTAAGGCTTACGCCGACTGAGGTCAAGGTCCTGAGCTTGATTGCCCAGGGCCATAGCAGCAAGGAAGCAGCAGACCGGCTCGTAGTTTCGAAGCGCACCGTGGATTTCCATCTGGCGAACATTTACGACAAGCTTCAGGTCAATAACAGGGTGCAAGCACTTCGCGTTGCCACCCGTCTCGGCCTGATACCGTTTGAGCCGTTCTTCGGCCACGCGCAAGCCGAGTCGTAACCTTCGGGCAACGAACCAGTTGTGAGCCCCGCCGGCCAAGCCGGCGGGGCTCTCCGTCTTTGGGGGTCGGGTAGCCTTTCGCTGCCCATGTACCTCGCGCTCGACCAAGGCACCACCAACTCGCGCAGCATCCTTTTCGACGTCCAGGAGCGGGCGATCGGCGCCGCGGGCGAGGAGGTCGCGCCGTCGTATCCGGAGCCCGGATGGGTCGAGCACGATCCCGAACGCCTCTGGCAGGCGCAACTGGCCACCGCCCGCCGCGCCCTCAGCGAGGCCGAGATACGGGCGCGGGACCTGACCGCCATCGGCATCACCAACCAGCGCGAGACCGTCGTCCTTTGGGAGCGTTCCACCGGCCGGCCGTTGGCGAACGCCGTCGTGTGGCAGGACCGCCGCACCAGCCGGCGCTGCGAGGAGCTTCGCGCGGCGGGCCAGGAGCCCCTCGTTCAAGGGCGCTCGGGCCTGCTGCTGGACCCTTACTTCTCAGCCACCAAGATGGCCTGGCTGCTGGACCACGTGCCCGGCGCGCGCGAAGCGGCCGAACGCGGCCAGGCCTGCCTGGGCACCATCGACGCCTACCTGATCTTCCGTCTGACCGGGGGGCGCGTCTTCGCCACCGACGTGTCGAACGCTTCGCGCACCATGCTGTTCGATATCCACCGGCTCTGCTGGGACGACCAACTGCTGAAGCTTTTCGGCGTGCCGAGGGCGGCGCTGCCGGAGGTTCGCCCCTCCGCCGGAGACTTCGGCGAAACCGACGCCGAGCTGCTGGGCGCGGCCGTGCCGGTCCGAGGCGTGGCCGGCGACCAACAGGCGGCCACCTTCGGCCAGGGGTGCGTCAACCCCGGCATGGTGAAGAACACCTATGGCACCGGCAGCTTTCTGCTGCTCAACACCGGCCACAAGCCGGTCGAGTCGGGCACAAGGCTGCTGACCACGGTCGCCTGGCAACTGGACGGAGGCGTGACCTACGCGCTGGAGGGCAGCGTGTTCGTCGCCGGCTCCGCCGTGCAGTGGCTCCGCGACCAACTCGGCATCATCTCCCGCTCCTCGGAGGTCGAGGAGTTGGCCAGAACCGTGCCCGACAGCGGCGGCGTGGTGTTTGTGCCGGCCTTTGCGGGCCTCGGCGCTCCGCATTGGGACCCGACCGCGCGGGGCGCCGTGCTCGGCCTGACCCGGGGAACCACGAAGGGCCACCTGGCGCGCGCCACCCTCGAGGCGGTCTGCCTGCAGACGCGCGATGTGGTGGACGCGATGGCCGCGGACTGCGGCGCGCCGCTCTCGGAGCTGAGGGCCGACGGCGGCATGGCAAGCGACGACTTCTTCCTGCAGATGCAGGCCGACCTGCTCGGCATCCCGGTGCTGCGGCCGCAGACGACCGAGACCACCGCCTTGGGCGCAGCGCGGCTGGCTGCCATCGGCGCGGGGGCGCCGACCGAGCCCGGCCCGGCCACCCACCAGCGGTTTGAGCCCAAGCTGAACGCCGACCAGCGCGAGCAGGCGTACGCCGATTGGAAACGGGCGGTCGAGCGCGCGCGGAACTGGGCGCAAGGTTGAGACCGACGAAAGGCCCGGGAACAAAGCCCCAGCAACCTTACACTACATAGCCGGTCGTAATGCCCATTCCCATATCTACCCCATAGTATGATGCTTGGTGGAGTCGAAGTCGATTCCCAGCATTGCTGGCCCAAGGCAAGGTCCAGGCAGCGGACGAAGCAACCGTCCGGCCGAGGCACGGGTTGACGTGACCACCCCCCTTGAAGGAGGCGGACCATGGTGTTTTTCGCGTCTTTGGAGTTCGATGAGCAGGCCGACAAGAAGGCGAAGCTCCACGAACGGAAGACCGGTACGCGGAACGGCGGCGATCGCGCCAACCGTTTTCAGCAGACGTTGCTGCTCTTGGCGTACGCCCAACTACACCGGCTCTTCTAGAGCCAACGAATAGAGGCGGCAAGGCCCCGAACCGGTCACGGTCCGGGGCCTTCGCTTTGGCGGCCCGTTGCGGAGCGCCCGGCCCGCCCCGTATGCTTTCGGCATGCTTCTTTCCACGTTCTGCGTGCTTCTTGCCACGGCCTCGCTCGGGCCGGCAAGACCCTCCTTTGCTGCGCTCAAAACGGGCGGCAGCGTCCGTGCCTTCAACCCCGTGGTCGCAAAACGCGCCGGCCTTCCTTACGACAGGTTGCGCCAAGACCTGGATGGGATCGCCAAGGGCTTCCACGGGCGACTGGGTTATTGCGTGGTCGAACTGCGCACCGGCCGGCGTATTTCGTACCGTGGCGATGAGCGCTTCCCCTCGGCGTCGACGATCAAGACCGCCGTCATGGTCGAGGCCGTCAAGCAGATCGAGGAGGGCAAGCTGAAGTGGACGGACACCATCCCCCTGCCGCCCGAAGCGGATCGGTACGCCAGCATGTGGGCGTACTTCCTGCGCGATGGGCTCAAGGTGAACATCGACGGCCTGGTGAACCTCACGATGAACGTGAGCGACAACACCGCCGCCATGATGCTGGCCGCCAAGGTAGGCCCTGAGGCCATTGAGAGCCGCATGATCGGCTTCGGCCTGCCCAACACCAAGTGGCTGAGCTCCCCGCCGCCAACCAACCTCCGGTTGGTGCGCCTTCGCCAAACCTTCGCATGCATGGGCATGACCACGCCCAACGAGATGGCGCGCTTGCTCACGATGCTGTATGAGGACAAGCTGGCCGCCCCGGCGGCGTGTGAGCGGATGCGGCGCATCATGTCGCACCAATACTGGGACGACGGCATCGCCTCGGCGGCCCCTCAAGACGTGGTCGTAGCCGGCAAGGTGGGCGCCCTGAACCGGAGCCGAAGCGACACCGCCATCGTCTACGGCCCGAACCCCTACGTTCTCACCATCTACACGGACAACCAGAAGGACCAGCGCTGGACCGCCGACAACGAGGGCGACGAAGCGGTCCGCCGGATCTCCGGCGTGGTCTGGAACGCCCTCAACCCCCAGCGCAACTACTCCCCACCATCTGGTTACAGAAAATGGTTACCGACAGGGGCGGGTGTGGAGTAACGCTTGCTTTCAAATCGCGAAACGATGTCGCCCATGCCGTTGTTATAATCAATGTAGCCACGGCAAAGATGCCGTGCTTGAAGGAGGCGGCTTGATCATGGTTGCGTTGTCTCCGTATGACGAGGCTCGTTTCAACGAGTTGTTCGGTAATTCATATCGAAAGGTGTTCAACTTGGCATATCGGTTGTCCGGCCAGCGGCCGGAGGCCGAGGACCTGACGCAAGAGGCGTTCCTACGCGCCTACCGGGCTTTCGGAACCTACGAAGGCCACCGTCCGTTCGAGAACTGGATCTTCCGCATCGTGACGCGGCTGTACCTGGACAGCAGCCGCGCGCGGAAGCGGCGGGTCCAGACCATCTCGTACGACACCCCGCTGTGCATCGATGCCGGCGAGGACTCGGTGACCTTCGAGACGGCGGACTCGGCGCCGACCCCGGAGGGCAGGTTGATGAACGGAACGGTCTCGGAGGACCTTGAGCGCTCGCTTGAGCGGTTGAGCATCGAGCAGCGGGACCTGGTGTGGCGAGCCGACGTGGAGGGCGTGCCCTACCGCGAGCTTGCCGCCAGCACCGGGGCCCCGATCGGCACCATCCGATCGCGTCTGCACCGGGCCCACCGCTTGCTCCGCCGGCATATGGATGAGCTGCGGGCTGCGCGGCCGGGCGCCGCTTAGGCGCCCGGCCCGCGAAACTGGCGCATAATCCACCGTGTGACGGCGTTGTCCAGGGCGTTTCGCGAGCTCGCAGACTGGGTGTATCCACCCCGCTGCGGGCTCTGCGGCGCTTTGGCCGAGCCGCCGATCTGCGAGTCGTGCCGGGCCGAGTTCCGACCGTTGCTCCAGCGCTTTCGGCCCCATCTGCGCGACTCGCGGCTTGGCTGGAGCGCGGCGCTTTTCGCCTTCGATGGGCGCGCGGCCCAGGCTGTGAAACGGCTGAAGTACGAGCGGGTGACGTCGCTGGCCGACCCGATGTCCGCCCTCATGTCGACGGCTCCCTCCGAGTTGGGCCTGCCGGACGTGGACGCCGTGGTACCGGTACCGATCCATTGGAGCCGCGCGTGCGGTCGGGGTTTCAACCAATCGACGCTGCTTTGCCAGGGGTTCGACAGGGCTCTCGTGCGGCCGGAGCTGCTCCGCCGCATCCGAAGCACGCGGCCGCAGGTCGGCCTCTCCCCCGCGCAGCGGCTCACCAACCTGCTCGGCGCGTTCGAGGCGCCGTCCGAGGTCCGGGGCCTGCGGGTAATGCTGGTGGACGACGTCACCACCAGCGGCGGAACCGGGGTGGCCTGCGCAACCGCGCTTCGCGAGCGCGGTTGCGCGTCGGTTGGTCTGTTGGCCTTCTGCGGGGTCGGGGAACCCGACCCCGCCCTAAGCTAAGCCTGGGGCGACAGCAGCCCGTAGGCGCCGTCGGCTCGCTTGTACAACACCTCGGTGGCGTTGTTTACCTCGTTTCGGTAGACGAAGAAGGGGTGACCCAGCAACTCCATCTGGAGGCTGGCCTCTTCCGTGGACATGGGTTTCAGCAGGAACCGCTTGCGCTCCTTCAACACGAACCCGACCTCGGGCGCCTCCACCTCGACCTGCTCCAGCGCGCTCGGCACGGCGACGCCGCGTCGGTGGTGCGACTTGATCAGGCGGGTCTTCAGGCGGCGAAGGCGGATGTCCATTTTCTCGGCGACTTTGTCGATGGCCGCCTTCACGCTTGCGTCCGTTTCCTCCCCGCGCAGCGTGTAGCCGTCGGCAAACACGGTGATCTCGATGCGATGCGAGGCCTTCACCTCGCGGTGCACGATCTCCACGCGCTGTGCCGAGTTGAAGAAGCGATCCAATCTCCCGAGCTTCTTGTCCGCGTATTCGCGGTCCGCGGCGCTCAGGTTCCCTTCCGCGTTCCTAACGAGAACTTCCATCGTTCTAGCTCCTTATGATCGAGAAAGGGTCGCCACGGCAAACGCCGCGACGCCCTCCCCGCGCCCGATCGCTCCCAGGCGCTCGTTCGTTGTAGCCTTTAGACTAACCCGTTGCGGGTCCATCTCGAGGATCTCTGCGACGCGGCCGCAGATCTCCGCGCGTCGCGGCGAGAGCCTTGGCCGCTCGGCGATCACGGTTGCGTCTATTCCCATGATAGACCAACCATGGGCTTTCACAAGTCGTCCTACGTCTGCTAAAAACGTTTCGGAGGCGGCGTTCTTCAGCCTTGGGTCGGTGTCTGGGTAACGCTGCCCAATGTCCCCCAGGTTGGCCGCCCCGAGCAGGGCGTCCACGATGGCGTGGATCAGCGCGTCGGCGTCGGAGTGCCCCTCCAGCCCCGGCTTCTCGTCGAACAGCACGCCCCCCAACCAGAGCGGGCGATCGGGGTCCTTCGAGAAGGCGTGGACGTCGTAGCCCAGCCCCGTGCGCGTCTCGCCGCTACGCCCGAGCGCCCGGTCGAGGTCGCCCGGCGACGTCAGCTTGACGTTGGCCGGTTCGCCCGGAACCGCCTTCGGCTTCACGCCGAGCCGCTCGACGAGTGCCATGTCGTCAGTCGCCTCATCTTCGCACGCCTCGTGCGCTCGCAGGAAGAAGGAGCGGGTGGCGCCTTGCGGCGTCTGCACGGCCACCAGGCTGGCGCGGTTCAGGGTCTCCACTCCGCCCTCCCCGACCCGCTTGATGGTATCGGTCACGGGCAGGGCCGGGAAGGCCGCTCCAGCCTCGCGCACCCCAGCGATCACCCGCGAGATCAGCGCCGCGCTCACAAACGGTCGAGCGGCGTCGTGCACCAGCACGATCTCATACTCCTCGGGGAGGGCCCGCAAGCCCGCAAGCGCGCTCTCCTGGCGGCTCGCGCCGCCCAGAACATGGAACAACGCGCCCGGCGCGCGTTCGCGCACCTCCTGCAGCCGGTCCTCGCTCACCACAAGGCCGACCGCGTCCACTTCGGGATGCGAGGCGAAGGCGCGATAGGCCATCTCCCATACCGGGATGCCGCCCACCGCCTCCGCCAGCTTGTCGCTGCCATACCGCTGCGATCGCCCGGCGGCCAGCAACAGCGCCGCGACCTTCATGACCCTCGGCTCTCGCGCATCGGCCGGTGGGTCCTCGGCCCGGCCTCGCCGTTCTCAACCGCGATCTCCGGCGCGTCGGCAAAGATCATCTTGCCGCGCTCCGTCTGGATGACCTGCGTCACGTTGACCTTGACCGTCTCGTTGATGAACGGCTTGCCCTGCTCGACCACCACCATCGTGCCGTCGTCCAGGTAGGCCACCCCTTGTCCATACTGGTTGCCCTCCCGGATCACGGTGACCTCGAGCGATTCGCCGGGCAGCACGTTTGGCCGAAGCGCCAACGCCAGGTCGTTCACATTCAGCACGCGCACGTTCTGGATGCTCGCCACCCGGTTCAGGTTGAAGTCGTTGCTCACGATGTCGCCGCCCAACGCCTGGGCGAGCCGCACCAACCGGGCGTCGACCTCCTCCTCCGGGTCCGCGGCGAAGCGATCGTGCGTCCCAACCTCGATATCGAAATCGTCCTGCATCAGCCGCAGCACATCCAGCCCGCGGCGCCCGCGCTGACGCCGCAGGGCGTCCGCGCTGTCCGCGATGTGCTGCAACTCCTGAAGCACGAAGCCGGGGATGTAGAGCTGGCCCTCGAGGAACCCGGTGCGCGCAAGGTCGTAGATGCGCCCGTCGATGATCACGTTGGTGTCGAGGATCTTGATGCCGCTTCGGCGGCTGCGAGTCCGCCCCCGCTGCCACGGCAGCACCTCCTCCATCGACCGCAACGCCAACACCGCAAGCGCGCTGAAGCCGACCGTCAGGAGCAACGTCAGGGTCGGCGCCGCGATACCACCGAGCGCCTGAAGCACGAAGAGGAACGGAATGGAAGCCAGGATTCCAGCAAACACACCCACGAAGAGGGTGACCTTGTCGCCCATCTCCATGTCGTCCCACCGCCGAAGCGCCGCTTCGATGCCGTTGCACGCGAAGTTGCCGACGCTGGCCCCGACGATCGCGCCGAGCAGCGCCATCGCCACCACCGTCCAGGGGTTGCGCGACTCGGGGTACGTCTCCTGCACCAACGAAGCTTCGTCGGCCGTGCCCAGTTGAGGGAGCTTCGGCGGCCGGTTCTTGTCGGCGCCCCAATGGTCAAGGCCGGGCTTGGCGGCCTGTTTGCCGTTCGCGCCGGGTTTGGCGACCGGTTTGGACGTCGGTCCGGTGGGTACGACCGCCTGTCCCGATTCGACGGAGGCGTCGATCGGTTGCGGCAGCGCCGGCGCGCTCGCCTTTTGCACGAACACATAAATCTGGTCGAGCACCACCGGCATCAACCACGCCGCCAATAACCCACCCAACGCGGCGAATACGACTATGATAACAAGGCGCGTCTTAGCTCGCATCCTCACACCCATCATGCCCTAATTGCGCTCTTGCAGCACTTTGAACTTCGCGCCGTCCAGCACAAAGGACGAAAGGGCTTGGCTCACCGTTCCTTGGGCCACCTTGATGTGCGTGGCCGTAAGCTGTCGCCCCGGGCGAGTCGAGTCGAAACCGACCCACTTCTCGCCGTTCCAAACCTCCACCCAGGCGTGGTAGTAAAACCGCCCGGCATACACCATTCCGCTGACCATGCGCGTCGGAATGCCCGCCGCCCGCATCAACGTGGCGCAAAGCACCGCATGGTCGCGACACACGCCCTCCGCCGTATCCAGGATATCGTCCGCATCGCGCAGCACGCCGATCCCGGCGTTGCCGCGGACCTTTGCATGGACGTACAGCCGCACCTTCTCGGCCGCGTCGACCACGTTGGTGGTGTTCCCGACGATCCCCGCCGCGAGCTTCTTGAACCGCGGCTTGTCGCACGGAATGCGAACGTCCGGCTGGGTCCATCGCTTCATGTTCCGGGCCGCCTTCCGAATCGTCGTGCCCCGGTTGGCCGACGGCCGCACCGGATGGACCGTAACCTCCCAACCCCCTTTGGATGGCCGCACCGTTTGGTGCTCATCTGAAGGTACCCGCGACATGTCGAATCCGTCTATTCGAAGCTTCAAAGACCTGATCTTGTACGGGTCCTTGATGGGACGATCGGTCGGGATCGCCGAAGCGGTCGCCAGGTCGATCGGGCCCTCGCCGGCCTTGGCGGACATGTCCATCGCCCGCTCCTTGGGCTCGGGCGCCATCATGAGCCCCAGCGGGCCGTCCACCCGGATCAGGTCGCCCTTCGCGCTCAAGTAGGCGGTCAGCGGCGCGCGAGGGTCTTTGATGCTCACCTTCTGCGCGTCCGTCTTCGTCCCGCCCACCTCGACCTTGCACGGGCCGTCGAACGTGATGACGTTCTTGATCAGGTCGACCGTATTGGGGTCGAAGACGTAGACCTCGTAGCTGGATCCCGGCTTGGGGATGGCCCCGGCCATCAGATCCATCATCGGGTCGTCCATCACCCGCACGCCGGCCGGGATCGCGATCGTCTTCTTGGTGACGCGGCCGCCCATCTCCGACTCCGCGGCGATCTCCTTCTGCGTGAAGTTCGCGGTTACCACGGACTTGCGACCTGCGCTCTCGGTGACGAACGTCATGCGCACCGGCTGATTCTTGGCGTCGAACCAGCTCTTGCTTTCGATCCGCATCTGCATCGTCGCCCCGAGCATCTCCACGTTCATCACGTTCAGGCTCTCGGTGTTCGTGCCCGGCGCACCGTCCAGGCCGCCCTCGGACTTGACGCTCCGCGAGTAACCGATCTTCTTCCCCTGCAGGTAGATGCCCAGCCACTCCTCCTGCGCGCGACAGGGGAACGACATCAGCGCCAATGTCAGGAACAGGACCCAGCGGGCAACGGTCTTGTGATTCATAGTCTTACGGGCATCCGGCAGGGGGCTCGCGCCGAAAGACGAGGCTCCAACCCCTTGTCCCACAGCGTTAACCAACCTAGATCATGGCACGGGTCCCGCTCGTCGCGCCTCTTTGCGTTGACAGGAACCGGGGCAGATCGGTAAAACGCGCTCGCATCGCAGGCCAAAACATGTCCAAAACGCTCGTCATCGTGGAGTCACCCGCCAAAGCGCGCACCATCGGCCGCTTCCTGGGCGGAGAGTACGAGGTCCAGGCCAGCTTCGGCCACATACGCGACCTGCCCGAATCGACCGACGAGATACCGGACGAGTACAAGAAGCAGAAGTGGGCCAAGCTCGGCGTGAACGTCGAGCAGGACTTCCAACCCCTTTACGTCATCCCCAAGGCCAAACGTCACCAGGTGGCCGAACTCCGCAAGGCCGCCAAAGGAAAAAGCACCCTCCTGCTCGCCACCGATGAAGACCGCGAGGGCGAGAGCATCAGTTGGCACATCCTGCAGGTGCTGCACCCTGCCAAGTCGACCGAGGTCCGCCGCATCGTCTTCCACGAGATCACGCCGGAGGCGATTCAGGGCGCGCTCGAAAACCCGCGCCAGATCGACACCGACCTTTTCCGCGCCCAGGAAGCCCGGCGCATCCTCGACCGCCTTTACGGCTACACCCTCTCCCCGCTGCTTTGGAAGAAGGTGCGCCCCAAGCTCAGCGCCGGGCGCGTGCAGAGCGTGGCGGTGCGGCTGGTGGTCATGCGTGAGCGCGAGCGGCGCGACTTCGTCGAGGCCGAGTACTGGGGCCTCAAGGCCCAACTCCAAGCCGAAAAGGGCGGTTTCCAGGCCGAGTTGGCCCGCGTGAGCGGCCAGCCCCTGGCCGACGGCGCCACGATCGGCCCAGACGGCACGCTCAAGTCCGACCGGGTGGTCTGGCTGAAGCGGGCCGACGCCGAGGGGTTGGAGGCCGCGCTCGCCGCCGCAAGGCCCTGGACCGTCACGCTGGTCGAAACCAAGCCCGGAACCGAGTACCCGCCCGTGCCGTTCATGACCTCCACCCTGCAGCAGGAGGCCAACCGCAAACTCGGCTTCACCGCCAAGCGCACGATGCAGATCGCGCAGCAGCTTTACGAGGGGATCGACATCGGCAGCGGCAGCGTCGGCCTCATCACCTACATGAGAACCGACAGCCTGACGCTGGCCGAGCGGGCGCTCAAGCAGTGCCGCGAGGTCGTCCGCGACCTCTACGGCGCCGAGTACCTTCCCAAGGTCGCCAAGCACTACAAGTCGAAGGCCAAGAACGCCCAAGAGGCACACGAGGCGATCCGCCCCACCGACCTCTCGCGCAAACCGCAGGACCTCAAGGGACGCCTGAGCGCCGAGCAGTTCAAGCTGTACGAGCTGATCTGGAAGCGCACCCTGGCCTGCCAGATGAAGCCGGCCGAGGTGGAGCGCACCCGCGTCGAGGCGACGGTCGAGAACGAGGGCAAGGAGTTCGTTTTCGGGGCCAGCGGCAAGCGCATCGCCTTCCCTGGCTTCCTGCGCGTCTACGTTGAGGGTACCGACGACCCCGAGGCCGAACTGGGCGACCGCGAGAGGATCCTGCCGATCCTTAAGCCAGACGAGACGCTTGAGCCGTTGGCCGTCAAGGCCGAGGAGCACTCGACCCGGCCGCCGGCGCGCTACACCGAGGCCACACTCGTGCGCAAGCTGGAGGAGGAGGGCGTCGGCCGCCCAAGCACCTACGCGGCCATCATCAGCACCATCCAGGACCGCGGCTACGTCTTCGAGCGGCGCAAGGAGCTGGTGCCCACCTTCACCGCCTTCGCCGTTACCGAGTTGCTGGAGGGTTACTTCACCGAACTGGTGGACCTGAAGTTCACCGCCCGGATGGAGGAGGAGCTGGACAAGATCGCCGAGGGCAAGAGCGACCCGGTGGAGCACCTTCGCGGCTTCTACACCGGCACCCCCAAGCACCCCGGCCTGGTCACCCAGGTCGAGGGGCAGTCGCGCGAAATCCCGTTCCCCTCCATCGGCCTGGGCGCCGACCCCGAAACGGGCGCGCCGGTGGTGGTGCGCATCGGGCGCAACGGTCCGTTCATCCAGCGCGGCGAGGGCGGACCGGGCAACACGGCCAGCGTCCCCGACGACCTGCCACCCGCGGAACTCAAGCTGGAGGTCGCGCTCGAACTGCTTCAGAAGAAGCAGGCCGGCCCCGAGGTCGTGGGCGCCGACCCGACCACCGGCCGCACCGTCTGCTACCGCACCGGCCGGTTCGGCGACTACCTGGAGGTCGAGAGCACCGAGGAGGAGCAGGCTGCCGGCGAGAAGCCAAAGCGCGTCACCCTGCCCCCGGGTCTCAAATCGGGCGACATCGAGGCGGACGACCTGGCTCTGCTGTTGAGCTTCCCCCGCTCGCTGGGCAAGGACCCCGAGTCGGGCGAGGAGATCGCGGTGGCCGTCAGCCGCTACGGAGCCTACGTCTCCTGCGGCGCGCGAAAGCGCACCATCGAGGATTGGCGCGAGGCCGCGCAGATGGACGCCGAGGCGGCGCTCGCGGCGCTCAGCGCCGCGCCCACCCGGGCCCGCGCCACCGGCAAGCCGGAGCCGCTGAAGGAGTTCGGCGAACTCGAAGGCGCATCGGGTCCGGTGAACCTGATGTCCGGCCGGTACGGCCCCTACGTCACCGACGGCAAGGTCAACGCCACGCTGCCGAAGGGTCTCGCGCCCGAGTCGCTCACCCCCGAGAAGGCGGTCGAGCTGATCCAGGCCAAAGCCGCCGCCGGCCCCACCAAGAAGCGCCGGGTCTTCCGACGTCGAAAGAGCTAGGGTCGCAGGCGCGCCCTTGTCGCCCTTGTCGGAGTGGCGGTTGTCGACGCCCCGTCGGTTCCTGCACGGAATGGTAGGGGCGGGTCTTTGACCCGCCCTTTCCTCTTCCTTTTTGGGTGTCATCCCGAGCGCAGCGAGGGATCTCGGACGTCTCCCAACCATCAAGACCCATCCGACCGAGATCCCTCACCTTCGGTTCGGGATGACACGCTTGGAGGTTGGGTGGCCGGGGTGATGTCTTGGCGCCCCGGTCCGAAGGACAACGTTCGCCTCGGCCCATCGAAGAGGCCCAAAGGACAATCGCCGACAAACCGGGACAGGCCGTGGCCGCGCGTTTCCCCCTCCGTAGCCGAAGGCGTACGGAGGGGGTGCAGGGGGAGGTCAGTATTCGCTCGCGAACGCCTTCGGCGAAGGAAGCCCGCGCCCCAAGGGGCTTCAGCGCCACCTCCATCTTCTGGCCCCTTTTCCCTGCGGCAGGCGCCCGCTAGCAACCTGAGTCGCGAACGCCGCAAGGGAAAGGTCAACCGGCCAAGCTAAATGGGTAACCAACCGGATCCCTCGCTTCGCTCGGGATCACACGTTTTGGGGGTCGGAGGTAGCCAGCCGTTTTGGGGGAGCACCAAGGGCGGGCGAGGAGGCCGAGCACAGGTTGTTCGCCAAGCGCGCATGGGGCGATTCGTGAATCGCCCCTACAAAGCCATGCCAAACCAAGGCGCGACCGGATCCCTCGCTTCGCTCGGGATGACACTCCGGCGAAGGGAGCATAGGCGACGTGCAGCAGCCTGCGGGCGGGTTACAGACCTGCCGCTACCATTCGCTTCGAAACAACGACTACGGCCGGACCACGCGCCCGCCGTCGCGCACCCAGGCGCCGATGCCGCCGCACAGGTCGCGGACATGCTTGAACCCGTGCGCCTGCAGAAACCGCACCGCTTGCGCGCTGCGCCCGCCCGAAGCGCACATCACCACCAGGTCCGCATCTGGGTCGAGCTCCCCGAGCCGCCCCGGCAGGCTGCCCAGCGGGATGCAGCGCACCCCTTCCAGGCAACCGCAAGCCACCTCGTCCGGCTCGCGCACGTCCAACACCACCGGCGGGTTCGCCCCGCTCAGTTCCGTCTGCAATTCCTTCGCGCTGACCTGCACCGTGGTCCCACGTGAGAAGATCCCCATTCTGTTGCCTCCATCATTCACGAGCCACGGCCGCCCCGCGGGGATTCACGCCTGGGCCTTGGGGCTGGCCCCGGTATCCTCGCGTGCCAAACCGGCCTCTGGTACCTTGGGTTGGCGTATGGGAAAGGTTCAAACAACGGTGCAGGCTGGGGCATGCGGTTTCGTGACCAAGATAGCCGCCACGTGCGACGACGGCCAGAAGGTGCAGTTCGAGGTCGATTCGCCGTGCGAGACCGTTCAGCGGCTGGCCCTGCGCCTGCCCGAGGTCGACGCGTTCAGCGAGATCGCCTCCGGCTTCGACGGCGCGATCCATCAGGCCGCGCGGGCGACCCACCGCGGCTGCTGCAGCGGCTGCGTCGTGCCGATCGCGTTTTTCAAGACGATGCAAGCGGCGGCCGGGATCGCCCTGCCCAGACCGGTCGCCATCGAGATGGAAGCGTCCGAGGAGTAGGCGCAGGGCTAGGACACGGTGATCAGCGCCTCTTCGGCGCGCTGCTCGCGCACCTTGGCCAACATCGGCGCATACTCCTCCGACTCCAGCTTCGGATCCTTGTCGATGATGCGGATCGCGGCCTGGCGCGCGACCTCCAGCATCGCGCCATCGGAGAGCAGGTCGGCCACCTTGAAGTCCAGCTCGCCGTGCTGGCGCGTGCCCGCGACGTCGCCGGGACCGCGAATCTTCAGGTCCTCCTCGGCGATTGCGAAGCCGTCGGTCGTGGCCACCATGATGCCGAGCCGCCGCCGGGCCTCCTCGGTCTGGGCGTCGGCGACCAGAAGGCAGAAACTCTGGTGCGCCCCGCGCCCGACGCGCCCGCGAAGCTGGTGCAACTGGCTCAAGCCAAACCGGTTGGCGTCCTCGATCACCATCACGGTGGCGTTGGGCACGTCCACGCCCACCTCGATGACCACGGTGCTGACCAGGATGTCCAGCTCGCCCGCCCGGAACTGGCCCATGACCTCCTCTTTTTCGGCGGATTTCATCTGGCCGTGCAGCAACCCCACCCGCAGGTCGGGATAGACCAGCGTGCTCAGCCGATAGTGCAGGTCCACGGCCGCCTGCGTCTGCATCTTCTCGCTGTCGGAGATCATCGGGCACACGAAGTACGCCTGCCGGCCCTGCTCGATCAGCTTGCGCACCCCCTCGTACACCGAATCGCGTTGTGAGGGGCCGCGCTGGTGGGTCTTCACCGGCCGCCGGCCGGGGGGCATTTCGTCCAGCACGGAGAGGTCCAGGTCGCCGTAAAGGCTCATCGTGAGCGTGCGCGGGATCGGCGTGGCGGTCATCACCAAGACGTCCGGGTGGCCGTAGCCCTTCTGCCGCAGCGCCGCGCGCTGCAGCACGCCAAACCGGTGCTGCTCGTCGATGACGATCAGGCCGAGCTTGTTGAACTCCACGCCCTCCTGGATGAGCGCGTGGGTACCGATGCACACCTGCGCCACGCCCGCTTTGGTCATCGTCGCCGCCCGGCGTTTGGTGGCCGCGGGCTGCTTGCCCACCAGCAGCGTCACCTTGATCCCGAGCGGATCGAACAGCTTGTGCAGGTTGATGTAGTGTTGCTCGGCCAGGATCTCGGTAGGGGCCATGAGCGCGGCCTGATAGCCGCACCGCACGGCCGCGAGCATCGCGCACGCCGCCACGGCCGTCTTGCCCGAACCGACGTCGCCCTGCAACAGCCGGTTCATCGGGATCGGGCGCTCCATGTCCTTCCAGATCTCGTCGATCACCCGCCGTTGCGCCCCGGTCAGGTCGAACGGCAGGATGGTGTGCACCTCGTCCCAGAGCGACCCGCCCTCAGGGATCGGCTGCGCGTTTCCGAAGAGCGAGGTGGTCGGCGCGTCCTTGCCGGCAAGTTCTGGTATGGGGAACGAGATGCCGACCTCCTGAACCACCTCCTGCCGGCGCATCTGCAGCATCAGTTGGAGGTAAAGGAACTCCTCGAAGACCAACCTCCGCCGCGCCTCGGCCCGGGCCTCCTCGGACTCGGGAAGGTGCATCTGCCGTAGGCACCAGCCCAGCTTCTGGAGCTTCTCAGCCCGCCGCAGCCCCTCCGGCAGCGGGTCCGGGACGGAGTTGGCGAAGAACTCGACGGCCGAACGCACCGCCCGCCGCACCGCCCATTGGGGCACGCCCTGCACCAGCGGGTAGACCGGCACGATGCGGGCGAAATCGTCCGGATCGGCGTCCTCGTCGATCGCCTCCCACTCGGGCGAAGCGATCTCGGGGCCGCGCTCGCCCTCCTTCACCACGCCGTAGGCGATCACGTCGCCGGTCACCTTGTCCAGCTCCTTGGCCACCCAGGGCTGGTTGAACCAGACCAGCGTCACGCGCCCGGTGTCGTCCACCACGTTTGCCCGCAGCAAGACGCGCCCGCCGCGCGTGGCGCGCGAATGCACGCCGGCCAGCCGTCCCCGCACGGTTGCCGCCTGGCCGGGTTTGAGCATCATGATCGGCGGCAGGTTGCGCCGGTCCTCGTACCGGCGCGGGAGGTACCAAAGCGCGTCGGAAACCGTTTCGACCTCCACCTTCTTGAGCATGGCGGCCACGCGCGGCCCCACCCCCTTCAGCCACTGGACCTCCATCTCCAGGCCTTCCTTTCGCTCCTTCTTCATCCGTGGCTCGTCCATGCCGTCCGCCTTACCTGGCAAAGGCTACCCGCCGAGGTCGGTTTCCTCGCCATAATGCGGGCGTGGCCGACGAAAAGCCGATCGGGGGCGAGGAACCCCGGGACGAGGTCGAGGAGCGCCTGAGGAAGCTCCAGGAGAACGTTCACGAGGCCGCCTCCGTCAAGCTCCCCGAGCCGCCCGACGGCGAGGAACTCGAACGCAAGATGGAGGCGATCGCGCAGAACGTCGCCGCAGCGCGACGGCGCGCGGTCCGCTCGGGCGTGCTGCCCTCGGCGCCGGACGCCTCGGCCCGCTCCGCCGGCGTGGGGCTGGTGATCGCCTACAACCTGGCCGCGTGCGTGCTCGTTGGCCTGGGCATCGGCTGGCTCATCGGCCGTTCGACCGGTTCCACCTTGCCGCAGGCGATCGGCACCCTCATCGGCGCGGTGGTCGGCCTGATCGGTTCCATCTGGATGGCGCTTCGGACGTCGCGCGGAGCGCAAAGATGAACCGGCTCCGTGTGGCCGTTCTGCTTGCGGCGGGCCTCTTCGCCTCGCTTCCGGTCGCCCATCTGCTGGGCGGAGCGAACGCGCTCATCGGTTGGGTTTTGGGCATCCTCGGGGGCGCCGTGGCGGTCTTCGGCAACGTGCGGCTCGTGAACCTGATCGGCCGCGAGGGGGCCGCTCCCCGCACCGGAGTCGCGGTCACCATGGTGGCGTTGCTGATGAAATTGCCCGCAGTAGCGCTGTGCGCGTGGCTGGCCGGCTCGCGTGGAACCAAATCCCTTGCTGCCTTTACCATAGCAATTGTGCTGGTATACTCGGCCCTCGGTTGGCTTTGCGCCCGCAAGCTGCCGACAATCCATACCGAAGCGAAATGATCAACCTATTGCCGTGGATCGCCGGTTCTTTGGCTACAACCGAGGGGGGAGAAGGTGGTCATCACGCGCTCGGCTTTGGCATCTTCGCTTACCTCGGGCTGACTCTGTTGGTCATCGGGGTGTTCATCTGGAGCGCCCGCAAAGGCATCACCAGCCGCGTGCCGACTCAGCCAACCACGCAGTGGGCTGAGCACATTTACGCTTTTATAGAGAACCTCGCCGTATCCACGATCGGCCCGCATGGCAGAAAGTACGTAACCTACTTGGCCACGATCTGGCTCATCATATTTGTCTCCAATATCGTAGGTTTGTTCATGTCGATCGCCGCGACCGCCAACCTTGCGTTGAATGCCGGTCTCGCGATCGCCAGCATGATGTACGTGCAATGGTCCGGCATCAAGGCTCACGGCTTCCGCGGTTACCTGCAGCACTTCGCGGGCCCGAAGCTCGGCGGCATCCTGACGCTTCTGTCGATCCTGCTCTTTGTGGTGGAAGCGATCTCAGAATCGGCCAAGATGATCTCGCTTCCGTTCCGCCTTTTCATGAACATCGAGGGCGGGCACATCGTCATAAAGGGCTTCAACACCATCATCAATGTGAATGGCGCGCCCTTCCCGCTCGGTTACTTCCTTCTGCCGATCGAGCTTTTGACGTCGGTGATCCAGGCCTTTATCTTCACGCTTTTGGTCGGCGTCTACATTGGCCTTCTGTCGGGTCACGAGGAATCGGAGGAGCACGAAAGCGTCCCTGTTCCCCAGAAGGTCGGAACCCAGGCGGTTCCGCGCTAAGTTTGCCAACGAAGCATTGGCTTCACAACTGACAATCGCACAACGGAGAAAACGGAAGAGATGCTAGCATTTATAGGAATCGGTATCGCCGTCGGATTGGCGGCTCTCGGCATCGGTTTGGGACAAGGTTGGATCGCGAGTTCCGGTCTCGCTTCCATCGCTCGACAGCCCGAGAAGGCCAACGACATCAGGGTCTCCATGATCATCGCTTTGGCGTTCCCTGAGCTCGTGTTCTTCATCATCTTCGCGCTGTTCGGCTTTATCCTTCAGATCCCGAAGTAAGCGTGGAAGAGCGAAATCGGCGTTTCGTGCGTCCACGCGCGAGCGTGGACGCCTGGAATCAAGAACTGTGAGCACAAAGTCAGCGATCATCGGTACGAGGGCGCCCTACTGGCGCAACGCCATAATCGGCGTCATCTTCATCGTCGCAGGCATGTTCCTGCAGAAGGTCGGCGTTCAAATCTCGATCATCGAGTTTAACGTCGGCGTGACGGTGGCCAGCATCGGCGTGTTGCTCGTCGTTCTGCCGCTCATCGATGTTTTCTACATCAAGCCGTTCCAGACGGCGATCAGCGAGCGGCACGCGGCACTGGAACACACCTTTGCCGAGGCCGAGAACCTCCGCGCCGAGATGACCGAGATGAAGGCCGGCTACGAAGCGCGGTTGGCGGAAACCGAAGCGAAGGCTCGCGAGCAGATACAGGTCCAGATTCGCGAAGCGCAGGAGATGCGCATGCGCCTAATGGGCGAGGCCAGCGAGAAGGCCGAACAGCTTATGCGCCAAGCTCAGGAGGAGATCGCCAACGAACGCGACCGCGTCCTGACCCAGATGCGGATGCAGATCGCCGACCTCGTTCTGGGCGCTACTGAGCGCGTGCTCGGCGCCAACGTCGACGACGCTCGCAACCGTAAGCTGATCGACGAGTTTGTGGATTCCGTAGAGGTGCCGAACGTTTGAACGACGGTAGGGCCGGCATTCGATATGCGCGCGCGCTTTTCGCGGCCGCGCACCAAATGGGCGTGATCAACGACGTCCACGAGGACCTCGAGGCCGTGTCGAAGGCCATCGTCTCGAACGACGAAGCCCGCGAGTTCATGCGCAACCCCGAGGTCACGAGGGAGAACAAGGCGACGCTGCTGGAACGGGTTTTCGGTGAAAGGGTACACCCGCTTACCATGCAGTTCCTGAAACTGCTGTTGGGTAAGCGTCGCGAGGATCTGTTCGAACTCGTTCGCCACCAGTACGCCGACCTCAAAAGGCGGCACGACAAGGTCGTGCACGTTCGCGTATGCTCGGCGCGCCCACTCGACGAGGATCAAAGGCGCCGGTTGCTGTCAAAAGTTGGCGAACAGCTTGGCCGAAAGGTAGAGCCGGAGTTTGACCTGGAGCCTTCCCTTATTGGCGGCATACGGGTTAGCTACGGCGACTATGTTCTCGACGGGTCGATCCGAGGGTCCCTGGATCGGATTCGCGAGAAGATACGGCGCAGCGTGCTGAAGCAAGCTTAACTGACTAACACGAAAGAAACACTATGGCCATTCGACCGGAAGAGATAACGTCGATCCTTGAAAAGGAGCTTCAGGCGTTCGAAAGGAAAGCCGGCGTCGAGCACGTCGGCGCCGTCCTGCAGGTCGGCGACGGCATCGCCCAGGTCTACGGGTTGCCCGACTGCCACATGGGCGAGATGCTGGAGTTCCCTGGCGGCGTCATGGGAATGGCGCTGAACCTCGAAGAGGGCTCCGTCGGCGCCGTGCTGATCGGCGACGCCACCCACATCCGCGAGGGCGACGCGGTGCGCGAGACCGGCCGCATCATCCAGATCCCCGTCGGCAAGGGCCTGCTCGGCCGCGTCGTCAACGCGCTCGGCCAGCCGCTGGACGACAAGGGGATGGTGCACTCCGAGGAGATGCGCCTGATCGAGACCAAGGCGCCCGGCGTCGTCAACCGCCAGCCCGTGAAGGAGCCGCTCCAGACCGGCATCAAGGCGATCGACGCGATGATCCCGATCGGGCGCGGCCAACGCGAGTTGATCATCGGCGACCGGCAGACCGGCAAGACCAGCATCTGCACGGACACGATCATCAACCAGAAGAGCACGCACGAGCCCGGCGGAAGCCCGGTCTTCTGTATCTACGTGGCGGTCGGCCAGAAGATGGCCAACGTGGCGCGCGTGGTGGACACCCTGGCCGAGCACGGCGCCATGGACTACACGGTCGTGGTCGCCGCCTCCGCGTCGGACTCGAACGCGATGCAGTACCTCGCTCCGTTCGCCGGCGCGGCCATCGGCGAGTACTTCCGCGACCACGGCATGCACGCGCTGGTGATCTATGACGACCTGAGCAAGCACGCCGCGGCCTACCGCACGCTTTCGCTTCTGCTCCGGCGGCCGCCAGGACGCGAGGCCTATCCGGGCGACGTCTTCTACCTCCACAGCCGCCTGCTGGAGCGCGCGGCCAAGCTTTCCGACCAGGAGGGCGGCGGCTCGCTCACGGCGCTGCCGATCGTCGAAACCCAGGCCGGAGACGTCTCCGCGTACATCCCGACCAACGTGATCTCGATCACGGACGGCCAGATCTACCTGGAACCCGACCTGTTCTTCGCCGGCGTCCGTCCGGCGGTCAACGTCGGCATCTCGGTCAGCCGCGTCGGAGGCAACGCACAGGTGAAGGCGATGCGCTCGGTGGCGGGACGCTTGAAGCTTGAGATGGCGCAGTACCGCGAGGTGCTCGGCTTCGCCCAGTTCGCCAGCGACCTGGACCGGGCCACGCAGCTTCAGCTTCGCCGGGGCCAGCGCCTGACCGAACTGCTCAAGCAGGGGCTTGCCACGCCGCGCGACGTCATCGACCAGGTGATCGCCATCTTCGCCGGAACCAGCGGGTTCCTCGACGACGTCCCAACCGAGCTCATCGCTGAGTTCGAAACCGGGTTGTTGCACCACGTCCACGAGAACTTCCCGGACGTGATCGAGCACCTGAAGGCCACCAAGGCGATGTCCGACGACGCGTCGGCCAAGCTGCAGAAGGCATACACCGAATACACCGAGACGTTCTTGGCGATCCACAAGGAGTCGATCGGCGATTAGCCCATGGCCACGCTGAAGCAGATCCGCCAGCGCATACGCACCGCCCGGAGCATCCAGCAGATCACGCGAGCGATGAAGCTGGTGGCGGCGGCGCGCTTGACGCGCGCCAAGAACCGGGTGGAGGAGGCTCGGCCCTACAGCGAGAAGATCCGCCGGCTGGTGAGCAACATCGGCTCGGCGGGCGAGCTCCCGGCGGCGCCACTGCTCGAACGCCGCCCGGTCAAGCGTTACGCGCTGGTCGTGATCAGCTCCGACCGCGGACTGGCCGGCTCCTACAACACCAACGTCATCCGAAAAGCGGACGAGTTCCTGGCCAACAACCCGGGCGAGCACCTGCTCATCACCGTCGGGAAGAAGGCAACCGGCCACTTCAGCAAGCGCGGCGACGCCATCGCCCACCAGATCGAGGTGCCCGCCTCGGGCGCCACGCTACAGGACGGGTTCAAGCTCACCAACCTGCTGCGCGGGATGTTCGAGTCCGAAGAGGTCGACGCAGTGCACCTGTGTTACAGCCGCTTCCACTCCGCCATGCGCCAGGAGCCGATGGTGACGCAGCTACTTCCGATCGAGGACATCGGGCAGGCCGAGGGCGAGCCGGGCGAACTGCTTGAGTACGTCTTTGAGCCGCAACCCAAGGAACTGCTCGGCTTCCTGCTGCCCAAATACCTGCTGACGCTCGTCTGGCAGGTGCTGCTGGAGGCCGCGGCCAGCGAGCACGGCGCGCGCATGACCGCCATGAGCAGCGCCACCGACAACGCGGAGAAGATGATCGACCGCCTGACGCTCACCGCCAACCGCGTGCGTCAGACGGCCATCACGACCGAGATCCTTGAGATCGTGGGCGGCGCGAACGCGCTGCAGCAGTAACCTGCTGCGGCGCTACGCCGCCTGCCGCATCGCTTTCGGCAGGTGCTTCGGCAACAGCACCTGCTCTTCCCTTTGGGCCAACACGGCCGCCCGCTCCATCGCGTTCTCCAGTTCGCGGACGTTGCCCGGCCAAGCGTAGGCCAGCATGGCGCCCAGCGCTTCGTCGCTCACCCGGCCCATGCTCCGCCCGTTCTCCTCGCTCACGCGGGCCAAGCACCGCTCGGCCAGTGGCCGGATGTCCTCCAGGCGCTCGCGCAACGGCGGAAGGTGGATCTCCACCACCTGCAGGCGATACAGCAGGTCGAGCCGGAACGTGCCCTCGTCCACGGCCTCCTGAAGGTCCCGGTTGGTGGCGGTGATGAGCCGCACGTCGACCTTGGTGGGGTGCGTGGCGCCCAGACGCTCGAACTCGCGCTCCTGCAGCACGCGCAGCAGCTTCACCTGGATCGTCGCGGGGATGTCGCCGACCTCGTCCAGCATGAGCGTGCCGCCGTCAGCCAGTTCGAAGCGACCCGGTTTGGCGCCCTGTGCGCCGGTGAACGCGCCCTTCTCGTAGCCGAAGAGTTCGCTCTCAAGCAACGACTCCGGCAGCGCCGCGCACGACACCGCCACGAACGGCTTCGCCGCCCTGGGCGAAAGGGAGTGGATCAGTTTGGCGACCACCTCCTTGCCGGTACCGCTTTCGCCGGTGATGAGCACCGTGGCGCGCGAATCGGCCACCTGCTCGATCGTCTCGACGATCTCCTTCATGGCAGGCGACTCGGCGATGAACTCCTTGCCGGCGCCCTTGCCCTTCGCCCGGCCACGGCCCCTCTTTGCGGGCGCGCTGCCACGGCTGTCCAGGGCGGCGCGGACCACCTTCTTCAGCGCCTCCAGGTCGAACGGCTTCGTCACGTACTCGAACGCCCCGCGCCGGATCGCCTGAACCGCCTGCGGGATCGTGCCGTAGGCGGTCATGATGACGACGGGCACGTCCGGGTAGCGCTCGTGCAGAGCCTCCTGCAGCTCATAGCCGCTCATGCCGGGCATGGTGACGTCCGTCAGGACGCACTCCACCCGCTCCGAGGCCATCGTTTCCAACGCCTTCTCGGCCGACTCCGCCACAAGCGCGTGCCAGCCGTTTTTGTCGAACGCCGCCTGCAGGATGCGCCGGATGTTCACTTCGTCGTCAACGATGAGTACGCGGTGCTTCTCGCTCAATCCATGCTCCTTCCAAACCGGACGCAGAACCGGGCGCCCTCCCCCGGCCTCGATTCCACGCGGATCGACCCGCCGTGCGCTTCGACGATCTTGCGCACGTTCGAGAGCCCAAGCCCCGTCCCGTCCGCCTTTGTCGTGAAGAACGGGGTGAACAGCTTCTCCTGAGCCGCCTCGTCCATGCCGCAGCCGTCGTCCTGCACCACCAGCGTGCCGTTCCCGACGCGCACGTTCACGCGCCCTCCGGGCTTACACGCCTGACGCGCGTTTCGAACCAGGTTGTGGGCGACCTGCTCCACACGGCGCCGATCCAACCTGATTATCGGGTCGTCGGGGTCGATATCCAGGTTCGCGGATACCTGAGCTTCGGCAAAACCCGCCGCAAGGCGCTCCCACATGCCCTTCACCACGTCGCCCAACCGCGCCTCCGTCAACCGAAGCGGCATCGGCTTGGCGAAGTCCAGGAACTCCTCGCACAGGTCGTTGAGCTTCAGCGCCTCCTGCTCGACGATCGCGCCCAGTTCCGCCGCCATCTCGGGGTTCGAGGCGACCATCTGCCCCGCCGCGCGAATGCCGGTCACCGGGTTGCGGATCTCGTGGGCGATGGCCGCCGCCATCTGCCCGATCTCGGCCAACCGTCGCACGCGTTCGATCTCGCGCTGGCCGCGCTCATGCTCGGTCACCTCGCGGACGGCCACGACCGACCCTCCGTCCGAAAGCGGCGCGCCCTCGATGAGCCACGTGCGGTCGGTGGCGGCGTCGTAGGCCCGCGCGGGCGGCCCTTCCCGACCGGCAAGCGCCTGGGTGAGCGCCTCGGCCAGGCACGGCGCCACGGCTCCGGCGAGCAGCCCCGGCAGGTCCTGCCCGTCGCCAAAGAACGACCGAGCCGCCCCGTTCAGGTCGGAGGCCGCGCCGCTGGCGTCCAGGATGATCACCCCGCCCGGTACGCGGTGGAGCACGCCCTTGAGCCGTTCGTGCGCCAAGGCGGTCTCGGCCACGGTGGCCTGCAACCGGTCCACGAGCCGCGCGTTGCTCACCGCCAGCGCCAGGTGCGAGGCCAGCGCGCAAGCTTGTTCGAGGTCCTCCTCGCCGAAGGGCGCGGCGCCATGTGCCCGCGCCAGGTTCAACACGCCCACGCACTCGCCGGCCGGGTCGCGCAGGGGAACCACCATGGAACTGGCGATGCGGGCGCGTCGCCGAATGCCGCGCGACGCGTAGCGCGGCTCGCTCTCGGGGTCGCCCACGATGCGCGCCTGCCCGTCCTTCACCGCCAGTCCGGCGATGCCCCGGCCCGCAACGATCTTGGAGTCGCCGGAGGCCGACGAAAGCTCCCCGCACTTGGCGCGCAGGGCATAGGGGCCGCACGGGCCCTCGGCCAGGAAGATGGAGGCGCCGGAGGCGCGGAACCACTCGGTGCAGCGGGCCAGGCTGCGGACCAAATAGCGCCCCAGCCCCAACTCGGCCAGGCCGCTCAGATCGAACAGGCTCCAGAGGTCCGCCTGCGTCCAACTCGGCGCCGCACTCATCCCTCTCAATTGTCGGGATGGGGAGTCGGCGGCCTTACTGGATGTTGCCGGGCTTCGAGGGTATGACCGGCTTGGTGACGTCGAGGTCCGGCGGCTGCAGGTACGGAGTCCACCGCTGGCTGGGCATGTGCGTCAGCCCGGTCACCCGGGTGAAGAAGAAGCCGAGCGCGTCGCCGTACTGCTCGACCGTAAGCGTCTCGCCCGGACCGACCACCAGCGGTCCGACCGGCGCCACGCAGCCCCACCTGACCAACTTGGCGATGGTCGGCCGCTGCTTGGCGGGGTTGCGCTTGGCGATGGCCGCAGTGTCGACCAGCGACGGGCAAGGGGTTACCTTGAAATGGGGCTCCACCTCGGCAAAGACGCGGTTGAACTCCTTCAACACCTCGGCACGGGTCGCCGGGGCGGAGCTGCCTTTCCGCGCCTTGGGCGGCGGCATCTTGAGCACCTTGTGGAGGGAGGTTTCGCACCGTCCGAGCGCGGCGAGCATCTCCCCCTTGGTCACCGGGGGCTCGGCGGCCCAAACCGGCGCCGTGCCCAGGATCAACGCCAAGAACGCCAGGTGCAGCTTCATCGCTACCTCTTATCCTACATCTGCGTGACGGCGCCGCTGGCGACGATCGCCTCGATATCCTCCAGCGCGCGCCCAGTTCCGATGGCCACGGCGTGCAGGGCGTTGTCCGCCACCCGCACCGGGATGTCCGTGACCTGCTCGAGCATCCGATCCAACCCACGCAGCAGCGAACCGCCGCCGGTGAGCGTGATGCCGCGTTCGATGACGTCGCTGGCCAGTTCGGGAGGCGTAACCTCCAACACCGAGCAGAGCTTCTCGGCGATCTGCCGCACCGGCTCTTCCAGCGAGCGCCGGATCTCCTCGCTGCTCACCTCGACCGTCTTCGGCAAGCCGGCCACGAGGTCGCGACCGCGGATTGACATCGTCAGTTCCTGTTCGAGCGGGTAAGCCGAACCGATGCGAATGCGCACCTCTTCCGCCGTCGGCTCGCCGATCATCAGGTTGTACGCGTTGCGGACGTGGCGGATGATCGCCTCGTCCATCTTGTTGCCGCCAACCCGCAGGCTCTGCGAGAGGACGATACCGCCCAGGCTGATCACGGCGATGTCGGTGGTACCGCCGCCGATGTCCACCACCATGTTGCCGCCGGGCGTCGAGATCGGCAGGCCTGCGCCGATCGCCGCGGCCATGGGCTCCTCGATCGTCATCGCCTTGCCGGCGCCAGCCTCCTGTGCCGCCTTGACCACCGCGCGCCGTTCGACGTTCGTGACGCCGCTGGGCACGCAGATCAGCACCGTCGGCTTGAACAGGCGCTTGGCGCCGCACACCCGGTTCAGCAGGTACGCAAGCATCTTCTCGGTGGTGGTGTAGTCGGCGATGACGCCCCCCATGAGAGGACGGATCGCGGCGATGTTGCCGGGCGTGCGGCCCAGCATCTCCCGCGCCTCGTTGCCGACCGCCAGCACGCGCTTGCCCTTCGTGCTGATGGCCACGACCGTGGGCTCGGTCAGCACGATGCCCTTTCCCCGCCGGAACACCAGGATGTTCGAGGTGCCCAGGTCTATACCAAGTTCAGGTACGAGTCTCAATTCGTAGAATCCGTCGGCGCACAGGTCGCTTCCCATGCCGCCTGGTCAAGCCGAGTGATGTCCGCCCCAAGAGCCGTCATCAGCTCCTCGAGCCGTTCGTAACCCCGGTCGATGAAGTGAACGTTCTTGATGATGGTCTCGCCCTCGGCGGCGAGGCCGGCAAGGCAGAGCGCCGCGCCCGCGCGCAGGTCGCTGGCCTCGACCACCGCCCCGCGCAACGCCGGTACGCCTTCGATCACCGTGGCCCGCCCCTCAACGCGCATCTGCGCGCCCATTCGGTTGAGCTCGGCCACGTGCCCGATGCGACTCTCGTAAATCGTTTCTTCCACGACGCCCGGCCCCTGCGCGAGCGAAAGCAGCGCCGACATCGGCTGCTGCATGTCGGTCGGAAAACCGGGATACGGCATCGTCTTGACGCGGATGCCCTTGAGCCGCCCCGAGGCGGCCACGCGCACCCAATCGGAACCCTCGTCCACGTTCGCGCCCGCCTCGCGCAGCTTGTTCACCAGCGCGGTTTGGGTCTCGGGCAGAACCGCCTTCACCGTCACGTCGCCGCCGGTGATTGCGCCGCCCAAGAGGTAGGTGCCGGCTTGGATTCGGTCGGCGGGGATGCGGAACTCGCAACCGCCCAGCTTCTCCACCCCGCGGATCGTGATGGAACTGGTGCCGGCGCCCTCGATGCGCGCGCCCATGCGGTTGAGAAACTCCGCCAGCGACACCACCTCGGGCTCCAGCGCGGCGTTCCGGATCACCGTCACGCCGGTGGCGCGCGTGGCCGTCGCCATCAGGTGCTGGGTGGCGCCGGGGCTCGGATAGTCCAGGTAGATCTCCGTGCCCTTCATCTCGGACGCCTCGGCTACGTAGCAGCCATTGGCCATCTCGATCCGCGCGCCCAGGAGCGCCAGACCCTTGAGGTGGAAATCGACCGGCCGGGCGCCGATCTTGCATCCGCCGGGCATCGGCAAGCGAGCGCGCTTCACGCGCGCAAGCAGCGGACCCAGAAGGTAAAACGACGTGCGGATCGGGCGCACCTCGGCCTCGCTCGGCTCGAAGTGATGCGTCTGCGACGCGTCGATGTACAGCGAACCCTCGTGCCACTGGACCTTCGCGCCATAGTGGCTGAGCAGCCGCAACTTGGCTTCGACGTCCGTGATCTCAGGCACGTTGTGGAGGACGATGGGCTCTTCGCCCAAAAGCACCGCCGACAGGATAGCCAGCGTCGCGTTCTTGCTCCCGGGGACTTCCATCTCCCCGACCAAGGGATTGCCGCCTCTTATTCTCAAGACATGCATCCGATCACTCCCTCCGTGGAGATCCCATCGCATCGCTTCAAATGGCACACGGATATGGTCCGTATTCTACCGAACGCCAGGCTGCGCCGAGTGTCCGAACGCCGGGACTGGTACATCCGCCGTCGGCCTTCCGGCGCAACCCCTTCAGGAACCGCCAATTGCGGCGCATCAGGGGCTAATGGCGATTCGTTTTGCAATGGTTTCGCGTCACAATGATCAGCGGTGGCGATCGACGACCCTGCCAATAGAAAGGTCTCGTGGCCTCCCCAGTGGGGAGGCACGATAATACGATGCGCCTCCACCGACCCGACCAGGGTCCGCATGCGTTGGCGTGCGGACTTTTCTTGTACCGACCGAGGAGGCGCCCGCCGTGCCTAAAACCGACGTCCTCCTGCTCAACGCCAACTTCGAGCCGTTGAACGTCTGCAACGTGCGCCGGGCCGTCACGCTGATCCTGGTGGGCAAGGCCGAAGTGCTCGAACATGCGGAGCGTTTGGTCACCGGAACCGGTTCGTTCCGCGCCCCATCCATCGTGCGGATGCGCTACCAGGTGCACCGCCCGGTGCCGGGGTTGCGGCTTTCGCGCTACTCGGTGCTGGCGCGGGACCGCTTCACCTGCCAATACTGCGGCTCGACCCGCGACCTCACCATCGACCACGTGATCCCGCGATGGGCGGGCGGGCCCTCCACCTGGGACAACCTGGTGGCCTGCTGCCGCCGCTGCAACCTGAAAAAGGCAGACAAAACCCCGCACCAGGCGGGGATGAAGCTGATGCGCCCACCGCGACGGCCACACTACGTGCAGTATCTGTCGCTGCAGAAGTACCTCCGCGCCATCGAGCGCGAGGAGTGGGCGTTCTACCTGCCGGTCTTCGAAGAGTTCCGGCCGAACGAGGCGCTCAACTAGCCCTTGGCGTTGGCCGTCTCGCGTTCGGGCTCCAGCATCATGTCTTTCACCATGATGAAGTCGCCGCGCTCGTAGTTGGCCAACTCGAAGTCTTTGCGCAGCACGATGGCGCCGGTCGGGCACGCCTCCTGGCAATAACCGCAGAAGATGCAGCGAAGCAGGTTGATCTCGTACCGCTGGGCGTAGCGCTCGCCGGGCGAGTGCCGGTCGTCGTCCGTGTTCTCGGCGGCCTCGACGTAGATCGCCTTCGCAGGGCAGGCGCCCGCGCAAAGCGAACAGCCGATGCACCGCTCCATGCCGTTGTCGTAGCGCCGCAACACGTGACGCCAGCGCGTGCGCTCGAACTGCTCGCGCCGATGCTCGGGGTAACTGATGGTTACCTTCGGGCGCTTGAGACGCCGACCGGTAATGCCGAGCCCGCTAAGCAGCGGCTTGACGACGTCCTTCAAAACCTCAAAACTCATGAGCGGGAATCCTCGAGCGTGCGCGGCTTCAGCTCCATCAGGTGCAGGTCCTTCAGGTGGCCGGACTTGCGGTGCTTGAGCTTCTGCTGCAGCTTGATCAAAGCGTAGAGAAGCGCGTCCGGGCTCGGCGGACAGCCGGGCACGTACACATCCACCGGGATGATCTGGTCGACGCCCTGCATGATCGCGTAGTTGTTGTAGACGCCGCCGGACGAAGCGCACGCCCCCATGCTGATCACCCACTTGGGTTCCGGCATCTGGTCGTAGATCTGCCGCAGCACCGGGCCCATCTTCTTGCTCACGCGCCCGGAGACGATCATCAGGTCCGCCTGGCGCGGGGAGGCGCGGTAGACCTCTGAACCAAACCGGGCGATGTCGAACCGAGCCCCCGCGGCGCTCATCATCTCGATGGCGCAGCAGGCAAGCCCGAACGTCACCGGCCAGATCGAGTGGGCCTGAGCCTGGTTGATCAGGGCGTCCAGCGATGCCAACACCACGTTCCCGCCGTTCTCGATACCGTCGATCACAGGGGTCGCGCTGTCGTGCATCACCAGCGTTTCGATGCGCTTTGGCATTGCAACTTAGTCTACTCGCTTACGCGGCGCGCGTCTGCGCATCCCAGCCCGCGGTCCCGCCCGTCCGCCTTAGTCGATGTACGGGTCGACCACCTCTTCCCCGGCCATCGCGACGCCGATCGGCGTCAGGGTGTGCAACACGCGCACGGTCGCCGCGTGGTAGCCCAGCACCTCCGGCAGACGCTTGTAGCAGTGCGGCGACTCGTCCAGCCCGGCGCCGCGCAGCACCACGCCCTTCGACCGCACCCACTCCATCATCATCTCGCGGGAGATCAGGCCGCCCACGCGCTTGCCCTTCCGCTTCTTGCCGGCTGCCTGGGTGCGCGACATCACCCGGCCCGCGCCATGCACCGTCGAGTAGTAGCCGGCTCGGCTCTCCGGCGATTCCACGCCCTCCAAGATCACCGAGACGTCGCCCATCGAACCGCCAACGAAGCCCCGCTGCCCTGGAAAGGCCGGCGTCGCGCCCTTGCGCACTACCCACAACCTCTCGCCGCCGTGCTCCTCCAGCCAAGCGAAGTTGTGGTGGTTGTGAACCGATTCCTCCACGTTCGCCTTTAGGATCTTGCACACACGCTCGCACACCCAGTCCCGCCCGGCGTAGGCGTAGCGCCCCGCGAGCTTCATCGCGGCCACGTAGTCGGCGCCGATCGCGCTGGCGACCGGTAGCAGCACGGGCTCCACGAACATCCCCTCGCGCCCGCCGCCCTTCTCGATGAAGTGCTTGGCCACCTTGTGCCCGAAGCCCCGCGACCCGAAATGCACGCCGATCCAGACGCGTTCAAGTTCGTCGATGAAAACATCCACATAGTGGTTGCCGCTGCCCACCGTGCCGAGCTGCCTGTGCGCGAGGTCCTTCAACTCCCGGACCCCGGCGATCTTCCAGGCCGGATCGTCGAACAGCTCGTGGTCCACCCGCTCGTTGTTCGAAAGGCCGAGCCCGAACGACAGCGTGCCGGCGATGTCGTCCATAATGCGGCCGATGCGCTTGCGCACCTCCCGCGCCGGTATGTCCAGCCGCACCGCCTTGTTGCCGCAGGCGATGTCGAACCCGACGCCCGAGGGGCTCACCACGCCCCGGTAGGCCACCACGCCCCCGATCGGCATCGAGTAGCCCACGTGGTGGTCGGCCATCAGGGCCGCGCCGACCGCCTCGCGCGCCGCGCAGACCTCGATCTGCTTGAGCGCGTTCTCCTCGATCGGCTCTCCCCAAACCGGCACCTTTCCCACGATCCTCATGCGTTGCCCTTCCTCGGGCTTATCTTGACGATTGCCCGCTCGTACGGGTTCCGCGCTGGCTTCGCCAAGGCCCTTCGATGCGACGCAAGATCGGCGCGCCCGCGCGGGCTACAATGCGGGTTGATGGAACCGGACCCGTTCGTGGCGATCCGCAGCGCCTGCCGCGCCTACCCCGGCGCCACCGAGGAGTATCCCTGGGGCTGCCACGTCTGGAAGGTCGGCGGCAAGGTGTTCGCCTACGCGGCCGAAGGGGAGACCTGGGTCACCATCGCCAGCACCCCCGACCGCCAGGAGTCGCTTGTGCAGGACCCGGCCATCACCCGCGCCTCGCACATGGGCCGGTTCGGGTGGGTCACGGTGAACGCGACCTCGCCCGAGGTGCTCGACGTCGCCCTCGACCTGATCGAGGACGCCTACGCGCTCATCCTCGGCCGCCTTCCGCGCAAGGCCCGCGCCGCCGTCGAGGCGCTGTCGATCCGGGCCAAGGACTGAGCGCTTCTCGCGGCCCCGGTAGGCGGCACTCAACGCGGCGTTGCTTGAAGCCGGCAGTCGAAACCGCCGGTATGCCGCTGGGGCGATTCGTGGATCGCCCCTACAACGACCACGCCGAACCAATCGTCTGCCGAGATCCCTCGCTTCGCTCGGGATGACACGCGAGGGTTACGAAGCCAAACCCCAAGGCAAGCGTCCGATGACGGGCGGGTCGCAGACCCGCCCCTACCATTTGGCAAGGGCTACCCCGGGCGGTAGGCGAATGCCAACGTGTGCGAACGCTCCATCCGCGACCTCGGAGAGGTCGCAGCGATTAGCCCGGGGTCGAAGACCCCGGGATCGGGCCCTC
>CAZIIS010000001.1:20227-63511 GCA_964539295.1 uncultured Fimbriimonadaceae bacterium | reverse complement strand
ACGAAGATCGGGCGCCGCATACTCGACCGGATCAAACTCAAGGCGCCGGTGTTCGGGCCGCTCAACCACAAGATTGCGATTGCCCGTTTCTCCAGAACCCTTTCGACGCTGCTCTCGAGCGGTGTCAACATTCTGCAGGCGATGGAGACGGTGGCCGGCACGGTTGGAAACTCGGTCCTTTCGGACGCCATCCTCGACGCTCGCGCCCGCATCCGCGAGGGCGACCGCATCGGCGACCCGCTTGAGGAATCGAAGCTCTTCCCGCCGATGGTCGTTCACATGATCGGCGTCGGCGAGGAGTCTGGTTCGCTCGACTTCATGTTGAGCAAGATCGCCGACTTCTACGACCTGGAGGTCGAGGCGGCCATCGCCTCGCTCACCTCGGCCATGGAGCCGATCCTGATCGTGTTCCTCGGCTTCATCGTCGGCTTCATCGTCGTCGCGATGTTCTCGCCGATGATCAAGCTAATCAGCGGACTGTCTTCGGGCGAAGCCGATTAGCTTCCCCGGAAACCCAAGGGCGCGGCGCAACGAGCGCCGCGCCCTTTCAACGTCCGGCCCGCGCGGGCAGGCAAAGCGAACGCACCCCGCTTTGCGGTAACGTAAACTGCGAGCACATGCGGGCATGCTCAGGGAAGGGCATTAGTGTTTCCTGAATGGACCTGGTTATTTGGCTTTTGGATAGGCGCCGCGATCGGCAGCTTCCTCAACGTGGTGATATACCGCCTGCCGAGGGGGCTTTCCCTTGCCAAACCCGAGTACAGCTTCTGCCCTAACTGCAAGCACCGCCTCACCGTCCCCGACCTGATCCCGCTCCTCAGTTGGCTGTTCCTTCGAGGGCGTTGCCGACATTGCGGCGCGAAGATCGCCGGGCGCTACTTCGCGGTGGAACTGGTCACCGGCTCCATTTGGGGCGCCGTTTGGTACCAGCAGCTCGTGGCGGGTTGGGACCCGGTTCGAGCGGTGGCGCTGGCGGTCCTCGCCGCGGCGTTGGTGGCGGCCATCTTCACCGACCTTCAGTTCCTCATCATCCCCGACCAGGTGAACGCCTTCATGCTGGTGCTCGGATTGGCCTACAACGTCGTGTTGTTCGTGCAGGGCCGGCCCGAGGCCTGGACCTGGGGGATGCCGAGCGCCGTCGCCGGCGCCCTGGTGGGATGGGGAGTGCTCTGGGCGATCGCGCTTTTCGGACGACTCCTGTTTCGAAAGGATGCGATGGGCCACGGCGATATCAAGATGGCGCGGGGGATCGGCGCGGTGCTGTTTCCCGTCAGCGCGCTCATCGGGTTCGGCCTGGCTGTGGTTCTCGGCGCCGTGTTCGGGATCGTGCAGGTGATCGCGCGCCACGCGAGCCGCGCCGACGAAACCGAACAGGAGGAGGAGCCCGAGACGCCGACGGGCCCCGAGTCGATCGGGTCGCTCTTGAAGTGCGGCCTCGGTTACCTTTTGTGTCTGGACGTGATCGGCCTCTACATCGTGCCGCTGTACGAGTCCTGGTTCGGCGAGAACCCCAGGTCGACTGAGGAAGTCGAAGAGGAGCCGGTGGTAGAACTCACGATGATCCCGTTCGGGCCATACCTTGCGGCCGGTGCGCTGGCCGCCATGTTGTTCGCCAAACCGCTGAACGACGCGATCGACGCCTACATGCGGTGGATTAGTCCGAGTTGATATGAACCAAGGAACAAGCGCGGAGGAAAGCCAGTCTATCCAAGAGGGCTGCTACGCGGAGCAGGGCATATGACACGCAAAGCCGGTTTTACGCTCATCGAAGTCCTGACCGTTATCGCTATCATCGCCATGCTGGCAGCGATAACGTTTCCCGTTTTTTCGCGCGCGAAGGACAGCGCATACCGCAACGCGGACATCGCCTCGATGAACGCGATCCGCAGCGCGCTCCAGCTATACCGCGTCGACCAAGGCGGTTACCCCCCGGCTCTGCTGGGCTACGTCACCCCCTATCAGGATGGCAGCGGCGGCGCCTCCGTCGTTCCGGCCGACCTGCTCAGCGGCGGTTTCCTCTATCCCAAGCGGGTCAATTCGATCGACACCTTCAGGCCCTCGCCGGACCGCGTCGGCAAGGACCAGATCACGTCGGCCGTCTACCCCAGCCAGGATAGCCGCCCGATCGGCTCCGCGCCGATCCTCGACCTAAACGGGGACGGCGCCATCGACGACCAGGACGACCTGCCGCTCGCGCGACAGGCGTTCGGGCCCGGCGACGGCGACGTGTGCCTCAACGGCCTGACCGGCTGCGGCGCCGCCAGCGGCGAGCAGGCTCAGTTCTACAGGATCAGCGGCTACGACGTCGCCACCGTGCCGGCGCAGGGGGGCGGCGATCGCGTTGAGCTGCGCTATGCGCTTTTCTGGACGGGCTACTCCCTCACGCAGAACGGCAACGCGGCGGACGATCCCCGGCAGCTCGGTTACAGCGACCCGCCGGAGACTACCGTCATCACCTGGAACAGCTTCTACCGCGACTTCCAGGGCGGCGTGCCTGGCCACACCAAGCGCGACATCGTGCTCTTCTTGGGCGGGGCCGCGCGCGCCCACGATTCCGCCGACGTCGCCGATCGTTCGTGGAGAGTGCTCCCCTAACTCGGAGCGGAGACTATGCCGGACCGCTTACTCACTAGAGGTCTGAACATGCGAAAGCGCTGTGCATCGGGCACCACGCTCATCGAAGTGCTCGTTGTGATCGTGGTGTTCCTCGTGGGCATCCTCGGCCTCGTGCAGGTCTTCCCGCCCGGCTTGGCCATCCTTCGAACCACCCGTAGCAACACGATCGCCACGAACCTGGCTCGGGCCGAGATGCAGCGCCTTCAGGCTCAGCCCAACCAGATCGCCGAACTGATCGCGCCGGTCTCGTACTCGCAGGTGGCCGGCGGCGCCCGCTTCGTGATCGACCCGACGCGCTCCGCGCGCGACCTGATGCCGCCGAGGGATGCCGATCCCGGGGTCGGCCTCATCGACTCGAACGGCAACGTGCTGCTCGGCGGCAACGTGGTCGGCAATTGGCAGAAGGTGAGCGGCGCCAACACCGTCTCGCGCGTGATCGGCGAGCGGCGTCCGGTACCGGCCCCGAGCGTGTTGGCCGGCGGCGCCGAGGGCTCCGTCGTCAACCTCCAGTTCGGACCTATCTACTACTGGCGCGGTTCGTCCGGCATCGCCGACAACGGCGTTTTGCTGGTCTACGGGAACGACTACGTGAGCCGCCCGGCGGACCGGAACAACAACGTCCCCGCCACGGACCGCCCGGCCCGCGACGGCGAGTTCTACTTCGTCGGGGCCGAAGACACCGCCACCGGCGACCCGTTCGCCGGCGAGGACCAGATCTGGGTCGGTCCGGCCACCACGCGCCGGTTCCGCATCTCGCTTTCCTTCGGTTACCAGGACGGCTCGCGCGACGACCAGTACGACATGATCGTCAACGTCCTGCTCGACCCCTCGTCGCCGCCATCCTACGCGGCGGTGGTCGGCAGCTACTGGGTCGTGTCGCTCAAGCAACTGGTCGCGCAGCCGGACCTCTACGGCCGTTCGCTCTACAACGCGGGCGGTTTCCTCGGCGCGGTTCCCGATTCCGTGCGGGTGCAGCGCGCCTTCGACGAACTCGCCCCGTCCGACTCGTTTGACCCCTCCAACCCTTATCAATACAAGGTGTGGAGCGAGAACTCCGGCACGATCCTCGTGAACCCGGTCGGCGCGAACTGGAAGGTGCGCACCGCCGCCGGCGCGAGGATGCCGCTGCAGGTGAGCGCCGATTACACCGTGTTCGACTGGCGCATCATCCGCGACGAGTTCCGCGTGCCCGAGGGCGTGCCGTACAACCACAAGTTGACGCTCAACTCCATCAAGATCAAGGGCAACCCTGGACCGGACGGCGTTCCCAATCCGGGGCTCGGCCTCGGCGCGCCCAGCGCGCTCAGCGGCACGCCCACCGTGGCGACCGACGTGATGCTGCTGGACCTCGACTCCGGCGGCGTGATCCTGGGCAACGAGCCCGGCGCGCCCAACAACAGCTACACGGTCGACAAGTCGCTCGGCGTGATCCAGTTCATCGACGTGGACGGCGACGGCAGCAACGGTCTGAGCGCCTGGTGCGCCTACCCGACCGGCGACACCAGCAATCCGTGGGGCGTCTATCAGGTGGACCACCTCGGCGGGCGCAACCTGCGCCTTCTCTACATGGGCCGCAACGAGTTCTCCGTTCAGATGTACAAGGCGGCGAACACCTACCGAGTCACCGGGCTGCTCTCCTCGAACGGCCTGCAGGTGGGCGAGTGCTACGTCGGCGGTTCGCGTTCCGGCATCGGCCGGCCCAACCGGATCTACTTCCCGTTGGCGGATGCCGGCCTAATGGTGACGATCGGCGAGATCTGGTACGCGAACGGAAGCGGCAGACAGGTGCTGCAGGACCAGCAGTTCCAGATCGGAGGCATCGAGCCGGTCGCCGGAGGGACGATGGCCTACGTGGACGTCACCGACCGGGTCGGCCCTGGCGCCACCTTCGACTTCAGCAACGGATACGCCGTGCGCCGCGTGAGGGGCGCCTCGATGAGGGTCCGCGTGCTGTGGAACCCCACGTCGTTCGCCTTTGCCAGCGACGAGGCGGCCAACTACCGGCTCCTCGAGAACTGGATGCGCAGTTGGCGGAAGATCGAGACCGAGAGCTTCATCGCGGGAGGTCAGAACTAGCATGGCTCGCTCCTCAAGGCGTGGCTTCACCCTAATCGAATTGATGACCGTGATGGCGATCAGCGCCATCCTGCTCGGGCTGATCGCTTGGCCCGTCATCCAGAGCTTCAACCTGACGCGGGCTGCGCAGGGCATGGCCGACTCGCAGGCTCGGGCGCGGGTGCTGGTGACGCAGATCGAGCGCGACCTCGCCCAGGGCGCCGGCGTGCGCAACAACACCGGCTACCGAGGGGCGACCGACATCGTCGTCCCCGGGCTCGACGGCTCGCCCGAGGTTGTGCGGCTCGACCAGTCCCGCATCGACGTCGTGGCGCCCGCGCAAGGGGACCCCGGACGGGGCGCCAGCGGCGCGTACATCAACCCGAACACGGGCAAAGAGGACCCGACGCTCATGGCCCCGAAGGGGCAGGTCGTGCTTCCGGTCGCCCAAGGTACGACGATCGTCCGCTACTTCGTCGGGCTTCGCGACCCGTTCCGCCCCTACAACAACCCGCACGACAACCTGCTGACGAAGAACGCGGCGGGGCAGGACAACCTGTACGTCCTCTACCGCGCCGAGGTCGTGCCCAGCACCCGGTTCTTCCCGCTCGACGCGAGCAACAACCTGTACATGGACGACCCGGCGTTCTTCGCCCTGCTCCCAGGTACCGACCTGACCAACGGCGGGGCCCTGACCCCGGCGGGCCAGGCCAAAGCCGCCCGCATCCACGAGTGGCTCCGGGTCGCCAAGGTCGTCACCGAGATCAACCGGTACGACGCGATCATGCCGATCTTCGACAAGCAGTCGAAAAAGGTGGTTTACGACGGCAACGTGCCGCGGATCGTCTCGCTGGTGCAGTTCAGCCCGAAGCGGGTGGCCAACGAGGCCGCGGCAGGCATGATGGCCGTCCGTTCCGGCGAGGAGGCGGAGAACGCCCAGAAGGTCGGTCCGGACGTCTTTGAGGCGCAGTACGGCGGCTGGACGAACGCGCTGGTGCGCGTCTACCCCAGCATCTTCCCGACCGCCTACGGTTACGGCCCGGGAGAGACGCTCGCGGGCTACGTTCGCTCGGCCTGGCAGACCGGCACGCCGTACCTGGTGGTTCGGTCCCGGCGCGACGGCGACGGCAACGAGCAGGGGATCAGCGTTTTCGCCTATGACCCGACCGCGGGCGGCGAGAAGAGCTCGGGCGTCGAGTTGTTCGACATCACCACCTACCAGGCGCTCGCCGGTCCCAACCCGAACGCGGCGTTCACTGCGGCGGTCCAGGCCGCCGACAGCCGAAGCGGTTGGCTATCGAACTCGGCTCTCCGGCGCCTGTTCATCGCCGTGACGCCTTCGAGCCGCAGCGGCAAGCTGGTCGCCGGCTTCGACGTACGCGAGGTGGGACAGGACGCTTCGAGCGACCACACGCCGTACGCGGCCACCGGCGCGGCCTATACCCCCAACAACGATCCGGACACCGGCAGCGGGGTTTGGTCCGATGCGACCTTCCAGTCCGTGAACCGCCGCTTCAACAAGCTGTGGGTGGATTGGGCGACGCTCATGCCCGACCTCGATCGGTCCCGCTTCGTGAAGCGGTTCATCGACCTGCGGCTGATCGCGGCGGCGGACGGCACGCCCAGCCCGCTGCACCCGGGGCTCGGTTTCCCCAGGGCGTTCATCACCCCCGGCAGCGAAGTGGTGGTTGGCCCGGACCAGCGGCCTGGCCCGAACTATGGCGCCCCGGTTCGCTACAGCCGCGTGAGCCGTCGACCGGTCGGTCCGAACGAGTACTACATTAACTACGTGAACCTACCGGAACCGAACTACCCGGACCTCGGGATCCTCACGACCTCCGCGCCGTTCGACCCCGAGTCGTACGACGCGAAGAACCTGGTTTCGGCGATCATCCAACCGCAGTACCGCGTTGGATACCTGGAGCTGAACTCGCGCTTCGGCGAGCCGATTCCGGCGGGGAACATCTACGTGAGCTACCGCTTCCAATTCACTGAACCCAACGACGTGGTCTCCGTCGATTACGACTCCGCACAGGCGCTTGACGTGCTACTGACCATCCGCTACTTCGCGCAGAGCGGCAGCCGAGACGCCCAGCTCATCACGGTCAAGGGCTCTGCGAAGGTGAGGAACTTCCTGCGATAGGACGAGCATCGATGATGGCAAACCTTCAATCCGCCAAAACGCGGTTGGGCCGGCAATCGGGCCAGACGCTGATCATCGCGATCATCATCTTGGGCATCCTGCTGCTCCTGGGCTTCGCGTTCGCCACGATCATCAGCCGCAACATCTTTGAGGCCGGGTATTCCACGCGGCGCACCGTGTCGTCCGACCTCGCGGCTGCCGGGGCGCAGTTCGCCCACAACCAGCTTCAGCAATCGGCGCTCGGCGCCGACTGGAGGCCCGGCGCCACCCTGCCTGCCGGCGTGGATGCCAGCGGCTACACCAAGGACCCGGACGCGTTGTATTTGCGTCCCGGCTCCGGTTTGCCTTATCCGGGCGCCACGATGGTGGACAACGGCGGCCCCGACGGCCTTGGGGCGTACGCCCGCGTCAACTTCGAGAAGGGCCGCGCGCTGATCCGCGTGCGGTACGCGCCGAGCGACATCGATGCCTTCGCGAACCCGACCGGCGACCTCCGCCGCCCGGGTCGCGCGCGCAACTTCCTGACGATCGAGTCGGTCGGCCGCTCGGGGGCCGTGCTCACCGGCGGACGCGTCGACCCCAGCCGCCTGCTTTCGATCGCGGTCAAGGTGACCAACTACGCCAACGCGGCGGAGCTCGCCAGCGAACTTGGCCGGCTCAAAGCCGCCAACAACCAGATCACCGACTCGCGCAAGCTGATGGCGTTCGCCTCGATCGGCATCATCGAGAGCGCCCGGTTCATCACCAACGCCCACAAGGTCACGCGGCCCGCCGAGATCGGCGTGCCGACCTCGGATGGAGGGCTGCCGATCTACGCCGCCGGCATCGGCGCCACGTATGAGGGGCAGCAGGTCTCCCCGGCGCTTCAGTGGGGCGGCGGCTTTGCGGGGATCACCGTCGGCGCCGGCTCGCTTTGGAGCAACGCCTCGCTCGTGATCCACGGCGTGAACAACGTCGCGCTCAACGCCGACCTCGGCGACATGTGGGCCGTTGCCGGAACCATCAAACCCGCGAACCGTGCCGCCGAACTGCGTCTCACCCGCGGCTACTACGATCGGGCCTCCGGTTCCTGGCGCTACGACTGGGGCGGCTCGTCCGACACGGTCTCCAACCCATACGTCGTGTCGGCGTCCGCGTTCGACACCGACGACAACTCGTTTTCTACGCAGGGCGGCGTGATCCGCGACCGGAGCGCCAACCCCGACGGGCAGGGCTACTCGCGCTCCATCGCGTACAAGGCCCCGCCGAGGATCGATGCCGAGCGGTACCGCGCGCTTACCCGCGAAAGCGGCGTCGTTCTGAACAACCGCAACCTCGGCCGGATGGGTTATGGCCGCGGCGTCTATGTGGATTCCGCCGAGCGAGGCAACCTCTCCAGCGAGAACGAACGGGAGCTCGAGGGCGCGGTCAAGTCGCTGCCCACCGACTGGCTCAACCCGAACAACACGGCTTCGCAGGGTTGGCAGGGCCCGTTCTACCGGCCCGTCGCCACCTTCCTGCGGCTCACGCCCGACGGCTTCGAGATCGTGCGGGACAGCCGCAGCAAGCGCCCGTACTGGCGGAACCCGTCGACCGGCCTGCTGACCAACACCTCGCGGGTCCGGTTCCGCGTGCGGGAGATCAACGGCCAGGCCTTCATCCTGAACAGCGTCCAGAACCCCGACCTGGTGAACCGGCTCGGCTCCTCGCTGTCGGATTCCGACTTCCAGAGCGCGGCGCTGCCGTTCGACGGCGTGCTGTTCTTTGAGGGTGACCTCCGCGTGCGCGGCGTCATCCCGACCAACATCCAGTTGACCGTGGTGGCGAACGGCTCCGTCTACGTGGACGGCAGCATCACCAAGGGCCTCGTGACCGAGTCCGGCGCGATGCTCACCGCGCCCAGCCGCTCGATGCTCATGCTGATGGCGAAGGACTACACCGTCCTCAACACCACCCAGTTCTTCGCGCCCGGCCCGGGGGAGGACCCGAAGCCCAAGAACGCCGACCCGCTTCCGGACACGCCGAATCCGATCGAACTCGACCTGGCCGAGTCGCCCGAACTGAGTCTGTACGTGCAGTTCCTGCTCGACCCGTCGACCGCCACCGGCGGCAACATGTCGGCCGCGACGCCGTATGCGCTCACCTACGTCTCGAACAGCGGCGGCACGCAGCTCGTCCCGAACCTGCTGCTCACCAGCTCCGCGGACGACGGCGGTCCGGCGTTCGTCTCGATGGACATCGGCGCGCTCACCTTTGCCGACGCGGCGGCCTCCGCGCTGCAGCCCTACATGTTCGCCACCACGCTTAGCTTCGCCTCGGCTGGGACGATGACGTTCAACGCGGCAGCCAACCTGGGTTGGTCCAACTCGAACATCCCGATTTACGGCCTGGGCAACGCGACGATCAACGCCTATCCGAAGTTTGAGACGGTCGCCTTCCCGCTTATCGGCAACACCAGCTACGGCAGCCGCAAGCTGACGACCACCGGGGCGTTGGGCAGCTACTCGATCGGCGTGCAGGACGAGACGCAGATGCGGCTTCGGCTCAACAGCGCCGGACCGGCCGTGCCGAAGAACTTCCTCTTCGCCCGCGCGGCGATCGCGCCGTTCGACGTGCGGATCGAGGCGTCGATGTACGCCGAGGACGGCTCCTTCTTCGTCATCCCCGGCCACTGGATGAACTCCAACGCCGACGATACGCGCGCGGCGTTCGACTCCGACGTCAGCTCGCTCGGCGGCATCGAAGCGGCGCAGCGCAAGCGGTTCGAGACCTACGGCAACACGCCGGCGGTACCGTTCTACGGCGAGCCGCTCGACGTGAAGGTGACCATCCTGGGCGCCATCAGCGAGAACATGCCGGCCCCGATGGGGCAGCAGGCCGAATGGCTCCGCAAGTGGGGCTGGATTCCGCGCAAGCTCGGCGGCACCGGTCTCGACATCCCGCGGCAGCACATCCCGGCGGGCGCAAGCGCTTCCGACCGCTACTACCCGAACCTGGTGCTCAACTACGACCCGGCGCTGGCCACGGCGACGGCGGACGGTTCGCAGGCGATCCGGCGCGACGCCAACGGCTGGGTCCTGCCGCCGATGCCCAAGTTGCCCGTCAGCTCGACGCTTGCTTACTACGGTGAGGTGAACCCATGATCACTGGGCGTGAATTGGTATCCCTGGCGGCGATCGCCGCCGCAGCAATGGCGATGGCGCAGCCCGTGAGCTACGCCAAGGCCACGTCCGAGGTCAAGGCCGGAACGCTGTTGATCGAGAGCCAGCGCGTGTCCGGGCAGATGTCCGACCCAGCCCCGCACGTTTGGTACAACCTCGACCACGACCGGAGCATCAAGCCGGCGGCATGGGCGTTCGTCAACCCGCTGGGGCAGACGATGCTCACCCCCGACGCTCGGGCGCGTTGGGTGGCGATTGCGGGCTCGGCGCCCGCCGTGGGCAGCCGCGTCAACAAGCAGGACGCACCCTACTGGGAGGTGCCGCTTGCGACCACCGACGACAAGACCCTCGCCAAGTTCGACGTGCTGCTTCTGCCGCTGAACGGCGGGCTGTCGCTCAATTCGGTCGAGCGCGAGAAGCTCCGCTCCTTCATGGACCAGGGCGGCGTGCTCTGGATCGACATCGTCAGCACGAGCGCCTCGCTCGACCTGGCCAACGGCGCTCCGCTGCCGTTCGCGCTCGGGTCGAACAGCGGGATGCTCAACCACAACTATTTCCATCCGCTCACTCGCTACCCGAACTCGCTGAGCGTGGGCGACCTGCTCGCGATGCAGTCGCCATACACCGGTTCGCTGGTGGCGCGGCATGCGGACCTCAGCTCGACCGGGTTGGAGTCGATCCTCGCCTGGGTCGGCCCCGACTCCTTCCGGCTGGAGCCGGTGGCGGGCGTGGGGGTGAACGAGCGCACGATCTCCTCCGCCAGGGTCGGCGACGGTTTCATGGTGGTCACCACCCGCGGCATCTCGGCCACGCTCAACCGGGGCGTCGACCGAAGCGGGTCGCTGCCGGTCATGTCGAACAACCTCGGCTACAGAGGGCTTGACCCGCTGATGGACGGTTCGTTCATGTCGGCCGCGAAGTTCGCGGTGAACGTGATCTCGCTCGGCGCCGAATACGCCTCGGTGGGCGGCGGCAGCCGCAAGTCGGGCTCCACGGCGGTGGACATCCAAGCTCCGCTGCTTCGGCGCTACACCTACTCGGCCGGCGGCTACACGGCCAACAAGCCGCCCGCGGTGTACAAGGGCTATATCATCAGCACCACGAGCGCGGGCCACGTGATCGCCACCTATGCGAACCCATCGCAGGACCCGAGCGCGGAAAGCTACGTCGCCTGGGACGTCACGCTCGGTTCGGCGCTCTCCTCGCCCACCTGCGTCACGGTTCCCGACACGACCCTTTCGGCGGTCGACCAGGTGTGGGTGACCGACGCCCAGGGCACGGTTCACGTACTGGACCTCCTGACCGGCGCTCAGTTGACGACGATCGCGCCGCCCGACTCCAGTTCGGCGGACTCCGACGGACCCTACGCTCCGACCATCCACGAAGGGTTGGCGTTCGTCGCCGATACTCGCGCCACCGACGGCAACGGCCGGGTGTGGGCGATCGACCTGGTGACGGCCAAGAAGGTCAACACGGCCTCCAACTGGTCGATTCAGGGCTCTTCGCGCCTTCGCCAACCGTCCGCCTCGCCGACGGTCGGCTACATCCCGATTCGCGACAACTCCGGCGGACTGGACCGCGTCGTGTACGTGCCGTACAAGAACAGCACGGGCACGCCCTCGCAACCCGCGGGGATGGCCAGCCTTTGGCTCGGCGCCCGGGGCGAGAACCCGGTTCGCGTCACCGCCGAGAGCAACACGCAGGTGCGCCTGACCACGCGCGCCAGCCTCAACGGGCTTCCGATCAACGTCACCAGCGGCTCAAGCCCGCTGGGCATCAAGATCACGCTGCTCAAGCCGAACGGCGCGCCGTTCAGCGCCTCGGAGATGCAGAGCGTCTTCACCGGCGAGGTATCGAGCGTCGCCAACGGCGAGATCCGCGTCATGCTCAAGGCCAGCGCGGGCTCCTGGGACTGGGACGGCACGAAGACCTCCGGGGACACGACCGACGACGTCGGGTGGCGCATCGACTACACCATCGACTGGGGCGCGGTCGGCAGCGGACTGGGCGGGGTCTCCCCCGACTCGTTCGTACGCGGCGTGATCGGATTCCCCGACTTCGTGGACAACCAGCGACGGGTCATCGGCAACGTCGCGCTCGGCACGAACGGCGACCTGTACGTGGTGACCGCCCCGCCGAGCGGCCCCGGCGGCACGTTCATGAACCTGCGCGAGGAGGGGCGTGGCGATTTCCGGATGGTCTGCCGTTGGGACCTGAACGAGCCGCTGAACTACCGCCTGAACAGTTCCACCTCGGGCGTCAACCTTTCCGAGTCGCTGATCGACCAGGATCCCTTGGTCACGGCGTTCCCGTTCCTCGACACGCGCATCGTCGACCAGCGGTTCTACAGCGGTCCCGCGGTTCGCGGCGATTCGGTGATCGTGCTCGCCGGCGGTACCAAGAGCGTGTTCGGCTTCAACGCGCCGACCTGCATGGTGCTTTCGTTCAAGGCCAAGATGCAGCCGATCGCGTTCGAGATCTCGGGCTCGACCGACAACCTGACCTTGGTGCAACCCGACGTTGCGCGCAGCCAGGTCAAGAACGACCCGGCTACCTTCAGCACGCTCAACCGCAACCAGTTCATGGTGGAGTCGACCGACACGGTCGGCCGATCCCGGATCGTGATCAACTCGCTGATGGCGGTTCGGAGCGGCAACATCCAGGACTGCCTGACGACGAGCATGCCGGTGATCATCCGGCGAACCGGGTCGACCGACGTGGTCGTCGAGCCGGAGGCGCCGACGGATAACGGTAGCTTCGTCCGCGGTTACGCCAACGGCCGGTTCAACCCGCTTCAGTGGTACACCGTCGTCAACGGCATGGGCCCGACGTCGAATCCGCTCATCGTGGGCGGCACGCTCTACGTGGGCGGCACGAGCTATCTTCCGTCGATCACCGCGGGCGGCTTCGGCTCGGCCCCGCAGCCCATGGGCTACGTCACGGCGATGGATGCCGAGATCAGCCCCAACGACGAGTTCCTGCAGGCCAACTCGGTGCGTCCGTGGCAGTCGCAGCTCTACCAGGTCGTCATCTCGCCGACTTGGAAGGGCGCCCCCGCCATCCAGTGGCCGCAGTACAAGGGCATCCAGGACTTCGAGGACTTCCGCGTGCGCACGCTCCAGGCGGCGCTTAAGTGGGACAACGCGGCGCTGAACCTGGCCGGCGGCGAGGACACCGTGGCCGCGACCGGCGGCGTGAACCTCTACGCGTTCGGCAAGTCCGACTTCATGATCGCCGACGAGGGGCGCGTCTCGCGCTTCGACGCGGCGGGCAACCCGCTCTGGACGACCGACCAGACGCTCTCCAGCGGCGTCGAGGGTTACACCGGCAACGTCGGGTCCTTCAAGTCGCTGGCGTTGCCCAACCGCGTATACCCGAGCGACACGGCAGGGTACTGGATCGTGGACAGCGGCAACGACCGCGTGGTGCGAATCGACGCCGGTGGGCGCGAGGTTCGCTCCATCTCCAAGTTCAAGGTACACCCGAGCTTCGTCCCGCAGGGCTTCGGCGAGAGCGAGTCGCTCACGCTGCGCCAGCCGAAGGACGTGCTTGCCTACACGACGCGGCATACCGTCGCGGACGTGCGGAGCCAGTTCCCGGGTGAGACCAGCCCCGACGGCGTCGGGCCGGAGTTCTGGAGCCACACCGTCATCGCCGATTCCGGCAACAACCGGATCGTCGAGTTGATCGACCGGTATCGCGTCGACCCGGTGACGGGCGACGTATTGGACCCGGTCCGCTACGTGGACCCGCAGAGCCAGAACCCCGGCGGCGTCGAACGCGCCATCGGCGTGCTCTATTGGCACACCCCGCCCGAACTCACGGGCAAGCGGTACTCGTACAACAGCCTCGGCCGAGTTTGGGTCGGCTCCGGCGCGTCGCGGCACGAAGCCTACGTCTTCGGCTTCGGCAACGTGCAGCCGGGTCGCGCCACCCTGGGGCTCGATTCGCCCAACGTCTCGTCCGACGTCAACAGCGGCTTCGGCGGCGTGGTGATCCTGGACGGCAAGAACTCGACCGTGATCACCCAATTCAACGTGCCGGCCGTACCGGCCAACGCCTTCCTGGCGCAGAACGCGTCCGGCGACTTCGTGTTCGCCAGCAACGCGACCTCCGGCGGCGCCCATCGGATCACCGGCCTGACCTCGGTCACCGGGCACATGATGGACACCGCCTATGGTCCGCGGCTGGCGCTGATGGTCTGCGACAGCACCGGCGTCTACGAGATCGTGCAGCCGACGGTCGGCTCGACCGAATCCTGGACGGTGCAGTGGATGCTCCCGATGGAGGCTTTCGTCGGCATGCGGCGGCCTCGCGGCAGCGGCCCGTTCAGCCTCGGGCAGATGGGGAACAACCCGCAGCGGTTCCAGCCCATGTACGCCCGGCGGTTCGAATCCGGCGACGTGCTGGTGGTCAACGGCTACTTCGGCGCCTACTTCGGCGGCGCGCCGTTCTCCGGCGAGGTGCTCGTCGTCGACGGCGGCTTCGGCGGCTCCGGCTTGATGCCCGGTTACGACCTGTCCCGACCCAACCTCGGGTTCAACATGCTCAGCGTCCAATACGAACTGCCGCCGGTTCAAGGGATCCGTGGGATCTTCAACCCGACCTTTGCAGAGCGGCAATGAACAAGAACAAGGCTCAGGTACTCAAGATGGCGTCTTGGAGACAGCACATCGTTGCAGCGGGCGCAGTGCTCGCGGGTCTGGCTTTCGGAACGATGGCCATGGCCCAGGATTTCACGATGCACCGCGGCTCCGCGGGGCGCACCGGCGTGCCCGTGATCGCCCCCTCCACACCAAGCGGGACGCTTCCCTCGGTCTATAACAACCTTGGGCGCTCCTTCCTTCGGTGGTGGGACCCGGTTCGCGTGCTCGACAACCTGCTGGACAACTCCACCAGCAAGTCGAGCGGTGCGCCGGCGGCGTCGTGGCTCAAGCCGACCGGGTCGACCTTGGCGGCCAACTATTACCAGTTGAACCTGTCCTTGCCCGCTTACGAGATGGCGCGGACGGTCGGCGCCAAGGACTACACCGACCCGACGGCGCCCGTCACCGGCACGGCCGCGGTCTACTCGTGGACCTTCGACACGCTCACGGCGGGACAGCAGTACCAGGTCTACGTGAACCTGCCGATCGGACCGACGAGCCTCGGCGCGGGGCTCATCTACCCGCAACGCTATTACGTCTATCAGATCACCGGCATCGTCGGGGGTCCGCAGACGCAGATCGTCGACGCCATCGTGAACGGCGGCGGCTACGTGCAGATCGGTAACGGCAACGTGACCGCCGACACGGCCGGCACGATCGTCGTCAAGCTCTACAACACCACGCCCAAGCGCGCAGACGGTACCTACCTGGACCCGATCGCGGACCCGGGCAACGAGGTGGTGTACGCCGACGCTGCGAAGTTGGTCTCGATGGCCGGCACGACCGGTAGCATCGTGGCCTCGCCGGTCGTCACTGAACTTCAGGCGCCCCCGCTGGGCGGCGGCACGGAGAAGTACCTCCGGCGCGTTCTGAGCGCCCGGAACGAGGCTTCGACCATCGGCGCGGCCAACGCCACGCTGAACTTCGGCGTGATGACCTCGTTCACCCACGACGGAACCATCGTCGACACGGTGCACCCGAACGAGCGCCGCAACATGGTCTGGTCGTGGCCAGTGATGCGCCCGATCGACTACTCGGCCGCCGAGGCCACCCGGTACGCCCTGGACAAGCAGAGCTGGGCCGCCGGGCCGAACGCGGAGAACCGCCGCTACTCGTTCATCAAGACGGTGGACAACCTTAACGGCGGCGTCAGCTTCGCCGGCAGCTTCGCGCCCGACACGACCATCGTAAAGCACATCGGCCCGAACTACCTGGCCGCCCCGGTCGTCGTCGGAACCGCCAACTCCTCGGTGACCTACGCGCCGAACATGCCGGACGGCCAGTACACGATCTTCGTCTGGATCCCTGACGCCACCGAGGAACTGGCCCAGGGCGTCACCTACACGGTTTACGTGAACGGCGTCGCCGCTCGCTCCGAGGCGATCGACCAGTCGGCAGGTGGCGGATGGGTCGTGTTCCCGTACACCCCCAAGGGTGGATGGAACCACAGCCAGTCTGCGCCGCTCAGTATCCGGGTTTGGAACTCGAGCGCGTTGCCGTCCGACGCGGGCCGCAAGGTGATGGCCGACGCCGTGCGGTTCGTCAAGACCGCCGACCTCAGCATCAACTCGACCCCGCTTCAGATCACCACGCCGATCCGCAACGCCAGCGGAACGCTGGTGACCCGCGACGTGGCGATCGTGGCCAACGAGAACGGCCGCATCTACTGCATCGACGCGCACGGCGACGCGACGGCGAACGCCGCGCCGACCATCTTCTGGTGCTACCCGTCCGAAGTCACGCCCGACCCGAACGCCGTGACGGGCGAGGACGGCGAGGACCGGATCGCCGAGGCGCCGACCGGGTTCAACCTGAGTTCGGCTCTGGTGGCGCACGTCGGCTCCGAGGACCTCCTCTACATCGGCACGACCAACGGCAAGGTGTACTGCCTTGAGATGTCGGGCCGTGGCGACGGCGCAACTCGGCGCCGGTGGACCTACCCGGACGACTACAACCCGTCCGACCCGACGAAGCAGATGGCGGCCAGCGCCCTCGGTCCGATCGTCGGCTCCGTGGCCTACGGTACCGCGGGCGGCTCCACGCCGACCATCTACGTGCCGACGAGTCAGGGGCGCATCATCGCGCTCGACGCGGCCGGGGACCCCGCCACGAAGACCACCACGGTCCGCTGGCAGTACCCGCTGGCCACCGACACCCCGCTCGGGCCGATCACCATGACCCCGACCGTGGCGTTCGGCAAGGTCTACTTCGGTGCGCCGCAGGCGCAGGGCTCCTCGCTCGGGCGACTCTTCGCCCTGGACGAGGCGGCCGGCACGGTGACCGCGAGCCTGGACACGCTTCCCGACGCCACCAAGATGGGCGCCTTCGGAACCTCCAGCGGCGTCGCGATCCCGGCCAACTACATCTCCGGTTACCCGAACACGCTTTACTACGTGGCGCCTACCCCGGGTGGCACGAAGGCCGCGCAGCTGGTGAGCCTCAGCGAGGCGTTGGTGGCCAACTGGGCCGCGAACAACGAACTGAACACGGACGCTTCCGGCTCGCTCGGCGTCACCTATATGTCGGTGTACGACAACACCGGCGGCATCATCAACGACGTGCCGGTCGTGGTCTGTCCGACGCGGGACGGCATGCTGACGGCGTTCTTCGCCACCGGCTCGCTGAACCGGTTGGGCGGCCATCGCGCGTGGGCGTATCAACTGGAGGGCACGCCTCTGATCGCCTCCCCCGCCATCGGCGGCAAGGCGACCACGGAGACACGGTCCTGGATGTACATCGGCGACAGTGCCGGCTACACCTACTCGTTCAACCACAACCCCGGACTCGGGGAGGGCGAACAGGCCATCACCCCGGGTGAGGCGCCCGGCGGAACCCAGGTCATCGAGAACGACCCGAACTACGACTTGCTGCAGGGCCTCGTTCGGCTCGACCGCACGAAGCTGATCTCGCCGGAGGTGTTCGAGAACCTGACCAAGAAGATGGCGGACGGGTCCCTCACCTATGGGGACGTGACCGCGGCCGCGTCGTCTGGGGTGGTCACCCGCACCAACTTCGAGTACGGCGAGATGCTGTACCTGCTGGCCTACGACCTTCCGACGGGGACGGGCACGCTCGCCAACTACTACGTGGAGCTGCAGTACGGCGGGGTCGGGTCGACGGGCCAGCGCCGGCAGTTGAAGGTGCAGGCAATTCCTTCGGGCGCCCCGCCTCCGGCCACGGCCAACATCGTGCTCGAGTCCGTGCCGATCGTGCCCACCGGTTCGCAGGCGCAGATGCCGGGTGCGAACAGCCTCGTGCTGAGAGCCGTCGCCCCGAACCTCGCGGGCGCCCGCTCGGCCGACGTCACTTACTCGTTCCGTCTGGCGCACCCGTTGGGCATCTCGCTCTACGACGGTTCCACGACCCGTTCGCTCGGTATCACCACCGACGCGGGGAACGCCCAGGTTGCCTCGAACGGCAACTCCGGTTCCGCCGAACCGTACGGCGCGTTCGGTCCGAGCCTCACCTCGCTTAGCGGCGCGGTTGGGCACGGCACGACGGGCGTGTCGCAGATGGTGCTGGTCGACCGCAGCCTCTCTCGGCTGCTCTACGGGCCGGCGCGCGGGCTTCAGAACGTACGCATCGCCCCCGGCGACGTGGCCTGGGTCAAGGCTGCGGACGCGACCGGCGGCGTCTACAAGGCGTTCGACTCCACGATCTACCGGAACTTCGAGGATTACCCGCTCAACGTTCCGAACACCAGTCTGGACTACCCGAACGTGGACCGCGACCGGCTCTCGTTCACGAAGTCGGAGTTCGGTTCGGTGGCGAACCCGCTGTTCAGCGGCGTCACGCTCACCCCGCCGGTGATCACCGATGCGGCGATCGCCACGTACCGGACCACCGCGGGCTACAACGCCCAATTGGCGCGCACGCTTTCGAACACCGTGTTCGAAGCGGGCGTGGACGTGCCGAGGTTCCAACCGCCGAGCAACCAGGGCTACTACAGCTCCAGCACGGCGTACGTCGACCCGAACCAGGCCGTCGCGGCGAACAACAGCAACCGCGTCTACCGCACGTTCGGGCTGGGACTGACCGTTCCGCCCGATGAGCGGCTGGCGGTTACGACGCCGACCGTCGACCTCGGGTCGCTGCCGTCTGGCGGCGGCTTCAACGGAGGCCCCGGCGGCGGACCGTTGGCTCCGTGGGTCGGCACGAGCGCGTTCAGCCCGTGGAACCCCGGGTATGTCGGCGGCGCCGCGGCGATGTTCCAGCCGTTCACCGTGGTGAACGAGGGGAACGTGAACCTGCTCAACGTCCGGCTGGCCAAGCAGTTCGACGACCCGAGCGGAACGGGCCGCGTCTATCGGCCGGTGGAGCTCTACGCCCCCGGTCAGCACGAGTTGTCCTGGCTCGACGCGCGCTACAGCCTGTTCAGCGACCTCGACCCGAGGTTTGCGGCGACCGGCTTGGCCGGAGTCGACCCGTCGGCCCGCGCGATCCTGCAGAAGGCTCGCCCCGGCGACCCCGCTCCGACGAAGTTGAGCGTCAACCCGATGCGGCGGACCAACGCGAACCTGGGCGTCCAGGCCAGCCCGCTGCTCAACCCGAGCGTCTACATGCCCGGCGACCCCAAGGTGGGCGTGGCTGCGCCGATCGGTACGCCGTCCGGCTCATACGTGCGCAACCTGTTCGCCTTCGAGGACATCGGCAACAACCAGTACGCCGACGCGCCGTCTCTCGGCCAGGATGAGGCGTACTCCGAGCCGCCGATGACGCTCAAGTTCAACGTGCGGGAGACTCGCCTGACGAACACCGTGACGAAGAAGTCGGCTCCGCTGCTGGAGGACCTCCCGGCGAGCAACTTCCTCTGGTCGAACGCCCAGCCGACCGCGCTGCGCGATGGCAACGGCAACGTGGTCATGGCGTGGGCCTCGAACCGTCTCGATTCGAGCAACGGCCCAAGTTGGGACCCGAAGAACCGGACCGCCGACGACGCGTCGCTGGCGGACTCGTGGCGCATCTACCTCAGCACGCTGAGGCTCGATGCCGGCTCTGCGGTCGGTGAGAACCCGATCGCGGACCTGAACGGGTTCGTGCCGGCGGCTTCGAACCGCTGGCTCAGCCACGCGGTGACGCAGCCGTTCCCGTCGACGTTCACCTTCACGCTGCAACCGGGCGAGTCGCTCGTTCCGGGTTCCGCCAACTTCGGCTCTCCGAGCTTCCCGACCAACGGCGCCTTCAACATGCTCTCGGCTCCGGCCAACGGCGGACGCGCGGCCTCGTCGAGCATCTTCATGGCCTATCTGGGCCAGGCGACGAAGCGGGACGGCGCGGGGAACCAGCGCGCGCTGAACCAACTCATGCTGACGCCGTTCACCATCCGTGCGGACGGAACGGCGACGCCGGCGGCGACCAGCTTCACGATGCCCTACGACCCGGAGACCCGCAAGAGCAAGCCCAGCCTGGTGCAGGCCGGCGCGCGGGCCACGGTGTTCTACACCTCGTACGCGGGTGGGCTCGGCCAGATCAACTGGAACACCTTCACGCTGATCGCCTCCTCGGCGGGCGCGAACTTCGGCCCGACGGCGGCGCTCGACCTGGGCAACGCCTTCGAGTCGATCGGCGCGCCGTCGGCGACGCTGCGTCGCTATCGGAACGGCGCGGAAGGCCGTATCGGCATCTCGTTCACCGGCAAGCTGCGCGGCCGCCCGCAGGCTGAGGCGTTCCTCGCCCAGCTGAGGGCCGACGGCACGACGGGCTACCCGGTTGCGGGCAACCCGATGGTCTCCTTCGGCACGCGCATCGACCCGCTCGCCCTGGACCCGGCATCCGGTTCCATGTGGGCGCCGGGCATCCGGTGGCGGATGGGCGCCGTGGACGTCGACCCCAACCAGGCCGGCAGGCGCATCGATATCCTGCGCTTCCGCAACGGCAGCTACCAGTCGGTGCTCGACTTCGCGAGCGGCTCGTTCGACCGGAACACGGGCATCCTGAGCTACAACACCACGCTGGGCGGCAAGGTCTACCTGAACGCTCAGACGGGGCAGGTGTCGTTCGCCGGCGCGCTCATCCCGCGCAGCCTGAGGCTCTACCTGCAGTACACGCCGTACGTGCTTCGGGTGAGCGGCGGGCAGAGCGCCAACTACCGCTCGGTCGGCATGGCGTACGATGACCGCTTCATCGGCGTCTGGTACGACGGGGCCAACTCGCTCCGGAACCTGGTGGGCGACCTCTCCTATTGGGGTAACTCGTCGGGCGGCGCCGCGCAACCCGCGGACCCGATCCGTTGGGACCGCACGGTGCTCACCTACACGCGCACATCCGGCGTAGGCAGCGAGGCCACACGGCCTTACCTGCGGTCCCTGCGGTTCGGCGTGAAGCTGCCGACCCCCGTGGCGGTCAACAACGCCACCGGCGCGGTCGACGTGACGGTGAACGGCTCTTCGTCGCCCTTCTACCAGGTGGACCCGGCCACGGGCCGTGTGTTCTTCATGGCGGAGGCGGAGGACCAGACCGTCACCATCACCTACCACGCGGTCGATGAGACGGGTGTCGACCTCGGCACGATCAACTCCGGGCCGCTCACCGTCTCGCTTATCGACGAGATGAGCGAACAGACGGTTCCGATCGAGCAGGTCGGCAACGAGAGCGGCTTGACGATGGCGCTTGACCCGATGAACGCTCCGTTCAACTCTCAGAACGTGCGTCGGCCGGGCCTCATCTGGATGTTCTGGACCAGCACGCGCTCCGGCGGGCCGGACGTGTTCTTCCAGACGATCGCGCCTCGCTTCTCGCCGAAGCCGTTGGCGCCTTAGTCTAGGGGTTCGCCAAACGAGGATTGCGGCCGGGCTTGCCCGGCCGCAATCGCTTTTTGCGTGGCTCGCGGACGTGACTTTCCGGGCTTTCGCAGCGTCCATACATAAGGGCGCGAGGGGATTGCGCCTGAATTGCGCGAACGTATCCGCTTTGTGCGGGCGTCTGGCTATGTGCAGGGGTGCGCGCGAGGCTTGTTGACAGGTAAAGTAGGCCAGTGCTAACATCGTGTCGCAGCGCTAGGTCAAGGTAGTCGTTCATGGCGAAGAAACTCAGCAGCGTTCTAGGGATTGATATCGGCAGCCAGTCAATCAAGGTTGCCGAGCTGCGCATGCAAGGCCATCAGCCGACCATTACGGCTTTGGGGGCGGCAGATACCCCCGAGGGCGCAGTCGACCATATCGGCGTGCATGACGTCGACTCCGTCGGCGCGATGCTCAAGCAGCTCTGCACGACCTGTGGCGCGTCGGTCAACGACGTCGTCATCTCTGTTGCCGGTCAGGGGTCGGTTCTTGTCCGAACCCTTGAAGTCCCGGTGATGAATGAAGCCGAATTGAAACAGCACATGGACTGGGAGATCACCCGGAACATACCATTTGCTGAGAGCACCGTGGTTAGCGATTACCAGGCCTTCGAGCCCGATCCTAACAACGCGCAGAACATGGACGTCGTGATGGCGATCTCGCCGCAATCCACGGTCGATAGCATCGTCTCGATGCTCAAGAAGGCCGGGAAGAAGCCGGCGGCCATCGACGTGGAACCGCTTGGCATCGCCCGAACCCTTCGGTTCGGTTACGAGGGCCTTCTGCTCGACAAGTCGGTCTGTGTGGTGGAGTTCGGCCACAAGACCACGGCGATCAACATCTACCGCAACGGCAAGCTCCTGATGCCGCGGCAGGTGCCGATCGGCGGCGAGATGTTCACCAAGGCGATCGCCGACGGACTGAGCCTTTCGTTCGAAGAGGCGCAGCAGGTCAAGCACGACAAGCTCGCCATTCCGGAGTCGGCCGCGTCGCAGGTCTACAACCCGTTCGCGGCGCCCGCGGAGACGCAGGAGTTCGCTCCTTACAACCCGTTCGCCGAGCCTGAAGACCTGACCACGCCGGAGGAGCTTCCCGCCCCCGAGTCGGAGGCGCCGATCGACGAGCCGAAGCCGCCCGTGCTTCCGGAGGACTCCGAGGCGACCCACATCTACAACGCCGTCGCCGGCGTTCTCGACGAATTCGTCGCCGAAGTGCGGCGCTCTATCGACTACTTCCGCAGCAAGGGCGGCGACGTCGACCAGATCTTGCTTTGCGGCGGCGGCGCCAAGCTCAAGGGGCTCGCGCCGTTCCTTGCGAGCGTGGTTTCGCTTCCAACCGACCTTCTCGACCCGGTAAAAGGTATAACCCTAAACCCGCGGAAAGCCGATGGATCGGTAACGGAAGACGGACATCAGGAGTTCGCGGTCGCCGTGGGCAACTGCTTGCACATCTGCTTTTAACTAGGGACGCTGATGAAACTGAACCTGTTGCCGACACATGTGTCGCGTGAGGGCCAAGCGAAAACGGCTTGGGTGGGCGCCGGGTTGATCGTTGTGATCTCGGCTCTGGCGTCGGTTGGGCTCATCGTGTACTCCAACCAGAAACTGGAGAACATGAAGAGCCAAGCCGAGGAAGTGAGGCCAAAGGCCGAAGCGGCGCTCGCCAAGGCCCAGGAGGCCGATGCGATCATCGCCGGGGCCACGGGGCTCGACCGCAACCTTCAGTTGACCTCGGCCATGGGGCGGCACTGCTCGGCTTACGTCGACCTTTACCGGGACGTGCTGCGCTACATCCCCACCTTCTTCCGCGTGACCAGCATCAGCGCCGTTCCCAGCGGATCGGCTCCCGAGGACTGGAAGATCAGCAAGGACGTGCAGTGCACGGTGACGATCACCGGCGTGCTTCGCACCCATCAGCAGTACGCCGACATCATGCTGGCGCTGCTGAGGATCCCTGGCGCGCTGAACGTGACGCGGTCGGGCTACGTCATCAACGACCCGTACGTCCCGGCCCTTACCGAGGTCGACCAGACCGGCTCCGCGGTTCGGCCCGGCGAGTCCAGCTTGCCGTCCGACCCGATCGAGCGGATGGACGCGCTGATCGCCCGCGCCGCGGCTCAGCCTTCCGGCTACCAGAACGTCAGCGGTTTCGGCTCGACCGAAGTGGTTCGCGGCGCGATGCCGGATTGGTCCACCGTGACCTTCGTGCTTACGCTCAACAACCGCAACCTGTTTGTACCGGATGCCAAGTCCACGCTGAGCGCTTCGGGCGCGGCAGCAGCCCCGGCGGCCGGCTTCGGCGCCCCGGGCGCCATGGGCGGCCCGATGGGAGGACCAATGGGTGGCCCGATGGCTGGACCGCCTCCGCTGAGCGGGCGCGCGATGCAGCCGCCGCAGGCCGGCGGAGCGCCGAAAGCGGCGGGAGCGCCTAATATTCCGGCGCCTGTCGAGTAACCGGTGATAACGACATGAAGATAAGTCCATTGACCATCCTCATAGTGGGTATCGCGTTGGGCGTCGCCGCCCTGAGCTTTGGGATCTTCTGGTACCTCCTGCCCAACGCGCAGGAGACCGGTTACTACACCGATTACCGGGACAAGCTCCAGGCCGAAGCGGACAAGATGCCGCTGGCCATCAAGCGGGTCGAGCAGGCGCAGGCAACCGTCGACAGCATGAAGCAGCAGTGGGACCGGGTGGTGTTCGCCAAGACGCCCGGTAGCACGGTCGCGACGGGTGGCATCAACCTCGCCGCGAACCGGTATCAGCTCACCGTCGACGCGCGCAAGTTCCGCGACAACGTGCAGCGCGCAGTGAACGCCCAGCTCCACAAGGGCGGCGTGAAGGTCGTCTCCGGCGTGCAGGTTCCGACCCCGCCCGAGACCGAGAACGCGGTCGTCGAGAGCTACTTCAACTACCCGGCGCTTCCGTTCCCGGTATGCGTGTTCGACTTGGGAACCGTGACCGTGCAGGGCAGCTTCGGCCAGATTTGCCAGCACATGAAGGCTTGGGCGAACATGCCCCACTATATCGCGGTCGCCAGCGGGCTTCGGCTCGACGGGACCTCGCCGCAACTCACCGGAACGTACAACCTGACGGTCGTCGCCCTGATTCGCGGGAACAAGATCTCCCCGGAGATCACGGGCGTGGCAGCCCCGAGCGCGACTGCAGGCGGGCTTTCGGTCCCCGCCGGGGCTTTTACGGGCGGGCCGCCGCCGCTGAGCGGTCGCGCTATGCAACCGCCGCAGGCCCGTGGCGGAGCGCCCGCAGCGGCTGCCGGAGGGCGGAGCATACCGGCTCCGGTCGAGTAAAGGCTTGAGAGGGATTCTGATGTCGGTGAACAGCAAGAAGTACAACGAAAAACCGGCCCTGAAGCAGGGGCTCGGCCTCGCCCTCCTAGCGGCGTTGACCGGGGCTTTGGTAGCCGGATGCCAGAGCACGCAGCCTGCGAGCGTTACGCCGGACTGGCGAAACGCCGACGAGAAGGCTTCCGGTATCACGGCCGGTGCGGCTGGCGGGACGAAGCACGAGGTGGAGGCCATCGCCGGGATCAAGGCCGAGGTCTCGACCGACCCCAACGACAAGGTCGACGCCCTGGCCAAGAAGCGGTACTTCGCCACTCGGACCGACCCGTTCTCGCTGTTGCCCGAAGAGGCGCGGTTCGACCGGCAGCAAGCGGCATCCCGCGTGGTCAGCGACATGGGCGGCTTTTCGATGTTCTACGAAGAGCCTGAGGAGAAAGAGGCGGCCGGGGTGATCGTGGAGCCGACGCCGGCATGGCGGCTCTCCGCCGTGTGCATCGGCGAGGGCGTTTCCGCGATCCTGGTCCAGACGGAACCCCAAGGGATCGTGATCCGGCCCGGACAGAAGATCCAGGGCACCGACTGGGTGGTCGCGTCGATCGACGGGGACCGCGCCATTTTGAGGCGCTCGGGCAACAAGTATCCGCACGAGATGGTGGTCAAGCGCGAGGCTTCCAAGTCCGCCCCGATCACTCCGGCCGCCGGTCGGCCGACCGGCGGCGCGCCCGGCCTTCCCGGGACGACTGGTGGGAAGAAGAACCTTCCCGGCGGCATGATGCCGGGCGGCATGGCTCCCGAGTAAGCGGAACCGTGCGCTAGGACAGACGTTTTATTAGTGGAACAGAAGGTTTTCGAAATCAGGAGGCAGCAACAGTGAAGAAGTCTTTAGGAATGACGTTGGGCATGGCCGCCATGGCTTTCGCCTTGCTGGCGACGCCGGTTCGGGTCATGGCTCAGACTGGACCCGGGACTGGAAACATCCCGCAGATTGAGCTCGACAACGCTGACGTGCGCGACGCGCTGAAGATCATCTTCAAGCAGGTCGGCGCCAACTACAGCATCGCACCGGAAGTCCAGGGCACCGTCACGGTCAGCCTTAAGGACGTTCCGTTCGAGACGGTTCTTCGAAACGTCTTGAACCAGGTCAACGCGACCTACCGTGTGGAGGGTGGCATCTACGTCATCATCCTCAAGCAGGCCGACCTGGGCGTTGGCGAGACGGGTGAGACCATGCTCCCCACCACCGAAGCGGCGAAGCCGATCGTGAGGATCCGGCTGCGGTCGGCGGACCCGGCCCTGATCATCGCGCTCCTGAGCCTCAACTCGGACGTCATCGACCAGCCAGAGCAGAGCACCACGAACATCTCGGGTGGCGGCTACGGCAACAACGGCGGCGGCAACTGGGGCGGCGGCAACAACAACGGCGGCAGCAGCTGGGGCGGCGGCAACAACAACGGCGGCGGCAACTGGGGTGGCGGCAACCGAAGCGGCGGCAACCGCGGCGGCAGGAGCAGCGGCGGGAGTTGGGGCCGCTAGTGAGCCCCTAGGGACGACCGGCGCATAGCTTTACATCTCTGTGGAGGATACGGGAATGCATCGATTGACAATAAAGAAACTTGGCGTTGGAGTAGCCTGCTTGGCCGCTCTGGCCATGGCCGCGATCTCCGCGGCTCAGGAGGAACCGCTGGGGAAGAAGGTCGACCTTCTTCTTCGCGACGCGGACCTTCTCCAGGCTACTCAAGCGCTGACGTGCCAGACCGGCATTCAGTTTGTGGTGGCGCCGAGCGACACCCCGGCGGGCAAGATCAACCTGAACCTTACGGCCGTGACCGCCGAAGAGGCGATCCGGTACATCTGCCAGGCGTCGGGCGCCTATGCGGAGCGGGACGCGGCGGGCGTCTTCGTCATCCGAGTGGGCAAGCCAGAGGTCAAGCCGGACGTCAAACCGGCGGAGATCGCGGTGAAAAAGCCGACGGTGGTCCAGAAGATTAAGCTCCAGCACGCCGACCCGCGCGACATGTACGAGTTGGTGACGCAGTCAGCGCCCCCGGACCCCGACCGCATCCTGAACGACTTGGGTGGCGGTCGTCGGCAGAAGCGGCACCGCATGATCGGCGGCACGAAGATGAGCGTGGTCGGTGGCGCGGTGATCCAGCAGCCCGCAGGCGCCTATGGAACGCCGGAAGCCGACGCCGGCAGCTCGATCGTGATTCCCGGCGACGACGCCAACCAGATGGGTGGCGGTGAGATCGGCGGTACCGGCAGCCGTGGCGGGCGAGGCGGCAGCCGTGGTGGGGGTAACTACGGCGGCGGCAACCAGGGCGGCGGGTACGGCAACCAGGGCGGCAACTACGGCGGCGGCGGCGTCGTCGGCAGCGTCTTCGACCTGACCGGCGGGGGCCAGACCCTCGTTCCCCCGGGCATCACCAACGTCACCTACGACCCGACCGACAACAGCCTCATCGTGCAGGGCACCGAGGACGCGATTCGCGAACTCGAGCGCACCATCGAGCAGTTCGACATTGCGCCGAAGCAGGTTGTGATCAAGGTCGAGTTCATCACGACGAGCAACTCGCTGGACAAGTCGCTTGGCATCGACTGGATGTACGAGCGCGGTCCGACGATCGCCGGCACCCGCGCGGGGTCGTTCGCCCGCTCCTCTGACCCGGTGTTCATCAGCTACGCCACGGGCAACCTGACCGGTCACCTGCGCGCGCTGCTCACCGAGGGCTGGGGACGCATCGTGAACGCGCCGCTGGTTCGCACGCTGAACAACCAGGAGGCCTCGGTCTACAGCTCGGTCGACACCCCGGTCTGGACTGCTCAGCAGAGCAACGCAGCCGGCGGTATCACGACGACCTACCAGATCCAGGACTACACGGCTGAGAGTCAGCTCGACGTAAAGCCGCGTATCAACGGGGACGGGACGATCACGATGTACCTGAACCCGGAGATCACCGAGTTCGGCACCATCATGAAGGGCCCCGATGGAAGCGAAGTGCCGCAGACCAGTTCGCAGGGCATCTCCGTCGCCTGCCGCGTGAAGAATGGCGAGACGGTGGCGCTGGCCGGGTTCACCCGCAAGAGCGACCAACTCTCGGTGTCGCGCTTCCCGATCCTGAGCGACCTGCCGATCATCGGCCAGTTGTTCCGGGGACGCACGACGGCTACGCTGAACAGCGAGCTGATCATCTTCGTGACCCCGACGATCATGGACGAGGACAACAACGGGCTGGGCGGGCCGTAGGCCACGCATCCGGTTCCGAATCCTCCACAATAGCAGCAGGGAGCCCAGAAATGGGCCCCTGCTGTTTGACTGTTTGAGCATATGAGATCGGTGGTTCTGGTCGGGATGATGGGGTGTGGGAAGACCACGGTGGGACGCGAACTGGCCCACCGCGTGGGGTTCGAGTTCCTGGACACCGATCAGGTTCTTCAGGCCAAGCTGGGGCGAACCGTCTCCGGAATCTTTCGCGTGTATGGCGAGGACGCATTTCGCGACCACGAGACCAGCCTGCTGCGCAGCATCGGCAGCGAGGGCGTGGTCGTCGCCACCGGCGGCGGTATGGTGATGCGCGAGCGAAACTGGGCCGAGATGCGCCGCATCGGGGCCGTGGTCTTCCTTGACGTGGACCGCGACGTGCTGCTCGAACGGCTCTCCGCGGGGCGAAAAAGACGGCCCCTGTTGGCTGAGGACGACTGGGAGAAGCGCTTCGACGAACTGCTCGAACGCCGCCGCCCTCTTTACGAGCAGGCGGACCTGAGCGTGCGCATCGGGCGGGAAGACCCGGAAGAGGTGGCGCGAAACGTCCAGGAATTGGTGGCAGCCCTATGATGATCAAGCATTCGCACGGTGAATACCCGGTGACGTTCGGAAGCATGGCGGAGGCGCTTTCCCATATTGAGGGCGACAGCTTCGTGATCACCGACGCGAACGTCCACGAGGCCTGGGGGGCTCTGCTGCCGAAAGGCGTGCCGACGCACATCTTGCCTCCGGGCGAGGAGACCAAGTCGCTCGCCTCCTTCGAACGGCTTCTGCGTTGGCTGGCGAACTCGGGGGCGAAGCGGCGCTCGACGGTGGTTGCTTTTGGCGGCGGCGTGGTCGGCGATCTGGCCGGCTTCGTCGCGGCCTCCTATATGCGCGGCGTGCGGTTCGTCCAGGTCCCCACCACGCTTCTTGCGCAGGTCGACTCCTCGGTCGGGGGGAAGGTGGCCGTGGACCTGCCGGAGGGCAAGAACCTCGTCGGCGCGTTCTACCCGCCGGCGGCGGTCCACGTGGCGGTCGAGGCCCTCGGCACCCTTCCCGAGCGGCAGTTTCTCAATGGGTGCGGCGAGGTTTGGAAGATGGGCGCCATCTTGGATGAGGGGCTTCTTCAGCGGTTGGAACGCGAGCCGCTCCGGCTGGGGGCGCCGGACCTGGCCGAGGTCATCCGGCGGAGCATTGAACTCAAGGCGCAGGTGGTCGAGGCGGACGAACACGAGACAACCGGGCTTCGCGCCATCCTCAACTTCGGGCACACCGTCGGCCACGCCGTCGAGCAGGGGCTTGGCTTCCGCGAAATGCTGCACGGGGAGGCGGTCGCCGTCGGGATGGTGGTGGAGGCGCGCATCGGCGAGCGCCTTGGCGTCACTCCGGAGGGCGTCGCCTCGCGGCTCGAGGCCGGCTTGACCGCCCAGGGGCTTCCGACGCGCATTCCGAAGGGTCTCGAGCCGCGCTCGCTTTCCAAGGCGATGACCCGGGACAAGAAGGCTCTGGCGTGCGGATTGCCCTTCAGTCTCCTTACGGGGGTCGGTGCGTGTAAACTGGTTACAGACGTGAACGAGGATCTAGTCCTCGACGTTCTCGATTGCTCATGAAATCGGTGCGACTTGCGATAGCCCTGTGCGCTCTGGCCCTTATGGCCGGCGGTTACCTCGTAAGTCAGTGGCAATACTTCCTGGGCGACGCGGCCGCCTATGCCAAAGCCGTGGATGCTCTGCCTGTGCAACGTGTGGCCCTCGTGTTGCTCGTCGCGCTCGTCGCGCTGGCCTTTGTTCCCGAGAGGGATGGATACGAGGTGAAGCCGTGATAGGAACGCTTTTGCGCATCCGGTACGAGATCTCCCAAGAGGTTTCGGAAGACCCGATCTTCGCCACCTATATGGCGCGGGATCGCGTCACGGGGAGGGACGTCAAGGTGCGCGTCGTGCGCGACCCCTACCGCACGGAAGAGGGGTTCATCGAGAGCATGCGCCGGCTCGTCGACAAGTTGAAGACCATCTCGCATACCGGCGTCGAGCACGTCATCGAGATGGCCGAGGACAACGGCCTGTGGTTCGTGGTGTCCGAGGGCTGCGGCGACCCCACCCTCGAGGAGCGCATCAAGCGCCTCTCGAGCTTCAGCGTTCCGGTCGCCTTGAGTACCGCGATCAACGTGTGCGAGGGCCTGGAAGCGCTCCACCGCGCCGGGTTGGTGCACGGCGACCTTAGTGCGCGCAACGTGCTTTCGGCCTCCAGCGGCACGGTCAAATTGCAGCTTGCCGGCTTCTGGGAATGCTACGGGCACAGCGGCACCGCCGGCGCGGTCATGTTGGGCTTGATGGCGCCATACCTGGCGCCGGAGGTCACCTCGGGCGGCATGCCGACCGAAACCTCCGATATCTACGCGCTGGGCGTGCTTCTCTTCCAGATGCTTGCGGGGCACTTCCCGTACAGCGGCGACACGCCTGTGGCGATCGCCGTCAAGCACGCCACCGCCCCCTGCCCGTCGCTTCGCACTTCGAACCAGTCGGTGCCCCATGTCCTCGATGAGATCGTGCGCAAGGCGCTTTCGAAGGCGCCGGAGCAGCGCTATGGCTCCGTGGCTGCCCTTCTGCGCGACCTGCGCACCCTGCAGGACGCCCTTCGGTTTGGTCGGTCGCTCACCTGGCCGCTCACGCCCGCCCATTCGCCCCAGGAGCCGCCGGCGGTGGCGCCCCGCATGAGCGCTGTTCGCCCGGAGCCAAGGCCGGCCCGCGCCCGCAAGGCGCCCCGCCAACCCGAACAGGAGGGCCTGCCCTGGTGGTTGGTGGCGATCGTCGTCGTGACCCTCGTGCCCGCGCTGTTCCTGGTGGGCGCTTGGGCGTACTACAACGTCAGCAAGCCGAAGCTGGAGACCGTGCCCAACCTGGTCGGCCTGACCGTGAGCGAGGCCAACGCCAGGCTTCAGGGCCTGAACCTGCGCCTGCGGGTCAAGAGCCGGAAGTCGACCGACGAGTACCCCGAGAACACGATCATCAGCGTGCTCCCGGAGCCCGGCCGCCAGATCCGCGAGCACACGTGCATCGACGCCGTGGTGAGCGACGGTAGCCGGTTCGTGGAAGCGCCCGACCTTCGGGGCCGGACCGTAGACGACTGCCGGTCGCTCCTCTCGCAGATGAACCTCCAGGTCGAGGAACCGGTCGAAGAGGTGCGCGACCCCGACCTTGCGGCCGGCCTCGTCGTCTCGCAGGTTCCGGAGCCGCACAAGAAGGTCGAACGGAACTCCAGTATCCGCCTGAAGGTCAGCGCGGGCAACGCAGCGCCACCCCCGACTGCGACCGGAGGGAGCCAGAACCTCTACACCCTGCGCGTGAAGATGCCCAAGGGCGCCGCTGCCGTGCTCGTGCGGGTCGAGATGACCGACGACGAGGGCACGCGCACCGTCCATGAGCAGGAGCACGAGCCCGGGGACAACCTGACGGTTCGGGAGATGGGCTCGGGAAGCGAGGCCACCTTCCGCATCTTCTTCGATGGCGACCTAGTGAAGCAGGTGACGCAGAAGGCGCCGAGGGGGAGTTCGCGGTGAGCGCCAAGCCGGTCGTCTCCGCGTCGATCCTCTCGTGCGATCCCGCCGACTTCCGTACGCCGGTGAGCGACATGATGCGCGCGGGCGTGGACTGGGTGCATTTTGACGTCATGGACGGCCAGTTCGTCCCGCCCATCACGTTCGGCCATGAGCTCGTCGCGTCGTTGCGCAAGCTGGGCGACACGCCGTTCGAGGCCCACTTGATGACGCTCACGCCGGAGGCGCACTTCCAGGCCTTCGTGGACGCGGGGTGCAAGCGCGTGATCTTCCACACCGAAGCCACCGCTCACGCTCACCGCCTGGCCCAAACCTTGCGCCAGATGGGCGTCGAGGCGGGCGTCGCCATCAACCCCGGCACGCCGGTCGAGGCGTTCGAGCCGCTCCTGGACGAGATCGACCTGGCGCTCATCATGACCGTCAACCCGGGCTGGGGCGGCCAGAGGTTCATCCCGGCGATGCTCGACAAGGTGCGGCGCCTTCGCGCGATGGCGCCGGGGCTCAACATCGAGGTCGACGGGGGCGTCGATCCGACCACCATTCGTGCGCTGTGGGACGCGGGCGTCACCACCTTCGTCACCGGCAGTTTCCTCGTCCGGTCAGGTTGCGTCCGCCAGGCTATTGAGGAGCTACTCGGGGCATGCGCCTAAGGGTTCTCACCACCGTTTTCCTTCTTTTCGGCGTGGCGCTCATGGTCTGCTGGCCGTTTGTCCTCGGTCACCGTCCGGGCCCCGAGGCCTCGCACCGTGAGTTGGCGACCTACGCGCTGCACGCGATCCTCTACTTCGGCGTCACCGCGTTCACGTTCGTCTTTGCCGCGCTGTTCGCGCTGCTCGCCATGCGCCAAGCGCGCCGCGAGTTTGTCGAGCAGAAGCGCGAGAACCTGCGGGGGCTGATCGAAGGGAGCCTCAAAGACCATGAGCGACGCAAGCCCTGAACGCTGGATGCGTCGGGCCATCGCCCTCTCGCGACGCGGCTTTCCTGCGCCCAACCCCCACGTGGGCTGCGTCGTCGTGCGGGACGGGCAGGTGGTGGGCGAGGGGTATCACGACCATGCCGGGGGACCGCATGCCGAGGCGGTCGCGCTGGCGGCGGCCGGCGACCGGGCGCGCGGCGCTGACCTCTACGTGACGCTGGAGCCCTGCAACCACCAGGGCCGCACGCCGCCGTGTTCGCAGGCGGTGGTGCGGGCCGGCGTCCGGCGGGTTTGGGTGGCCGTGCCCGACCCCAATCCGCAGGCCTCGGGCGGGGCAGAGACGTTGCGCACAGCGGGCGTCGAGGTTCAGGTCGGACTCCTCGAAGAGGAGGCCCGCAAGGCCAACGAGCCGTTTCTCACGGCCATGACGCGGCGGCACCCGTTCGTGACCGCCAAGATGGCGATCACCGCCGACGGCTTTATCGCCCACCCAGACGGGTCGAGCAAGTGGATCACCAATGACCGCTCGCGTCGAGCGGGCCACCGGCTTCGAGCGGAGATGGGCGCGGTGTTGGTCGGGCGGCGCACCGTCGAACTCGATAGACCCCAACTCACGGCCCGCGTCCGTGGCGTGGTCAATCAGCCGGTGCGGGTGGTTCTCGACCCGCACGCTCGCCTTTCGGGCGACGAAGAGGTGCTCGCCGCGCCAGGGAAGGCCGTCTGGATCGTCGGCCCCGGATTGGCCCGGGACGCCCGGCAGGTGGAGGTTCCAGCGGGGGCCGACGGCGCGGACCTGAGGGCCGTCCTTGACGTCCTCTGGACGCGCGGCGTGACCGGCCTTCTGGTGGAGGGTGGCGCCGCAACCGTCCGGGCGTTCCTTGACGCCGGGCTGGTCGACCGCCTCGAGCTCTTCGTGGCGCCGAAGCTGTTCGGCGAGGGGATCAAGTGGGTCGGGCCCGGGCGCGAGATAAAGCTCAGCCTGCGTTCGGTGCGACGCCACGGCGAGGATGTGCAACTTTCGTACGACCTCGTCAACCCGTGAGGATCGTTTTGGTCCAGGTTCTTTTTCGGGAACTACTACGCTTCGGGATGCGTCTTACCAGGTGTAGAAGCATCTTCCTCCCTCCCCTCATAGGAGCCCCGTCTCAAAGCCCTCAGAGCGGGGCTTCCTTCTTTATCCCTGGAGCGATGTGAACCATTCGTGGAAGCGCGTGTCTTCCGTGAGTTCGGGATGGAACGAAGTGCCCACGAGACGGCCTTGCCGTACCGCCACGACCTCGCCCTGGTACCGGGCCAGCTCCTCGACCTGACTCCCAAGGCGCGTCACCACCGGCGCACGGATGAACACGCCGGTCACCGGCTCCTCCAGCCCCTTCACCGCGACCTCGTCCTCGAAGCTGTGGACCTGTGCGCCGTAGGCGTTGCGCCGCACCGTGACGTCCAGCACGCCCAGCTTGTACTGGTCTCGCCCCTCGACGTGCGTCGCCATCATGATCATGCCCATGCAGGTGCCCCAGAGCGCCATGCCGTCGGCAACCGCCTGGCGCAGGGCGTCGCCCAACCCGTAACGCTGGAAAAGGAGTCCGACGGTGGTGCTCTCTCCACCGGGGAGGATGGCGTGGGTGATCCCCTTCAGGTGCTCCGGCTGGGCGATACGGACGATCGTCTCGTCCCTTAACCCACTACGAACCAGCGCCTCAATGTGCTTTTCGAAGTCGCCCTGCACGCAAACGACCCCGACGCGCGAACCCATACTTGGGAGTTTACTCGCGGCGCTCTGCGGCCGGGGGCCAAGTAGAATGGCGGCCATGGTGGAGATCGTTGGCGCGCCATTTGACCTTTGCGGTCGCGCCCCGGGGAGCCGCCTGGGGCCGGTGGCGATGGCGCTTGCCGGGATTCACAACGTGCTTGAGTCGCTGGGTTACGACGTGCGCGAAGCGCCGGGCGGATGCGCCCCCGACGGTTTCATGCCCTCCTGCGACGACGAGAGGTTCCAACTGGCGAAGGCGGCGTACCTGCGGCTTCGCGATTCGGTGGCACGGGTTTGCGCCGAAGGTGTGCCGCTGGTGATCGGGGGCGACCACAGCGTGTCGATCGGGTCGATTTCGGGCGCGTTGCGGCGCTACGGCTCCGACCTTGCCGTGGTCTGGATCGACGCACACATGGACGTCAACCTGCCGGGCGCCTCGCCGTCTGGGAACCTGCATGGGATGCCCCTGGCGGCGCTTGCACGCCTTTCCTGCGGCCCGCAGCACCGGATGGCGTCTTTCTGGGCCTCCCTGCTCTCGGAGGTCGTGGGGGAGCCCGGCCTCCAGCCCGGCCGGATCGCCTGGCTGGCGCTGCGCGAGGTGGACGCCGGCGAGCTTGAGGCGCTCTGCCGATTGCCCGGTTGCTGCGCCACCACCATGGAGGACGTGGACCGTTTGGGGGTGAGCGGGGTGATGACGAAGCTCGACGAGTGGTTGGAGGGGAGCGGCGCCAAGGCCGTCTGGGTGAGCTTCGACGTGGACGCGTTGGACCCGCTCTACGCCCCGGGGACGGGTACGGGCGTGCGTGGCGGCTTGACCGACCGGGAAGGGTATCTCATCGCCGAGCAACTCGCCGATCGGTTCGCCACCGGCGGCGCATGGAAGCTGGCGGGCGTGGACGTCGTGGAGGTGAATCCGCTGGCCGACCGGGACAATGTGACGGCGTTGATGGCGGTCGACTGGGTGGCCTCGCTCTTCGGGCGGCGCATCCTGGGCCGTAAGCCTTGACGAAAACGGACCATCGCGACGTCCGATCGCGATGGTCCGATCCCGCGCCCTACCCTTTGGGCGTCAACTACTGGTTCTGCTGAGAAGCCTGCTCGCGGTACTGCCGAGAGCGGCGATGGCCGAACTCCTCGGTGGCGTCGCTGACCACGAACGGAAGCAGCGCCATCTCTCGCGCCCGCTTGATCGCCCGGGCGATCATCCGCTGCTGCTTGGCCGTGTTGCCGGTCTGGCGGCTGGAAAGGATCTTGCCGCGATCCGTCAGGAACCGACGCAGGATGTTGACTTCCTTGTAGTCGACCCAATCGATCTTGTTGATCGTCAGATAGCTGACTTTCCGGCGGCGGCGACCGCGAAGTCGCCCTTCGCCTCGGCCCTCGCCCTGTACATCGACGGCCGCCTTTTCGGCCGCCAAATCCATCTTCTGCGCCTTGGTCTCGTCGCTCATGCTACGTACTCGGTCCCTTCAATTAGAGTGCGGACTTAGAAGTATAGCACAGCCGTCGCCGCCCTCGGCCTCCCTAGGCCCCGGAGGCTCGTAGGCCTGCTGTGCGGGCAAGTATTCCCACGCGCGCAATTGTTCTCGTTATTGCGTCCCGGCCGTGCGCCCAGGTAGTTCCACATGCTGCCTCCCCCGGACAACCTGGAAAACCCTCCCTGCGAGCCGAAAGGCAGAAGCAGACATCGTTCCTCAGAACACCCATAGCACGGGGGAGCCGCCAATCCCCCGATGCATCCCTCCAGCCCCAAGGGGGTCGGCCCCGCCAGCCGGCCCCCCTTTCCTATGCGCCTACGGGGCCTGCACCAGCCACTCGTCCCAGTTCGAATCCTGGGCCATCTTCAACTGAAGGTAGTTGGCTCGGTAGGGGTCGAACTGGGTGGAACTGGAGAAGTCGATCGAGACGCCGTGGCTCCTGGGCGAGTTCGCGTTGTGCCCCTCATAGGCCACCGCGTTGCCGATGGCCGCCCGCACCGCGGCTCCGGCGCTCGACACGCTCGCCGGGATCGACGGGTAGGCCTCCAGCCGGGAGCACACGTCCCAAAGGTCGAGGTAGGTGGCCGAGGAGCTGTACGACTGCGAGGCGCTCCTGATGTTGGTCACCGCGGCGGTTACGTTCGCCCGCTCGGCGATCAGCGCCTGCGCCAGGCCATCGATCGCCGTGAGCAAAGCCGGCATCTTCGACGTATCGAGCACGCTCTCGGTGATCCTCGATGAGGAGTACGCCGGTACCGATAGCATTCCATCGGCGAACGACTTCGAGAGGTTCAGCGTGGTGTCGTCGGGATTGTCGCGGAACGGGGCGAACACCGTCTGGTACGGGTAGCCGTCGGCCGGGGTGTTCTCCTCGCTGCCCACCACGTAGTTGGCATAGCTCCGGAGTTCGTAGGCGACCTCCATCATCTGCATCTGGCAGGCGTCGAACGCCACGATGTCGAAGTGCTGGCCCGCGAGCGCCGTGTCGATCTGCCAGGTCTTGATGTAGGTCCAGTACTCGTCGTCGTAGCTGAAGCCGCGGATGGACGGCGCCTGCGGGCGCTCGCGCCAGCCGGTACCGTGGTTCCAGATAACCAGGGCGTACCGGTCCGCGGGGTAGTACGTCTTGGCCCACGCGATGAAATCGTGAAGCGTCTGCGGCGAGCCCATGTCCAGGGCGTTCCCCTGGTTGTTGACCAGGTCCTTCTGGACGAGCTGCCTGCCACCCGGGCCGACGAGGTAGCGACGCACCCCGTCGAACGTGGAGGTCGGCCAGACCAACCTCGATTGCTTCCACTGCACGACGAAGCGCACGTCCGGGTTGCTTGAGACCTGCTCCATCTGCGCCATGTTGACGTCGCTGTACGGGGCCAGGTCGTTGGCGGCGTTCATGTAAACGAGCACCGTCCACTTGCCCTGCCGGATCTGGAACGGGTTCACGTGCACCGCCGCCGTGCCGGTCCGGCCGGTCGAGGTGTGGGTTGCCACCACCGCGCCGTCGCCGGCCTTGGTGGCCGTGAACTCGCCCGACGAGGTGATCGTGCCGATGCCCCCGGTCACCGACCAACCGATCGCGTCGCTGGGCACGAACACCGCACGGTTGCTGGCGCTGATCGCGGTCGCCAGGAAGCTCTTGCTCTCCTGCTCGGTGAGCGTCGCCGTGGAGGGGCTCACGGTCACGCTCGCCAAGGGCTCCGCGCTGGTTGTGTCGAACCTGGCGTTTGCGCCGCCCACCGTCACGTAACCTTCGGTCACGCCCAGCAGCGTGCCCTGGGCGTCGGGCAGGGCGTACAGCTCGGCCCGCACCTCGTACGTGCCGGGGGAGACGTTGCTGAGCGTCGCTTGCGAACTGTTGGCGCCGTTCCGGTTGAGCGGGATCGTCGCCACGACGGCGCCGCCGGCGTTGATCAGCCGGACGAACTCGGAAGCCTGGACCGATACGCCCGAGCCCCAAACCGTGGTGTAGGTGAACGGCGCGGCGCTGCCGCCTCCCCCTCCGCCGCATCCGGCAAGCAACGCGACGAGCAGAAGCAGGGCCAAGGGCCAGACGCGGCGCAACACACCCTGTGTACGATGCATGGTCGGGATAGTTCCTGGCATTTTGGGGCTTAGCATACTTGGTGCGCGTGCCGAACATATGGAAGACAAGTGCTCGATTCCCCTGCGTACCAAAGGCTGGTTGAGGCCCTTGGGGCCTTAGGCATCAGAACCGTCGCCGATCGCGACGGCGATGGCGCCGGTGGCTTCCCGGTAGTGATCACGCTGCCCGAGGGGCATACCCTGGCGATCGATCTCCCCATGCCGGCGCTCATATCGTCGCTCGACCCGGACTCGGTCGGCGTCGTCATCCTCGACCACTTGGGCTACCCCCGAAAGACCTGGGGGATCGCCGACCGCATCCCCTACTTCGAACGCACCCAGTGCGTCTTCGAAACGGACATCGCCCCGTTGATCGAGGGGGCCTACCGTGAGGTGTCCGGCTCCCTGTACTACCAGGGGTACCGCTACTACGCCGCGCCGCTGAACTGCGGCGATCTCTTCGAGGTGTTGGTGCTGGTAACCGATGCCAACGAGGAGCAGTCGGCGCGTCGACAGGCCTCCCGCAGCAAACGCGACGCCGACGCCCTGAAGAAGATCGGGCGCGCGCTCACGATGAACCAGACGCTGCAGCCGCTGTCCGTCGCCGCCGTGCACGCCATCGCCTCCACCACCGAGTTGGCCGCCGTGCTGCTCTGGACGCGCACCACGGACGAGGGGCCGCTTGAACTCATCGCGAGCGTGGGCGCCAATCGGGCGGGTTTGGCCGTGATGGGGCAGCTCAACCCCGAGGACGGGATGACGTGCGCCGCCGAACTGGTAGCCGCGCGGCGTCAGCCGCTCTCGCTGGCCAGCGTCGGCGACAACGCCATGACCACCGGTCTCGAGGCCAGCTTCTGCTACCTCAAGCCCGGGGGAATGGCGGTGCATCCGCTCATCGCCGGCCACAAGCTGGTGGGGGTTCTGGAACTGATCGGCCGCGAAGGCGACCACCGCTTCTGCGAGCACGAGGAGCTCTTCCGTACGATCGCCGACCACCTCTCGCTGGCGCTCAACAGCGCGCTCATGTTCGAGAGCGTCGAGCGGTTGGCCTCGTTCGACCCGCTAACCGGGATCGCCAACCACCGCACGATGCAGGAGTTCCTGCATCGCCGCGTGGCCGAAGCCGAGCGGGGAAGGGACCGCATCGGCGTGATCATGCTCGACGTCGATCACTTTCGCAGCTTCAACGAGGAGGAGGGGCACGACGCCGGCGACCAGGTGCTCCAGATGTTCACCCAGGTGCTGAAGGACACCGTGCGACCCTACGACCTGGCCGCGCGCTACGGCGGCGAGGAGTTCACGGTCATCATGCCCGGCGTGGACCTTGACGGCGCTTTTGCGGTCGCCGAACGGATTCGGAGTCAGATTGAGAACCTGACCTACACCACCCAGAGCGGTCGCCTGCGGCACGTGACCGCCAGCCTGGGGTGTTCGGCCTACCCGGACACCGCGCTCGACCCGGCCGGACTGCTCAAGGCCGCCGACGTCGCGTTGTTCCGGGCCAAGCGCGCTGGGCGCAACCGCACCGAGGTTTATGAGGGCGCGCTCCGCAAGGAGCCCCACGAGCCCGCAGTGGACATCGCTGCGGTGGCGCGGTGGCTCCGGCCGAGGGTTAGCGGGCAGTCCCACGCGTTCCTGGGCGCGGCGCAGCCGTATGTCGCGCACCTCGTCGACCAACTCGGCCTCTCCAAGTCGCAGGAGGAGATACTGACCTCGGCGACGCTGCTGACGCCCTCCTACCTGCGGGCCGTGGAGCACGGGGACGAACGATTGCTGGCGCGGATGGCCAAGGCGCCGGAACTAAGGTCGGTGATGCCCTGCCTGCAGGCCCTGGGCGAGCGGTATGATGGACGTGGACCAAAGAGCATGCAGGGCGCCTTCATCCCGCTTCTCTCGCGGGTGCTATGCGTTCTGGTTGCGCTCCTGCTGGAACACGGCGATGCGCTGTGTCAGGACCCTGGGCGATTCGACCCAGAGGTCGTGGGCCTGGTGGCCGAGGTGGAGGACGCAGCTTGACCCCCTCCGGGGCGGCATGCCATAATCTCAACTTGCGCAAGCGTGCGGGTTCCGCACATTAGGAAGGCAACGATGTACGCGATTATCAAAACGGGCGGCAAGCAATACAAGGCAGCCAAAGACGAAACCATTATCGTCGAGAAGATCGAGGGCGAGCCCGGCCAGTCCGTCGAGATCAATGACGTCGTTATGGTGTGCAACGAGGGCGCGGTGACCACGGGCAGCCCGTTCGTCAAGGGCGCCAAGGTGAAGGCCGAGATCGTTCGACAGGCGAAGGCCAAGAAGATCAACGGCTACAACTACAAGCCGAAGAAGAACGTCCGCAAGCATTGGGGACACCGCCAGCCGCAGACCCACCTTCGCGTAATCGAGGTTCTACCAGGGAAGTAAGCCATGGCACACAAGAAAGGACAAGGCTCTAGTAAGAACGGTCGCGACTCCCAGTCCAAGCGGCTTGGCGTCAAGCGCTTTGGTGGCGAGGTCGTGAAGGCCGGTGGCATCCTGGTTCGGCAGCGCGGGACGAAGTTCTTCCCCGGGCGCAACGTCGGCATCGGCAACGACCACACCCTGTTCTCCCTCGTCGACGGCCAGGTCAAGTTCGAGGGCCCCGACTGCAAGCGACGCATCAGCGTCTACCCGTACCAGGTCCAGGCGTAGCCCGGTCCCTTACGGTTCATTAGAAAAGCGGCCACTCCCCGGAGGGAGTGGCCGCTTCGCTTTGCCCGGGCCGCCCTAGAAGTGGCAACCGTCCGGGAAGGGGGGCGGACCCGAGGACTGCAGCGCCGCCCGCAGCGGGTAGGGAAGCGAGACGTTCGAGCCGACGGAGAACGGGCCGACGGAGATAAGGCACGAAGAGCCGCCCGCCGTGTAGTATTTCCCGTTATACCGAATCATCCGGTAGAACCCCGAATAGGTTCCAGCGGCGGCGACCGGCAGGGTCTCGGGCTTGATGGTGACCGAGACGGCGTTATCGACCAACGCGGAGAACCGGCCGTTGCCGTCGGTGCGCGAAGCGCCGATGCGCGCGCCCAACGAGCTGAAGAACTCGACCTGGGCGAAGCGCACGCCGTAGCCGGTGCTGTCGGCGTTCACCGTGCCGCGCACCGTCGTCGTCGCGGTCGGCACGAACGCGTCCTGGTCGACCTCGGTTCCGCTGGTCGGGAAGGACCGGATCGTGAAGAAGCCGGAGGGTTGCGCGGTCACCGTGAAGTCGCCGGTGGAGGTGTTGAGCGTCACCCCGTCGCCGCCCGCAAGCGACCACGTCGCCGGCAAAACGGCGCGCGAGCCGTCGGCCGAGAAGCTGGCCAGAACCAACTTCCCGGAATCGCCGACCCGCAGGTTCAGCGGATCGAGGCGCTTCGTGCCGTTCATCAACTCCACGAACCGGCCCGCGAACGGATAGGTGATGGCTGTGTTGCCCGTCTCGTCGGATGGCGGCGGCGGCGTGCCGCCACCCCCGCCACCGCACCCGGCCACCATCACCGCCGCCCCAAAAGCGGCGGCCGCCACCCATTTCCACCAATTGTTCATCGAATCCCTCACCACGCGCCGCGCACGTCGCGGCTCTGAAAACCGTGGGGCAGCAACTCGCTGAGGTTGTACTCCTTGCGCTCGCCGCCCTCCGCCTGACACACGACCGGAACCGCCTCCGGGGCGTCGCTAAACTCGAGGAAGGTCTGCAAGCACATGCCGCACGGCGTTCCGCCGTCCTTCGTCGCCAACGCGACCGCCCTCAGCGTCCGACAACCGCCGGACACCATCGCCGCCACCGCCACGCGCTCCGCGCAGAGCGTCAACCCGAAGCTCACGTTCTCGACGTTGCATCCGGCGTAGACCTTGCCGTCCGCGCCGAGCACCGCCGCGCCAACCTGATAGACGCTGTAGGGCGCGTAGGCGTTCGCCCGCGTCTCGGCAGCTATGCGCACCAGTTGGTCTAGGTTTGGCATGGCTCCTTCGCGGGGATGATACCGGTTCGAACCGGCGCTTTACTTCAACGTGGCGATCGTCACGCCGTCGCCGCCCTCGGCCGGCTCGGCCAGGTGGTACTCCCGCACGTTCCGGTTCTTGCGAAGGTGGTCGTGAGTGAGTTTGCGCAGGATCCCCTCGCCCTTGCCATGCACGATGCGCACGCTCTCCAGCCCCGCCAGCACCGCGTCGTCCATGAACCGCGAAAGCTCCTCCATCGCGTCCTCGGCGCGCATCGCCCGAAGGCTGATCTCCGTGTGCGCCGTCTGTGCGCGCTGGAGCATGGCGCCGGTCCCGCGGCTCCTGGGCCCGCTCTTGGTCGGCTGGGCGACCGCCTCCAGGCGGTCCAGGGCGACCGACATCTTCATCGGCCCGATCTGCACCATCACGTTCTTGCCCTTGGGCTCCTCCAAGAGCGTTCCCACCTGCCCGAGGCCGCTCACGCGCACCGTCATGCCCCGCTTGAGCGACGCGGGCTTGGGGGCGGGCGCACGCTTCGCGGGCTCTGGGCGCATCTCGTCGGCGATGGAGCCTCCGGCCGCCTGAAGCCCCTTCAGGCGCTCCCTGGCGCGTTCCAGCACCGTCTGGCTGGCGCCGGCCTTCAACTCGTCGAAGATGTCCGCGGCCTCGAGCCGGATCTCGCGCAGCGCCAGTTCCAACTCCTCGGTCGCCTTGGCCTTGGCCTCGCGCTTGGCCTCCTGCGCCTCGGCCAGCTTGCCCTCGGTCTCGCGTTGCACCTTGCGGAGCTGCGCGGCCAGCCGGTCGGCGTCACCCTGCGCCTTCTGCGCCTGGCGCTGGGCCAACTCCAGCTTCTCGATCATCCGCGCGACGTCGAGCTCCTCCTCGGCGATGCCCGACTTCGCCTCGTCGATCACCTCGGTTGGCACGCCGTACCGCTCGGCGATCTTCAGCGCGTGGCTGGAGCCCGGCATCCCCATCTGCAGGTGGTAGGTCGGGCGAAGCGTCTTGAGGTCGAACTCCATCGCGGCGTTCAGGAAGCCCGGCGTGTTTGAGGCCAGGATCTTCAGTTCGCCATAGTGGGTGCTGGCCATCACCTTGGCGCCACGGCGCTGGAACTCCAGCAACAGCGCCCGCGCCAACGCCGCGCCCTCGCCCGGGTCGGTACCCGCGCCGATCTCGTCGAGCAGCACCAGCGCGCCCGGCTTCAACCCCTGCAACGCCCCCGCGATGTTCTTGATGTGCCCGCTGAAGGTGGAGAGCGATTGCTGCAGGCTCTGCTCGTCGCCGATGTCCGCCCAGATCTGGCTGAAGCACCCGAGGCGCATCTCGTCCGCCGGCGGCATCATCCCGGCCTGGCCCATCGCCACGCACAGCCCCACGGTCTTGATCGCCACGGTCTTGCCGCCCGTGTTCGGGCCGGTGATGAGCAGGGCGTCCAGCCGCCCGGGGCGGTCGCCTCCCACCTCGACCGTCAGCGGCACCACCGTCTCGGGGTCGAGAAGCGCGTGCCGACCGCCCACGATCCGCACGTAAGGCCCCGTGGTCGGCAGCGGCAGGCAGCCGTGGGTGCGCACGCCGTGCCGCGCCTTGGCCAGCACCAGGTCCAGGTCGCCCGACGCCGCGGCGCCGTCCTTGAGGTC
>CAZIIS010000001.1:0-20127 GCA_964539295.1 uncultured Fimbriimonadaceae bacterium | reverse complement strand
AGCAGGTCGCGGGTCCGCCCGGTGGTGTACGACTGGATGCGCTCCAGCATGCGGTTCGCGGCCTTGGCCTTGCGTGCGCGGATGGAGGCCAGCGAGGGGCTCGCGGAGTCCCGCACCTCGCCGTCGCCGTCCACGCTGTCGTAGAGCCGCTCCTCGATCCGCTGCTCCACCGGCAGCCGCCGCCCCAGCAGCCACAGCTTCGGGTACTCCTCCTTTCGGGGCTCCAGCACGCCCTTGGCGCCGCGCATCGCCCGCAGCGACTCGGCCACCCCGTAGAGCGTGGTCGCGTCGAGCGTGCCGCCCTTCTGCGCGCGGGTGGCCGCCTCGTGCAGGTCGCGCACCCCCACCAGCGACACGCTCTGCATCGCCAACAGGTCGTACGCCTCGCGGGTCTGCTCGGCCAGGAACTTGGCGCGCTCCGGCTCGAACGCGGGCAGCAGCGACGCCGCGGCCTTCTCGCCCAGCGCCGTATGGCACTCCTGGGCAAGCTGCCGTCGAACCGCGTCCCACTCGATCACCTGCAGCGCATGCATGGCTCGATCATTGTAGCCGACCGGTTCCGGGGCGGGGAAGGAAGGAGGGCGTGCGATGCACGCCGAGGCGCTTGGGCAGGTCCTTACGCCGGCGCCTTGGCGTCCTTGTCGCCGAACCTCCTGAAGGCCGGCGGGAAGTACATCAAGAACGGCGTGGCGACGAAGGCGAGGTAGCCCCAATCCAAGCTGTACACATCGTTCCAGAACGCTTCCCTAACGACCCACGCCAACGCTAACCAGAGCGCGAGGCTCCACACGCCGCGCGGGGACCGCCGCCGCTTGCTGTTCATAACGATCCCGGCGATGACCATGTAACCGATCACCGACAGGAACAACGCCATCGAGTTCCCCTCGGCGGGGATTGTTTCGCTTATCGGCCCGGTGGCCCACAGGGGACTAACCGTACCGGGGTCTACCAGTAGGCTCGACCATGATTCCTTTCCCTGAAGGCAATCCAGGAAGGTCTTCGGCCAATCTGCAAGCAAGAAACAACCGATTTCGAGGCCGTCCGCGCCGGCGACGATCGTCAAGCCGACGTACTGGACAAAGAACACCAACGGCCACGCGAGCACGGTACATGCGCCGTCGAGGATGCGCGCGAGGCGGCCCAACCGCCGGCGTACTACTTCGCTTTTGATGCCATGTTCTCGCATCCAGTCATCCTCCTAACGCGACCAAAAACGGTGCGATGCGCGCCGAAGCGATGGGGCAGGTCCTTACGCCGGCGCCTTGGCGTCCTTGTCGCCGAACCTCCTGAAGGCTGGCGGGAAGTACATCAGGAACGGCGTGGCGACGAAGGCGAGGTAGCCCCAATCTAACTTGTACGCGCCGTCCCAGAACGCTTCCCTAACGACCCACGCCAAAACCAGCCAGAGCGCGAAGGCCCAGACACCGCGCGGCGACCGCCGCCGCTTGCTGTTCAAAACGATCCCGGCGATGACCATGTAGCCGATCACCGACAGAAACAACGCCATCGAGTTCTCCTCGGCGGGGATTCTTTCGCTTATCGGCCCGGTGGCCCACAGGGGACTAATCGTGCCGGGGTCTACCAGTAGGCTCGACCATGATTCCTTTCCCTGAAGACAATCCAGGAAGGTCTTCGGCCAATCTGCAAGCAAGTAACAACCGGTTTCGAGGCCGTCCGCGCCGGCGACGATCGTCAAGCCGACGTATTGGACAAAGAACACCAACGGCCACGCGAGAACGGTACATGCGCCGTCTAGGATGCGCGCGAGGCGGCCCAACCGCCGGCGTACTACTTCGCTTTTGATGCCATGTTCTCGCATCCAGCCATCTTCTTGACGCAATCCAACACCTCGGGCGCCCGCGAACCATCTGCGCGCTGTTGCCCGTCTCTGCGTTGTAAGGTATACCGCAACGGGCTATCGCGTGCGATCGTTACGTGCGTTTGTGCTTGTGCCCGTGAGACGTTGAGCGACGAGGGGGACTATATGGGGAAGTGTTTTCAGTTCGTATGTCTTGCCGCCGCCGTGGCGGCGTTGGGCAGATGTGCCGCTCACAACCAGGCCGCGGCGACGCCGGCCACAACCGGGTCTGAGGCCGCGCGCCTTTGCGCCTCAACCGCGCCCGCGCCTGCCCTGACGCCGGCCGTCAAGCTCGTGCGGAGCGAGGCCAAGACTTCAAAGGCCAAGAAGCCGGTCGCCAAGGTCGGCGCGCACGCCAAACCGAAGACTGCGGCAAAAGCCGCGCTGGCCGCCAAGAGGCTGCCGAAGCCGCTCTCCAAGGCCGCTATGGCGTCGTCCGAACGGGCGGAGCGCTTGGTTCGTAACGTCCTCCCTGCCGGCGCAAAACCCCAGTTGATGATGGATAACCCGCCGCACGTGGAGTATTCGATAGAACCCAATTGCGGGCAGATGGTGCAACTGGTGACGGAGGGGCGGTTGCAGGAGGCGACGGCGCTCTGCGACTCGACTCTGCAGGGATGCCCGGAGATGAGGCCGTTCCTGGACGAGAACCTGGCCTTTTGCCTCGCCATGCGCGTCACCGACCTCACCGACCAGACCCGAACCGCGGACGCCCGTGCGGTGGTGAACTGGGCCTTGGAACGCTTCCCTGGCAACCCGGAGCTTCAGTGCCGCTTGGCGGAGCTCGAGCTGCGGCAAGGGAACGACCAAGCCGCGCTGAGGATCTTCCAGGACCTGAACTGGGACGCCATGACCACCAATCACCGGCAGTTTTGGCGCGGGTGCAGCGGGCTGGTGTTTGCTCGGACCGGCCGGCTGGCCGAGAGCCGCGCCCTGATCCCCGCATGGGGGTTCGAGGCGGGAGCGACGCGGGACCCGAGCGAGGTCGCGGCGATGCCCGACACGACCACCTTGGACGGGTTAAAAGCTTACTGGCTTTTGATGCTTTCGATACATAGGAGCAACCTGTCGAGCCAGGAAGGGGGCAACCGTGCTTTCCTGGACGGCGCTTTCGCCTTCGCGCCCAGTAGTCCGCAGGTGATGTACAGCCGCGCCCAAGCGTGCTGGTCTCAGGGAGATACAAGCGGCGCTTTGGCGCTCCTCCAGCAGGCGGTGCACGGCACGACCGGCGCCTTCCATGACTTGCTCCGGGACGAGTTGTTCCGGTGGAGCCAAGACCTCCCTGACCAACCGTAGCGGGCCGCCTCAACGAACGCCGCGGGGGCCGGGCTAAGCCCGGCCCCCGCTTCTTGCGTCCGAAGGGGACGAAGTTACACCGTGACCGGCGCGACCTCCTCCTCCTCCGGCTCCTCCGGGCCGCCCGGCCCACCCTTCTTCCGCCGGCTCATCCAGTTGCCGAACGACAGCGAAAGGTCGTCCAGGATGGTGTACGAGCACGGCACGACCAACAGGGTCAAGAGCGTGGAAAGCAGCATGCCTCCGATGATGACCGTGCCGATCGTCTGGCGGAACTCGGAGCCGCGGCCGATGGCCGCCGCAACCGGGACCATGCCGAGGATCACGGCGGCGGTGGTCATCAGGATCGGGCGCAGGCGCGTCCGCCCCGAGGTCACCAGCGCGTCGTGCCGGTTCTGGCCGCGTTCCCGCATCGTGTTGGCGTAGTCCACCAGCAGGATCGCGTTCTTGCCGACCAGGCCGACCAGGGTGATGATGCCGATGAAGCCCACGATGCTGAGCGTCTGGTCCATTAGGATGAGCGCCAGCAACGCGCCGATCATCGCCTGCGGCTGAGCCAGCTGGATAATGAACGGGTACATGAGCTTGTTGAACAGCGAGGCCAACACCATGTACATCAGCGCCACGGCCGTGACCAACGCCACCACCAGCGACCCGCCTTCGCGGGCCTGGATGTCGGCCTGGCCCATCGGCTTGTAGATGACGTCCTCCGGGATCAGCTTCTCCTGGGCCAACCAGGCGTCGATCTTGGACTGCGTCGTTCCGACGACCATGCCCGGCAGAAGGTCGGCGTTCACCTGCACCTCCTCCGTGCGGTCGGCGCGCTGGATCTTGTCCACGGCCTGCGCGTTGACGATCTTGGTGGCCTGGCTCAGGTAGACCGGCTTGCCGCCCGCGTACTTGAGCGGCACCTGCGACAGCACGTCCTTGTTGTTGCGGTCCTCCAGGTCCATCATCACGCGGATGTCGTACTCGCGGCCCTGCACGCGGAACTTGGCGTCGTTGTTGCCCTCATAGAGGGTTCGAACGGCCATGCCCACCTGACCCACCGTGAGGCCGTACTGGCCCAGTTGGTCGCGGTCGGGAAGCGCGCGAAGCTCCGGCTTGCCCGGCTTCGTGCTGAGCTCGGGGCTGACGACGCCGGGTACGGCGCCCGCCTCCAGCTTGTCGCGAATCGCCCCGACGGTCGCCATCAGCTTGGCGCGGTCGTCGCAACGGAACGACATCTGGATCGGTTTTCCGTGGCTCATGGGGGAGACGGTCGTGACGTTCACCCGGGCGCCCGGCATGTGGCCGATCTGCTCGAGCAGGTCGCCGGCGATCGCCGAGTCCATGCGCGTGCGCAGCTTCTCACCTGATTTGTTCTTGGCCACGTAGTCCATCGGCGCCTTCTTGTCGTTCAGCGTGACGGAGATCACCGCGTACTGCGTGCCCTGCGAGCCGAGGTCCAAGCCCGCGCTGCTCGTGCCGATGTTCGACTGGACGTATTTCACGTCCGGGTGCTTCATCGCGATCTTCTCGAGCCGCTCCACCGTGCCCTGCGTCACCGAAAGGCTCGTGCCCGGCGCCATCTCGACGCCGATGCTCAACTGGCCGGCGTCCGTGCTCGGCATGAACGAGAACTTGAACACGTCGTCCTGCTTCCAGTAGTGGAAGGCGAAGCCGGCCACCGAGGAGATCGGGAAGGCCAGGCCGAACAGGAAGCCGTACGCGATGACCCTCGAACGGGCAACGCGCATCGAGACGTTGGCCATGTAGGCCAGGATCGTGAGGGCGACGATCGCGCCTCCCATGCCCAGCATCGTGGCCTGCGGTTTCGTGCCGGGGATCAACCCGAACACGATCGCAAAGGCGACCGTCAGGGCGACCAACGCGCCAATGACGCGCGGTCCGCCCCAACGCTTGCCCAGCACCGCGATGGTGAAGCCCAGCATTCCCAGCAGACCCGCGAAGATCATCGCCGGAATGCTGTGCGCGAAGGCGTTCATCGCCAGGCCCAAGAGACCCGTCTTCGCGACCGCCTCCTCCGACACGGGGCCGGAGCCGCCGCCGATGAAGCTGAACAGGCAGAACAACACCGTGAAGCCCGCGCAGAACACGAACCATCGGTGGTGCAGCGCCCACTCCAGGGCCCGTCCGTACCCGTTCACCAACCGCCCGAACGCGCGTTCGAACCGCTGCGCGAAGCCGCCCGACGGGTGCTCCAGGTCCTCGCCCTCGCGGTACCACCGGGACGCCAACATCGGCGTGATGGTGAACGACACGAACAGCGAGAACATGACGCAGATCATGTAGCCGATGGCCAGGGGCCGGAAGATCATGCCGACGATGCCACCCATCGTGGCGATCGGCAGGAACACGACCACGTCCGCCAGGGTGATCGAGATGGCCGCCAAGCCGAGTTCGGCGCGTCCGTTGATGGCCGCAGAGACCGGCTCCTCGCCGTGTTCCAGGTGGCGGTAGATGTTTTCGATGATGACGATACAGTCGTCGACCAACACGCCGATGGCCAGCGATAACGCCATCAACGTCATGTTGTTCAGGGTGAAGCCGAAGCTCCATAGCGTGGCGATGGCTGCGCAGATGCAGACCGGGATGGCGATGCCGACGATGAGCGTTCCACGGAGGTTGTGCAGGAACACGTACACGATGGCGGTGACCAGCGCGATGCCGATGATCAGCGTCATGAACATGTCTTGCAGCGATTCCTTCACGCGGTCGGCGCCGTCGTGCACCACCACGAACTGAACGCCGTACTCGTCCTCAAGCTGCTTCAGCAGGCTTGGCCTGCCGCCTTGCGACTCGCGAACCGCCTTCGATATCTCGACGGCGTTGCCTTGCTTGGCCTTTTGGACCGCGACGATGACCGAGTCCGAGCCGTCGAGACGGCTGTAGGAGCGTCGCTCGACGTTGGCGTCCACCACCGTGGCGATGTCCCCGAGCTTCACGCTTCGCACACCCAGCGTCGGGTCAGGGAACGATAGCGAGGTGTTGCGTATCTCGTCGAGGGACTGGAACTCGCCCTTGACGCGTACGCTGAACTCCTTGGGGCCCGAGAGGATTCGGCCGCCCGGGATGTTCGCCGTGGAGGCCATGACGGCCTGCTGGACGTCCAGGATGCCGATGCCGTAGCTGACGAGCTTGTCCTTCTTGACCTGGATCTGGATTTCGCGCACGTCGCCGCCGTTCACCACGGCCGCGCCGACGCCCGGAATCCGCGAGAAGCGGTCCTTGATCTTGTCGTCCATCAGGTCGCGCAGTTGCCGGTTGGACAACCGGTCGCTCTTGGCCGCGAGCGTCAGGATCGGCATCGAGGAGACGTCGAACTTGTCAACCGTCGGCTTCTTGGTGTCCTCCGGCAGTTCGCTCACGAGGGCGTCGACCTTTGCGCGCACGTTGTTGAGCGCTTCGTCAACGTCCGCGCCGACCTTGAGCTGAATGATCACGACCGAGACGCCCTCGAGCGATTGGCTCGTGATCGTCTCCAGGTTGTTGATGCCGGATACCGCGTCCTCGATCTTCTTGCTGACGAGGTTGTTGACCTCTTCCGGGCCGGCGCCCGGATAGACGGTCTGTACGAACACGACCGGGATCTCGATGTCCGGGTATTCCTCCGCCCGCATCGAGCGGTAGCCGGCCAAGCCCAGGCCTATGGCCGCGATGATCAACATCAGGATGAGCACCGGCCGGCTGATGGCGATACGAGTCAAGCCCATGCTTAACTCCCTGCCTTGGCGTCGGCGGATTCGCCGCTACCGTCCCGTTTCTCGAGCTTCACGGGGCAGCCGTCGTAGAGCTTGTTCTGACCGATCTTGACGACCTGAGAGCCGATCGACAGGCCGCTTACCTGCATCATCTGGCCGCTCTGGATTCCCGTCTTGACCTCGGCGCGCTTGGCCTTCGAGCCTTCGGCAAGGAACACGTAGGTGACCTCGCCGTCGCGAAGGACCGCGTCGGCCGGGATGACCGTGGCGTTGCGCGCCACGCCAAGCTGCAGCATCCCCCGAGCGAACATGCCCGGCTTCAGGCTGGCCATGTCGCCGCTGAACTGGATGCGCAACCCGAACTGGCGAGCCACCGGGCTGGCCTGCGGATTGACGGCGACCACCGAACCCGTGAACGACTTGCCGCCCAGGGCATCGACCGTGACGGTCACCGGCGCGCCAATGGAGACCCGCGCCACAACGGCCTCGGGCACGTTGCCGTCGAAGTAGAGCCCGCTCGGACCCACCAGCCGCGCCACGCCGGTTCCGGCGCTCGCGTAGGAGCCCACCTGCATCGGCTTGCCGGAGATGCGGCCCGCGAACGGCGCTCGGATCGTCGTATCGGCCAGCGCCTTGCGCGCTAACCGAAGCCCCTCCTGCGCGGAGTCGAGTTGCGCCCGGCACGCCGCCACGCGTTCGGGATAGACCACGTCCATCACCTTGTTCGCCTGGCTGATGCGCACCTGCTCCTCGGCCGCGCGGACCTGCTGCTCGGCCGCCGCGATGTCCTCGGGGCGGGCGTAGTTCTGGGTGATGCTGGCCGACTGCAGGGCGGATTCGTACTGTGCCAACGCCGCCGCGTAGGCGGTCTCCGCCTGTTCGAGGGTGGACTTGGCGATGGCGCCCTGCGCATACAGGTTCTTGGCGCGGGCGGCCGCGGACTTCGCCGTCTCCATCGCGGACTTGGCCGCGGAGACGGCCGCCTCGGCCTGCTTGCGCTCCTCAAGGCGGGCGCCGTTGCGCAGCTTCTGGAGCACGGCCTTCGCCTGCTTCAACTGCGCCTCGGCGGCTCGCACGCCGGCGGACGACTTCGACGGGCCCGTGCCCGCGTCGGCCTTCGCCTGGGCCAGGGCGGAGCGCGCCGCGTCCACCACGGCCGCCGCCTGACGCACGCGCGTCGAGGCGTCCTGAGTGTCCTGCTGAGCGATCACCTGGCCGGCTCCAACCGTGTCGCCGTCCTTCACCATGACCGCGATCAGCTTGCCGGCCACGATCGCGCCGACGGTCGTGTCCTCGCTCGTCATGATCGAGCCCGTGACCTCGACCTCGTCCTTAAGGTCCGCCGTCGATACCGGGGTCACCACTACCGGAACCGTCTTGTCCAGGATGATGGCCTGGGTCCGTTTAGCTTGAGCCTGCGAAGCCCGGTTGACGCAACCGCAAAGCGGAAGCACTGCGGCGAGCGCAGCGCAGATCAGTAGGGTTCGGTTCATTGGGTGTTCTTTTCCTTTGAAACGTCAGACAAAACCAGATCGTCCTTCCCAACCGCCTTCTGGAGCGCGGAAAGGGCAGAACGGTATTCGTATCCTGCGTTGACCACGGAGGCGTGCGCGGCCGTCAGCGCGGCCTGAGAGGTGATGACGTCGAGAACCACGCCGGCCTCTTCGTCGTAGCGGAGCTGAGCCAAGCGGAGCGCCTCCGCGGCGAGTTGCTCGCCCTTCAAGGCCACCTCGAGCCCCTCCTTCGCCGTCGTCACGCGGGTGAGCGCGGACTGCACCTCGAGGGTGATGCCGAGCTCGGCCTGCTGCAACTGGATCTTCGCCTGCTCCTCGTCCTGCCGCGCGGCGCGCACCCGCGACCGCGTGATGTTGGAGTCGAACAAGGGCCAGGAGACGACGGCCATGCCGTAGCTGTACGATTCAAGTTGCCCGGGCATCTTGTCGATCGCGCGGCTGTGCACGGCGCTCAGCAGCAAGGTCGGTTGGCTGCCACGCTCCTCGCTCTGCCGCACCTTGCCGAGCGCCTGAACGCCCAGCTTCGCGGCCCGGATCTCGGAGCGGTTGGCCAACGCCAACTGCACCAGGTCTTCGATCTTCTGGTCGATCGGGGCGATCGACGTCGTCACGTCGACCGGCTCGAACGGCGTTTCGATCGGCCGGCCCAAGGTGTTATTCAGCGCCTGTTTGGCCAATACCAGGTTGCTCTTGGCGGTCAACAGGGCCTGCTCCGACCGCTTCAGGTCGGTTTCCAATCGCAGGACGTCGAAATGCGCGATGTCGCCCTCTTTCTCGTGAATCTTCGCCTTACCCAATCGCTCCTGAGCGGCGCGAAGGTCATCCTCCTGGACCTTCACCATCGCCCGGGCCTGCAGCACCCCGTAGTAGCTCGATCGCACGATGTAGCGCGTCGCGTTCACCTGGGCGTCGAACCCCTCCTGCTGCGCTTTGGCCGCCAGCTTGGAGGCATCGACGCCCTTGTGTACGGCGCCGGTAATGTCGATCAGCTGGTTCACCGTGAACTGCATGTTCTTGGTGTCTTTCGGCAGGCTCGCGTTCGAGGTGGAACCCGCGTCGCGCGACCTCGACGCGGTCACGGCCTGTGGGCCGTTGTCGTCCCAACGGATGTAGGAGCCCGTGACGTTCAAGGTCGGTCCCAGGTTGCCGGCCGCGGCCTTGGCGTTCTGCCTTGCTTTCTCTACGTTGGACTCCGAAAGACGGACGTCAAACGCGTTCTTCAATGCGATGTTCACTGCGTCGTCGATGGTCAAGCGAGCCGGTTCAGTCTGACCGGCCGCCGCCAACACGACGCCAAGCGCGATTTCCAAGATCATCGGTTGATTTCCTCTTCGCGTGCTCGTTCGATGCGGGCCGCGAAATCGTCGAGGAAGTCGCGGATCTGGTCGAGTTTCGCCATGATCATGCCGTGGCCCGAGGGGGCCATAATGAAGAGCAATTTGTCCCCGGGCTTGTACCCGAGCAAGGAGCGCGCCTCGGCCGGTATCACGACCTGGCCGCGCTCGCCGAGCGTGGAGATCCCGAAGAAGTTGTCGTCAACGACGTTTCCAGCTTCACTCATGGAACGTCCTCCTGCCAGTCATCATCATACAAATCATACTTGTGAGCCCCCGACCGCGTTGTGGCTTGGGCATAATGGGCGGGTAATGCCGGGGTTGTTGCGGTCGTTCGGGTTCGTAGCTATTGGCCTTTGGGCCCATGTCGCCGTCTGCTCCGGGCCCGGTTTTGAACCGACGCCCACCCGAAACCACCGCGCGATCAGCCTGCCGTTCCTTCGTATGACGCCGCTGGGTTCCGTGCTCGGGCCGGGCGAACGCGCCTTCGACGCCTCGCTCACCGTTGCCAACGAGTTTCGCCTGCTGCCTGGGCTGACCGAGGACGCCGAAACCGCCCGCCTGGCGCTGCGCGGCCGGTGGGGGTTGTGCGGTGGCCGCGAGTTCTTCGCCGAGCTACCGGTCATCGACCGGGGCGGCGGCCTCATGGACCCCGTGATCGAGTGGTGGCACGCCAGCACCGGCAATCCGCCGCGCGGGCGCGACGTCGTGCCGCGCGGACGCTCGATCATCCTCGAGCCCGGGAGCCAAGAGTTCGGTTCGGCGCTCGCCGTCGGGGACGTCACGTTTGGTTTTGGCAAGCAGTTGAACGGGCGGACCCATGCTCGGATGGCGGTCAAGCTTCCCACCGGCAATCCGGCGCTGCTGGCCGGAAGCGGCGGGGTCGATGCGGGCCTTTCCCTCGGTCACGAGGTTCCGATAGCCGCCGGTTGGGACCTTTACCTTCAGGGCGGGCTGGTCGCCCAGAGCCCGGCTTCGCGCCTTCCCAGCGCGCGCGGTCTGGTGGAGCAGGCCACCGTCAGCCTGGGCTACGCGCCCAACGGGCGCGATCGGTTCGTCGTGCAGTGGGATTCCGAGGCCTCTGCCACCGTTACTGGCGTCTCCGCCGTCGACGCCGCCCACCGCACGATGACCTTTGCCTATCGGCGTAAGCTTTCCGAACATGGGTCGCTTGAGCTGTTTTTCGCCGAGGACGGCGACTGGGGCTGGCTCGACTTCCCGGGAGGCCCCGACGTCGGCCCCGACTTCACCGTCGGCCTTCGCTTCACCTCGCGCCCTTAACCGGAAGGCGGGGCAACCTGTCATAACCTGGCTTGGACTATGAACGCGTTGGCCCTATGCCTCCTTCTTGCCACAGCCCCTCCTTCGGGACCCGTCGAGTTCGGCCGTCGCGACCTGCACTCCGCGCTTGCCGCCGCCGGCCTGCCTGCGAGCCGGGTCGCCGTTTCGGTCAAGGCCGGGGGCGTGGCGGAGAGCTTCGTCATCAGGCTCTCCGGCGGAAAGGCGATGGTTGTCGGCGCCGACCCGAACGGCGCGATGTACGGCGCGCTCGAAATGGCCGAAAGGCTGAGGGCGAAGGGCAAGGCCGCCCTGAGCGGAGCGGACGTCAAGGGCCGGGCGTTCTTGCGCGAGCGCGGCCTCAACCTCTTTCTGACCCTGCCCTGGAACCTCAAAGCGAACGACACCGACGCCGACCCGGCGGCGCTCATCGACCCGAACCGCTGGTGGTTCCAGAACGACGACTACTGGCGCACGCTGCTCGACCTGATGGCGCGCAGCCGGCTCAACTGGCTGGACATCCACGGCGCGTGGGACATCAGCGTTACCGACGCCCCCAACCTCTACGCCTACTTCATCCAGAGCAAGCGCTACCGCGAGGTTGGCGTCTCCGCGGACATCAAGGCCGCCAACCTCAAGCGGCTCAACTGGGTGATCGACCAGGCCCACGCTCGGGGCATTCGCGTCAGCCTGATGTCGTACCAGGCGGGCTTCAACACGCCGCAGAACCGCACGACCCCCTACAAGGAGTCCGAGCCGTTGCTCTACGACTATACGCGCGAGGTCGTGGAGGGGATGATCCGCCAGGCGCCTGGGCTGGACGCGATCGGCTTTCGCATCGGCGAGAGCGGCAAGAGCGGGGAGTTCTTCAACTGCTACGAGGAGGCCGTGCGGCGCAGCGGTCGCCGCATCCCGCTCATCACCCGCAGTTGGCTCACGCGCAAGGCCAACGTGGCGCCTCTCGCACGGCAGTCGTCCGACTTCACCGTCGAGGTCAAGTACAACGGCGAGCAGTGGGGCGTGTCCTATCTGGTCGCCGGGGGGCGCGTCGCCAACTGGCACAGCTACTCCTTCGAGGACTACCTGAGCGACTCCGGCGGGCCCGCCAAGCGGATGTGGCCGGGAAACCCCACCCCGGAGGGCGGGCGCTGGCCCGACGAGCCCTACAAGATCGTCTGGCAGGTCCGCGCGAACGGCACCCACCGCATCTTCCCGTTCTACGAGCCCGACATGGTGCGCCGGACCATCCGAGAGATGAAGGTGGGGACGGCCAGCGGCTACACCGTCGAGGGGCTCGACGCCTATTTCCCGAAGGACCCCGCCTACTATCTGGCCGATCCCGCCGACCGGTACTGCAACTGGATTCACGAGCGGGACGAAGTCTGGTGGGCGATGTGGGGCCGGCTCGGTTACGACCCCGCCACGCCCGACGCGGTGTTCGAGGGGATGCTGAAGAAGCGCTTCGGCTCGGGCGCGCCTGCCGTGAGCCGAGCGTGGCGCCTGGCAAGCCGGATCGTCCCGCGCGCCTACGCCGCCTTCTCGCTGGGCCCCGACCACCGCAGCCACGCCCCCGAGCTTGAGTTCGGCGGCGGGGACGGCTCCTTCCTGTGGTGCGAGGCGTTCGACAGCTTCTCCTACCGATCGGTCGCCGAGGATCTGGCCTACCGGGCGCTGGGCGTGGAGGATGGCCGCATCTCCCCGCAAGCCACCGTGGCCGACCTATTGCGGCTATCGCGCGACGCGGAAGCCGCCGCCCGCCAAATGGCCACCTCCAACCCGGCCGAGGTCAAGCGCTTGAAGGAGCTTCGGACGGCCGTTGGGATGCTCTCGGCTTTGGGCGAGTATTACGCGGGCCGCTTCTCCTCGGCCTATGGCAGCGGCCCGGAGGACGCCGCGGGCCTCTTCCGCCGGGCCTGGACGACCCTCTCCGAGTCCGACCTCGCGCGCTACTACAAGCCGTTCACCGACAGGCTGCGGATGCACACCAATTCGTTCCATTGGGCGAACGAGCTTCCGCTGGTGAACCAGGTTCCGCGCCTGCTGGGGGCGGCGGCCAAACCTCGTGCCGCCATACCGACGCCGCGCCAGGCGCTGACCTGGACCGCTTCGGGACCGTACGTGATCGTACGACTGCGCGCCGAGGGCGCCTCCGCAGCCTGGTTGCTCCAAAAGCCGCTGCCCAGTTCCACCTACTTCCACCGCTCGCCAATGAAGCGTGTGCCGGGCGGTTTCCGCGCCGCCTTCCTGCGACGCAACTGGGGCCATCTCGTGGCGGCGGACCTCAAGACGCCCGACGGAGTCATGCGCGTGCCGGGGCCGGAGGGCGGCGCGCCCTACCTGGTCGTGCCGAGCCTGCCCGGACCCACGCCCCCCATCTACAGCGCCCAGGAGGCGCTCGCCCACCTCGACCCCAAGTCGGTGACGCTGGCCAAGTACGGCCTGATGGTGATGGGTACCCGCTCCTCGGCCTTCAGTTGGTACGACCGGAACACCCAACGCAAGGTGCTCGATCCGGTACGACGCGGCATGACGCTGCTCGTCCTCCAGCAGGACCTGGAGAAGTGCTCGCCCGCTTGGTTGCCCAACCCGCCGGCGTGGGAGAACGCAGCCTCCGATCGGTTCGAGCCGGCAGGGGCGCTCGGCCTGAAGCCCATTACGGCCCCGGGCATCGTCTGGCAACGATTCCTCCCGACCCCCGGCTGGAACCTCTACGCCGACGGGGCGCTGGCCCATGCCAAGATCGGCCTCGGCGACGTATGGCTCGTCCAGGCGCGCCTGGTGCAGAACCTGAGCGTCGCCGATTGCGCCAAGGCCTTGGCGACGCTCATCTGCCTGAACGCAAGGAACAAAACCGCCCTTCTGCTCGACAATAGTACCGAGTGTTCCGAACTTTCGAGTTCGGTTCTTCCAGACTTGATGAACGCCCTTGGCGTTCCGTTCAAAACGCTTGGCGAAGTCGTTGCAGAGGAGCAGGGAATGAGTTCGGTGAAGGTCGTGCCAGGGAAGGTGTGTGACGATGCGGTTCTGGGTGGCCGGGGGGAAGCGATGCTTGACGCCTTCGTCCGCGGCAAGGTGAAGCGCGCCGCGGCCAAGGAGGCGCCGGCATCCAGCGGGGCGTTCGAACTGCAGCGCGCCGCGCAAAGGCAAGGGCTGATGCGCTCGCTCGGCCTCGATCCGCTTCCGGAACGCACCCCGCTCAACGCCCGCGTCACCGGCGGTTTCCAGCGCCCCGGCTACCGAGTCGAAAACGTGGTGATCGACAGCCGGCCCGGTTTTCCGGTGACGATGAACGTCTATGTGCCGGACGCTCCGCGCAGGGGCAAGCTGCCCGTCATCGTTCACGTTCACGGCCACTGGGCGCACAAGAAGGCGGAGCCCACCGTCCAGTCGCGTGCCATCTTCAGCGCCCTGCACGGCTACATCGCCGTCGTCGTCGATTCCCCCGGCTTCAGCTTCGAGGGCGACGCGGCGGTCGAACGCCGCTACGCGGGAACCCACTTCGACCTCAAGCTCACGCTTGGTTCGGCCAACGCCACGGCCGTCTACGTTTGGGATACGATGCGGGCGCTCGACTACCTGGAGACCCGGCCCGACGCCGACATGACCCGGGTGGGCATCACCGGCGCTTCGGGAGGGGGGCTCGCGACCGTCTACGCCTTTGCCGCGGACCGACGCTTCAGGGCCGCTGTGCCGGTGGTGTACGCCTCCAGCCTGGAGGTGAACCCGGACAACGGTTGCCAGTGCAACCACGTGCCCGGCACGCTTCAGGTCGGCGACCGGTCCGACGTTCTCGCCGTCCGCGCCCCGGCGCCGGTGCTGATCATCGGCGCTCAGGACGACCTGGAGTTCCCGCCCGAGGGCATGAGGCGGAGCGGCGAGAAGCTCAAGCGGATATGGAAGCTCTTCCGGCGCGAAGGCGATGCGGTAACCGCCCTCTTCCCCGGAGGGCACGACTACAGCCGCCCGATGCGCGAACTGATGATCGGGTTCTTCGACCGACACCTTCGCGGGATCGGCGACGGGAGGCCCGTGCCCGAGCCGCAGTACTCGACCGAGCCCGCGGACTCCAAGGAGTTGGTCTGCCTGCCGGACCCGCCGCAGGGCCTGCTCACCATGACGGAGATCGCCTGGCAGCGCCTTGCCTTGCACGATGGCAACCAGCCGTTCGCCGACCTGGTCGCCCTCAACGGAGGTCTGCCGACGCGGAGGGTCGTCAAGCTCGACGCCCTCGGCGAGACTGGGCCGGTTCGCCACGTGACCATCGAGACCGACCGGGGCCTCGCCGTCCCCGGCATCCTTCGCTTCCCCGAGCGCATCCCCCGTGGCGTGCTGATCCTGTTGGCCGACGGCGGCAAGGTGCAGGCAGAACGGCTTCTCGGGGCGAAGTCGCTCGTCGAACTGGGTTTCGCCACCCTGGCGCTCGATGTGCGCGGGACCGGCGAGCTTGCACCGCTCGATCTGCGGCTCATGGCATACCTCGGCGAGGGCGCGCCGTTCGGCATGGGGTGGGACGCCGCTCGCGCTGCGGACGCCGTCCGGGTCTACTCACCCAAGGTGGCGGTGGTAGGCACGGGGCCCTGCGCGGCGCAGGCGGCGCTCTTCGCCACGCTGATGGAGCCCTGCATCTCGGTTGCCGCAGGGTTGGACGGCCCGCGCGAGTTTGCCGACCTGTTCGCGCCCGACGTGCCGGAGCTGGCCATTCAGCCCCGCGCGGACCTGGCCCCGTCGCTTTCCCACCTTCGGTCGTTGGTGGGGTCGAAGGGGTTCTGGGGCTTCCGGGGGGAGCGGCAACCCAACTGGGTCGAGGGCCTTAGGTCCGCTTTTCCGACTCGCTGATCGCCCCGTTCCAGGTTATCTGAACGGGGGCAGTGGGCCCCGGCGCGCCCGGTTCCTGCGGGTAAACCAAAGGTGATGACCTGTAACCTTTCGTTCGAGACCATTCGCAGCCATTGTCAGGCTTTGCCGGGGGCTCTTGAGGAGAGCAAGTGCGGCCGCATGATCTGGCGTGTGAAGGGCAAGCCGTTCGCCATCGCGATGGTGGGGGGCCGAAGCGTGACCGTCAAGGCCGGCGTAGCCGAACTGGACGACGTTCCGGTCCACGCCGTCGACCCGCTTGCCGACTTCGGATGGGTCACCGTCTTGGCCGCCGAGGAGCCGAACCTCGACGCCGCGATGAACCTCATCGACGCCAGCTATCAGGCCGCCGCGAGCCAGAACTGACCCGCCCCTAGGGCGCGACCGACGCGTTGTAGTGCGTCGTCGTCCTGACCCATTCGGCGATCGCCGAGGGTTGGGTCGCCGTCGGGTCATAGCTCACGACCACGCGCCCCGCCAGCGGCTTCACCGTTACTTCGTACACGCCGTTCGCCTTGACCAAGGCGTCGCGCACATCGCGCGAGCAACTGCTTCACGTAAGGCCGAAGACGGCCAACTCCGTCGTCTGCAACCGCGCGGAAACCTCCGCGGTCGGGACCTTCTCGGGCGGCCAATCCCGACGCGTCCCGTTCATCAACCACGGCAGCCCCGCCAGCACGAACGCGGCGACCACCCACGCGAATCCTCGGCGCGACTTCATACCTTCCTAGAGCGACGAGCGGCGGCGCAGGATTCCGCGCCACCGCCCTTTTGCCCACTCGGGACCTACTCGAACTCGTAGACGCCGTTGTGCGCGTCCTCGATGTAGCGCACCAGCAGGTCGATGGTCGCCTGCACGTCGTCCTTGTGCACCGTCTCGTTCACCGTATGCACGTACCGCGTCGGCACCGAGAGCGTGAACGACGGGATGCCGCCGTGAAGCCGCTGGAACGCCCCGGCGTCCGTTCCGCCCCCCGGCAGGATCTCGATCTGGTGCTTGATGCCGTTCGATTCGGCCAGCGACCGGAAGTGCTCCACCAGCTTCGGATGGCAGATGAGCGACGAGTCCATCAGCTTGATGGCCGTCCCCTCGCCCAGCTTGGTGATCGCCTGGTCGTCCGCAATGCCCGGGAAGTCGTTCGCCAGCGTCACGTCCAGCGCCACGGCGATGTCCGGCTGCACCGACCAACCGCTGGCGGCCGCGCCGCGGATGCCGACCTCCTCCTGCGTCGTCATTGCCGCCACGATGTCCACGGCGTGATCCTTCACGGCTTTGAGCGCCTCGACGATCGCGAACACTGCCACGCGGTCGTCCATCGCCTTGCAGGTGAAGAGGTCGCCCATCGTCTGGAACTGGCGGTTCATCGTCACCATGTCGCCCAGCCGCACGGCCTTCTTCGCCTCTTCGCCGTTCAGCCCGACGTCCACGAACAGCTCGTCGACGCTAGGGGCGCTCGCGGCGGCGCCTTTCTGCAGGTGCTTCGGCTTGGCGGACATCATCAACAGGCCGTTGAGTTGGCCTTCGCGCGTGTGTACGATCACCCGTTGCGACGGCAACTGGCGCGGGTCGTGGCCGCCGATCGGCTGCAACTTCAGAAAGCCCTTGTCGTCGACGTAGCGCACGATGAACCCGATCTCGTCCATGTGCCCCGCCAGCATCAGCTTTTTGGGTTGGCCGTTCGACGGCTTGATCGTCGCGGCTTTGGTGGCGATCAGGTTGCCCATCGCGTCGACGCGGGTGTCGCAGATCCCGGCCAGCTCCTCGCGGACGATTGCACGGATCGCCCCCTCTTGCCCAGACACGCCGTGGGCTTCGGTGAGCTTGGAAAGCAGTTCCACGTTCATGCGCCCATGTATACCGTCCCTGCGGGGCGCCGCATGTGTCCACAAATCCCGTACATGTGCCAGGTCATAACGGCGGTGAATCAGGGAAGGAACCGGTTAACGTCAACCCGACGCCAAAGCGCCCGGCCGATCGCGTATCGTCTGGGTGCTTTCCTGTTTGGCGGGCGCTTAATGGTGACTTTGGTGGTCATGCGCGTGATAACATGCGCACAGAATGGCGTATGAGTTTGGCTGCAATTCTGTGGCCAGTTGGCTGTTCTGAACCCGGAGGTGTCCGTTGGTGAGCAACACCAAAGGCGGAAAGAGGGCGTTTTCGCTTGTCGAGATGATGGTGGCCGTGGCGATCGTCGTCGTGCTTATGGCCGTCTTGGGGTTGGCCGTGGGGCCCGCGGCGAAGAAGTCCGGCATGAAAGCGACCCTGACCGCGCGGCTCAGGCAGACCGCCGGCGCGATCAACCTCTACATGACGGATTGGGACGGCTTCCCGCCGTTGACGCTCCAGGTGTTGGTGAAGGACCACACGCTCGACCGCGAGACGGTAAGGAGCCCGTTGGCGGGGTTCGATTTCCACTACACCCGCGCCTTCGTGACGACCCATCGCGACGGCACCGCCGGGATCGTCGACGGGTTCGTGGAGAGCCGCGACTCCATCGTCAAGGCGTTCGACTGGCACGACTTCGACTGCGGGCCGCACGACGAACGCTGCACCGTGAAGATATACAGGATCGACGGGCGCAACTACGTCCACAAGATCCCTACTATCCCGCCGGGGCAGGTGGTCCACGTTCTCGGCGCGAGGCTCGACGGCAGCGTCGGTTGGTTCCCGATGGACGAGGAATGGGAGAAGCCGTTCCTTCGGGTGCCGCTCCCGGGCCCCAAGTGATGAGCCCGGCTACCCGCCGAGCTCCACCGCGCGTTTGCGGTAGTGCTGGTAGTTGGCCAGGCTGACCTCCGCCGGGACGCCGTGGTCGCACGTCGGGATGTAGCCGCCGCGCGCCCGCATGGCGGGGAAGACCCGCTCGACCATCGCGTCGATCGCGTCTTTGCCCTGCGCCAGGACCCGCTTGTCGATGCCGCCTCGCATCACCAGGTCCGGGTGGTCGCGTCCGATCGCCACCACGTCGCACCCCGACGCCACCTCGAACGGGCTCATCGCGTCGAAGCCGATCGCCCGGTACAGGTCGATCACCGGAACCGAGTAGCCGTCCGTGTCGAGTTGCACGTAAACGTGGCGGCTTTGGTCGATGTTGCGCGCCCTCACGTTGCGGATGAGTTGGTCGTAGTAGGGCAGGATGAACTCGCGGATCATGTCCGGCGCGATCAGCGGCCCGTGGTTGTAGCAGATGTCCTCCGCGAAGAAGATCTCGTCGATGGCGACGTGCTTCTGGTGTCGCTCCATCACCGAGTCGGCCAACGCGAACCAAGTGCGGCAGCAGTCGTGGATCAGGTCTGGTTGGTCGTAGACGGCGTAGAGCAGCTCGGTCGGCCCGATGAGCGAGCGCAGGATCATGTAGATGCCGCCCAGGTTGGCCTGGATCATCTCGCCCCGCGCCGCGGCGGCCTTCGCCTTCGCCATCCGCTCGTCCAGGTCCGCCACCCGCTCCGGCGAGCTCGGGTCGAGTCGCCACTTCACGTCCTCCTCCCAGGTCTTCCAGTCCTTCACCGGGTGGTCCAGGTACTCGGGCATGAAGCCCGTGCGCCGGCCCTTGAAGCAGAGCACCGCCCGTCCGGCGTAGTCTTGCACCAGTTCGTACTCGCCGCGGTCCTCCAGCACCTTTTCTTCGAAGCACGGCACGAACTCTGCCTCGCACCAACCGAGCTGCCCGAGCGCGTGGAAGCCGGGCTCGTCGTAGTCGAACGCCTCGCTCAGCGGCACGTCGGGGTCGAGGCCCTCCTCGTACCACCGCTCCAGGCTGAAGTAGCCGAACTCGGTTCGGAGGAACGGCGCCCCCGGGGTGATCGCGTAGGTGTCGCGAAGCTTGCGCGCGGCGGGCGTCATCTGCTCGCGGGGGATCATCGCGTGTACGCCGTCGGGTCGGGAGGTATCGGGTCCGTTCTCCATGGTCGCTTTGGGTCCATTATGGTTCGCAACCGCCTCGGCGCAGCGTCCTACTGCTTTGTTTGTATGCCGCCGCGGCGGGGGGAGGCGGAGGCGGCCTCGCGGCGTGTTGTCCTTCGGACCGGGGTGCAAAAGACATCACCCCGGCCACCCAACCTCCAAGCGTGTCATCCCGAACCGAAGGTGAGGGATCTCGGTCAGATGGGCCTCGATGGTTGGGAAACGTCCGAGATCCCTCGCTCCGCTCGGGATGACGCCGTGGGTTGGGAGGAGCGCCGACGGGTCGTGGCTGGCGCGGGAGCGAAGCGCCACGGCTTGTACCTCCCCCTACACCCCCTCCGTACGCCTTCGGCTACGGAGGGGGAGGACGCCGCGGCCAAAGGCG